>JAQWLH010000262.1 GCA_029247405.1 Mariniblastus sp.
CCCCGTTGAAACGCCAGAAGGCTGGTACGCCACCGACGCATTTACCGACCAAGCCTGCGAGTACATCTCCGAAAGCTCAAAGGCCGATGACAATCCGTTCTTTCTGTATCTTGCCTACAACGCGCCACACTGGCCGCTGCAGCCAAAAATCAAGGACTTCAAAAAGTACCGTGGCAAATACAAAGCGGGCTGGCAGGAATTAATGAACAGCCGCTTAGCGAAACAAAAAGAAATTGGCTTATTCAAAGACGACATCGTCCCTGCACCCCACGTCGGTCCAAAATGGGATTCATTGGATGAGAAAAAACGTGACGACATGGATAAAATCCAAGCCGCTTACGCTGGCTGCATCGATGCCATTGATCAGAACATCGGCAAACTTGTGGCTCACCTCAAGTCGATTAATGAATACGAAAACACGGTGATCTTTTTTCTTTCCGATAATGGAGCCTGTCAGGAAGGTGGGATCCTTGGCCAAATCAAAACCGGCTGGGTCGAAGACCCACCCCTCGAAACAGTCAGTGGAATCCGACAGGGACTTGCGTGGGCCAATGCCTCCAACACTCCGTTTCGTCTCTACAAACATTTTGTTCACGAAGGGGGAGCCTGTACTCCCATGATTGCGCATTGGCCGGCAGGAATTTCTAAGAATGACAACGGTTCATTTGTACGACAAACCGGATATTTGCCTGATTTCATGGCCACCTGTGTCGAGCTCTCAGGGGCCACCTATCCAGCAAACAAACCGGCGTGCGAAGGCGAATCACTGGTACCGCTCCTCAACGGAAACAACAGCCCAGTTCATGTTGATCCGATCTATTGGGAACACGAAGGCAATGCGGCGATGCGCTGGGGCGACTGGAAACTTGTCATGGAATACAAAAAGCCATGGGAGCTTTACAACATGGCCAGCGACCGTACCGAGATGAACAATTTGGCAAATTCGAACCCGGAAAAACGCGATGAGATGCTTGCCATGTGGGAATCTTGGGCCAAAACAAACGAAGTGGCTTACCCAGAACGGTTCAATATGTACGAATACATTCGACAAAAATATCAGCCCGGAAAAAAGAAACCCAAGAAGAACAAAAACCAAAAGCCCAAGTCGAAATGACCAGCCGCGCGTGAACGGGAAGGCTCGTCAAACACCCAATCAACAGTTGCTCCGCCCCTTAAAAAGCGAAAAACTTCGCCGGAGTGATTCAACGACTTAGCCACGGTCACTGGACAAAAAACCGCGGCAACTCGGCCACTTGAACGGCCGAATCAATTGATGCAATTCGACTCAGACAGCAGCTCAACGGGATCCTTGCTCACCATGACCTCAATCATCACTCGAACGATCGCTTTCTTGTATATCTGCGGTCTTCCGCTCACATCTCAATCGCAAGATCCCATCGAGAAACCGAACGTGATCATCATGATGGCAGACGACATGGGCTTGGGAGATACCAGCGCCTATCAGGACTGGTCCGGGAACGCAGATCCTGTTCAAGTCGAAACCCCTGCGATGGAGCTGCTGGCCAATAGAGGCATCCGTTTTACGGACGCCCATGCACCTTCCTCACGCTGCACGGCAACCAGACAGGCCTTGTTAACCGGCCGTTACACCTGGCGAACAAGATTAAAGCAAAGTGTGCTTTGGGGACCGCAGGGCGATCCGCTGATCGAGCCTGACCGCCCTACCTTGGCAACGCATCTACAAAACCTTGGATACCACACTGGGATGAGCGGCAAATGGCATTGTGGTTTGACCTATCGAAATTCTAATGGCAAACCAGAATCCGATTGGAGCAAGGTTGATTTAACTCAAGGACTTGCGGATGGACCGATCAATCATGGGTTTGATTTTTTTCATGGGACTTCCAGAAGCCACCCAACCTCCAAAGATCAGGGGTGGTTATTCGGCGATGAGATTCCCGCCGCGACAGGAGGCAATCAGGTCGATCGTTCCAAATACATCCTTCGACAAACAGGCCCAACCAATTATGCCAAAGCAAAACAATTCCTGACGGAGCATGTTTCGAACGACACCACCAAAGCCAAACCTTTTTTTCTGTATTACGCCTGTCACTCCAACCATACTTCACACGATCCTTGCCAGGCAATTGAAGGACGTTCGGTCCGCCATGCCAGTAACCTTGGAACCAAACGAAGCGACTTTATTTATGAGAATGATGTTGTGTTGGGACTCCTCATGGATTGGCTGAAAAACACCGTGGATCCACGAAGGCCCGAGCGGCGTTTACTGGAAAATACACTGATCATTTTCACCAGCGACAACGGTGCCGAAAATCGCTCGAAAACTGCCACTGGGCCAGTGCGAAGCAACAAAGGATCGGTCTACGAGGGCGGACATCGGGTCCCATTTCTGGCCGCTTGGGAACTGGGTGGGATTGGAAATGCTGAGGAAAACTCTGCAGGGCAAACCTCTAAATTCCCAATCTGCCACGTCGATTTATTTGCGACACTCGCTGAGGTTACCGGCACCGAACTACCTGACTTTGGCGCCGAAGACTCGTTCAGCATCTTGAGTGCACTTCGAAACCGACCTCCGAGCCAGAGGCCACCTTTGATCCACAACGACCACAACGAAGGTGCCAGGGCAGCCGGAGTTAAACCGAGGGAAAAGGAAGCGGCTTGGCTGGCAATCCGAATTGATGACCCCAAGGTCGAAGGGAAAACTTTTGCCGGGCAGTGGAAGCTTTTGACCGATCACCAATTGCTCTACGGTGGCAAGCTCAACGTCAAAGAACTTTACGACCTTAAATCCGACCAGAAAGAGCAAACCAATCGAATCGCGGAATCAAATTTAAAACCGTTAGTTGATTATCTTGGGGCAAATCTAAAAAGCATTCACGATCGTGGCGGAATCCGAAAAACCCAATAGCTGCCCCTCTCTTAAGCTGAGTCTGATTGGAATGCACACCGCCTCGCCGGATGGATTTCATCGTTCCCACCAACGTGAAGCCCCATTTTTTCAATCAACGATTCCGCGTTCGAGCTGATGACAAAGAGATTCTTTTCGGGTCAAATGAACAACTGATTACAAGAATTCAATATCGACTTTTACCATGAGCAACGCAAACGAGAATCGAATGAATCCAGCATTTCCCAACGTTGAAAAGATTCAATACGAGGGTCCTGAATCGACCAACCCACTAGCCTTCCGCTGGTATAACCCGGAAGAAATCGTCGAAGGCAAGACGATGGAAGACCACCTTCGATTCACCGTTTGCTACTGGCATACTTTTCGCGGGTCAGGCGCCGACCCGTTCGGCATGGGCACCATGCAGCGACCCTGGGATGACGGAACTGACTCAGTTGAAAACGCCTGCAATCGGGCACGTGTCGCGTTTGAGTTTTTTGAAAAACTGGGAGCTCCCTTTTATGCGTTCCACGACCGTGACGTAGCCCCCGAAGGTGGCTCGCTGACCGAGACCAATACGATTCTAGATTCTGTTGCGAACGTACTTAAAGAAGAGCAGGATCGAACCGGAATCAAGCTCCTTTGGGGCACCGCGAACATGTTCACTAACCCTCGCTTCATGCATGGTGCGGCAACTACCTGTAACGTCGACGTATTTACTTACGCTGCTGCACAGGTCAAGAAGGCCCTCGAAGTCACGCATCGGCTCGGGGGTGAAAATTACGTTTTCTGGGGTGGCCGCGAAGGCTACATGAATCTGTATAACACGGACATGAAGCGAGAGCTGGACCACTTGGCAAAATTCTTCCACATGGCCGTCGACTATGCCAAGGAAATTGGCTTCACGGGGCAATTTCTGATCGAGCCAAAACCAAAAGAACCCACCAAGCATCAATACGATTCTGATGCAGCCGCCTGCATTAATTTTTTGCGGGCCTACGATCTGATGGATCACTTTAAACTCAACATCGAAACCAACCATGCAACTCTGGCTGGCCACACGATGATGCACGAACTCGATTATGCGGGAATGCAGGGAGCGCTGGGTTCAATCGATGCCAACACGGGTGACCTGCTATTGGGCTGGGACACCGATCAATTCCCAACAGATTACTACCTCACGACACGCACCATGCTGTGCTTACTCAAATACGGCCTGGCTCCGGGCGGGGTGAACTTTGACGCCAAAGTTCGACGAGAAAGCTTCGAACCGATCGATTTGTTTTACGCTCATATCGGCGGAATGGACGCATTTGCCCGCGGTCTCAAAATTGCTGCTGCCATTCGTGCCGACAATGCACTGGGGCAAATCGTGGAACAACGCTACAGCAGTTGGAATTGCGAGTTGGGCGAGAAAATTGAAAACGGATCAGTCGGTTTCAAAGAGCTCGAAGCGATCATGCTGGAAAAGGGAGACGCCCAAGTCGAGCGCAGCGGCCGACAGGAGCTTTGCGAAAACATCGTGAACCGATACATCGACAAAGTATGAGGATTCCTTCGTGGAACCAAAGGCCAACTCCCTGCTCAAACTGAGTCGGAAGTTCTGGTCCTAAATAGAAAACCGCAAAGGGCGTTTGGCTGAGCAACTAAAGAGTTGTCCAGCCAAACGCCCTTTGCTTTTAAGAGGTTCTCATCTTGATCAAGATCTGCGATTGATTCGTTAGCGCCGTGAGTTCTCAAGACCCTCTTACTTATTCGCCTTGGCTTTGTCCTTCGATTCCGCTTTTCTCTTTTCTCTCAACGCTTTCCTCAGCTCCTGCTCACGACGCTCGGCCTCCAAAGATTTGGCACTGACACCACCAGCTTCTGAAGCATTCTTCGAGGCCTCGTGATGAGCCGCTGAGACGTCGGGATTGGGGGTTGATGCTCCGCTTTCTTTACCCTGAATCCAACGGACGGCCCCCTCAATTGACTTGATGAATTTTTCGTTTTCCCAAGTATCAGGACGATGCCCAAGGTTGGTGTAAAACAAGTGCCCCTGCCCAACGGGTTTCACCCACGCGACGGGAACGTGATAAGGTCGTTTTAATTTCGTCTTGGCCATGTCGATACTCATCAACACCCGAACTTTTTCTGGTTGCCAATTCGTGTATTGATAAATTTCTTCGGTAATCTGAAATTCAGTCCCGAAAGGCTTCATCGCAGGATGCTCTGCGTCATGGACTTTTAACGTCACTTTTGTGTTTTGATTCCATGGATGCCCCGTAAACGAACCACCAATAAAATCCCAGTATATTTGATTCCCTTTGTAAGTATCCGAAGCAGAATGGAATCCGAGGAATCCGTGCCCAGGTTTTTTGATCCAGTCTTCAAGCAAGTATTTAAGGTCCGATTCAGCAATCGGTAAATCACCCGAAGTGTAAAACGCAACCAAAGAATAGTTCTTGAGGTTTTCTTTCGTGATGTGCGTTGCGGCGTCCTGCGAAAAATCAATTTCAAATAGACCTGTCGAATCCGCCAACCTCTTCATGGCCTTTTCAGCTGGCGCCATCAATTGACCACCGCGATTAACACTCCCGTGCCGATAACCTTTGCTTTGGGTCAGCATCAGCATTCGTGGCTTTTCGAAGGCCACCGGTTCGTCCGCCGCTAAATCGGTGGAACATCCAATTAAAATGGCGAGTGCCATCAAGACGACCCGACGAGCATCCAAAGCGTCATACAATTTCATTAGTGTGTTTCCCGATCAAAATCTTCCAAGCTCAAAATCACCTGATCTTGATGCACTTCATCATACGTAATCGCTGAGGCGATGTCGCCAAAATGATTCCGGATTGGGACAGAGTAGCATTGATCGGGCAATTCTCGGAGCTTCACCTTCTCGCCCAAGGGCGGAAAATTACTTCTGACAACCCTCATCATTATTCCGTCATTTGTACTTATCTTGGAGAGAGCCATGGCGAGTTTGGAAAAAGCCCGATTCTCGCCTAATCATTGCCCCGGAGCGTTTTTTTTGTTGCCTGAAGCATCAACGAGCATTTCGCAAACCAATAGATTCGATCATCATCGGTCCCCAGATCAGTCAGGGTAATGCGTGCGTTCTTGTCATCCCAAGGGCCACTGAAAACAAATTCTTTTTTCTTCCACTCGGTTGAAAGATAGATCTCTTCTTCGGTCGCGTGTTCCCATGGCTCATGATTTTGCATGCAGTTGACCTTAATTGTTCCACTGCTGTTGGACTTAACCCAGAAAGAAAAAACGTACGACTGATCCTTCTCAAAACTCAAACCAGCCTGATACATTTGTAATTGCCACGGTTCATCTGGCACTTGGACAACTTTGATTTGGATCGCCGACTTTCCCTCGGGACCGTCTTTCACCATTTCAACTGTCGCCGTTTCCCCATCTCCTTTGTCGACTTCCCAATTTGCTTTGCCGTTCGCGAAGTCACCATTGGTTAACATTTCGCCATCTTTTGGAGCCACTACTTGTGCTGAAGTTGTGGTTGGAGATGCGACGGTGGTCTCACCACCCTCACCCGTAAGTGAGTAACAAAGAATCAGATCCCCTTCACGCAAGTAAAGCCGACCGTCGAGAATGACCGGGTGGGCCCAGCTTGGATTTCCACCGCTACCGGGTACTTTGAAACTACCGACTTCTTGAAATGACTCAGGATTCGCTTTGACCAACGTCATGACGCCATTGCTGTAGCGGATGTAGAGGTGCCCATCGGCGGCAGCGATACTGGCGGACTTTCTGCCTGAACCGCGTGACTTCCACTTGATTTCACCGGTCATCAAATCCGCACAGAATGGTGTGCCTTTATCGTCGGTGTCACCGTATAGGTAATCGCCAACTAAAACGACGCCACCGTGCTTGTTACCAAGACTGGGCTTCAAGGGATAAACTTCTTCGACACTCACACGATCACCATCGGCAACCTGACGAAGTAACGCTCCTCCCCGTTTGTATCCAACTGACATAAAAACCAAATCGTCGCGAACGATCGGAGTCGGGATGACAGCAGTCGTTTTATCGATATCGTATGTCCACAGCAGCTTTCCGTCTGATGCCCGCACACCCATCGCACCACTGCCAGTCGTTTGAACGTAAACACGATTTTTGCCGATTTCAGAAATCACGACCGAGGCATGACCTGCGCCACGATCCCCTTTCCGTGACGTGGACCAAACTTTTTCGCCCGTTACTTTATTAAGTGCGACCATCGTGTTTCGAGAACCACCGGGTGTACAAATCAGATTGTCACCATCAATTAAGACGGACTCACTGTAGCCCCACATCTCAGCTTTTTTACCACCGAATTTTTCTTTCAAGTCGACCCGCCACTGCTCCGCACCCTTGGTGTCGACGCAAATGAGTTTTCCCTGGGGAGAGATTACGTAAACGCGATCTCCATCTACCGTAGGCGTACTTCGCGAACCCTGCCAAGTATCTTTGCCGACATTCCAAGCGGGGCCCGTTTTCGAACTCCATAGGCGCTTGCCCGACGCCTGATCAAATGCAATCAAATACTCGTCTTTGTCATTTTCGGAAGACGATCCATCTCCCAGCGTGTATAGCTTTCCGTCGGCAATAGCGACCCCAGCATAGCCACGGCCTGCACCTTTCGCTTCCCACACCAATTGAGGACCAGTTTCGGGCCACGATTTCAGTAACCCCGTATCCGGAGCGACCGCTGTTCGATCGGCTCCCCGAAAAGTTGGCCAATCGTGATCGTTGGCCGCCAAAGGTGCAATGGCATAGATCAGCCAAACGACGAATGGAATTATTGACAACGCATAGTTTTGATTTTTCATCGGTTGCTTCCAGCTTTTCCATGAACGGATCGAGTGTGATTAGTCTTTCCAAAAGAAAGTATCTCACATCAATTTAAGAATGTTATCAACAAATCCAATACCACTTTTGAACAATGCCGACGTCCGCAAGCTCGAACAATTTGTTAGCGGGAGCTAAAACTTGCTTTAAAGAGATTGTGAACTGACTCACTTAATCTGCCATGTCAATTTTTACTTTGATTTCGCTTCGCTCGACCGTTTGGCAACCTCGTCATGCCGTCGCACCGCACGATCGCTTGGGACGGACGGAGTTATTCATAAATCGGCAAAAACGTATTAAATGCCGCTTCAGCGAAATCACCAGGGTCATTGAATCTACGATTTTGGTTCATTCCAAGGATCAAATTCATCTCTTCCTCGGTCAACTCAAAATCAAATATCGCCAGATTTTCCGCCAGTCTTTCGACGCGCGAAGTCTTGGGAACAATGGCCAACCCGCGCTGGACGCCAAATCGCAAGACAATCTGCGCTGGAGTTTTTTGATGCCGCTGTGCGATTTCAAGAATTTCCGGTTGTAACAATACAGACTCTCCGGGGTCCGCCATACCGATTGAAAAATATGACTCCGCCCCCAGTGGCGAAAACGCAGTAACAGCAATGTCTTCATCATCGCAAAAACGAATCAGTTTCTCCTGCGTGAGCCGAGGGTGAAGCTCGACCTGCAAAACTGCGGGGCGGATCTTCGCGTAGGAAAGTAAATCGCGTAACAACTGAAGGTTAAAGTTACAGATACCAATATTCTTGACTAACCCCAAATCAACCAACTCTTCCATAGCTTCCCATGTTTCGCGGACAGGTACCCCAGCAAGTTCAATTTTTGGAGACTCAACCTCAGGATCAAAAAACCACTCGGGCGGATAACGATGCTCGATGGGGACAAACTTTTGGGCAATCGGAAAATGAATCAGGTAAAGATCGAGATAGTCCAACTGTAAATCACCCAACGATTTTTCCAGTGCTGGTTTGACATGCTCGGCCGCGTGATAGGTATTCCAAAGCTTGGAAGTAATCCATAGATCTTCTCGACGACACAAGCCTGAATTGAAAGCCGCCTGAAGCCCTTCACCAACTTCCGCCTCATTGCCGTAATCGCAAGCACAATCGAAATGCCGAAAGCCCGCACGAATCGACTGTTCAATCAGATTGGGGACGATCGGTTTGTCAACTTTCCACATTCCAAGCCCCACTGCAGGCAGTTGGCTTCCTGTTGAGAGTTTGATTGTTGTGCTCACGGTACCTGTCTTTCGATCTAGCTGAACTCGCAATAATGGGCTGGCTCCATTGAACAGTATCGCAAAACTCAAGGCGATGGGTCTGAAACCAATTGCGGTTCTAATTTGAAGAAGACCAGCCAGCGATGGATCGTTGAGCTGCCAAAGATCAACAACCCCATTCGGGATCAACTCATTCCAGCTTTCTTCAAGCCTTCGTCGTTTCCCAAATGGCTTGTGGGGGCCCTACGTCAAGTGACGCGAAAAGCCCCAGTTGCCAACGACCTTGGCTTGCTTCTTGCCCGCTAGAATCTTCCAATTCAAACAAATCCGATTGATCGCATCCGGGGCTGGATCGATTATAATTTGCCAATCGTTTTCGTCACTTTGGTTTGCTGCATCCATGAAAAATATTTATCGAGCTTTATGTTTTGTTTTCGTGGGGATGATCCATCAACCGTGTTTTGCCGATTTCCATCCTCCCCCGACCGCCATGCAACCCAATATCATTATGGTATTTGTGGACGACATGGGCTGGGGCGACTTTTCCTGCTTTGGAAACGAAGCGGTGAAGACCGAAAACATTGATCGTTTAGCAAGCGAAGGCATACGTTTTGAGCAGTTCTATGTCAATTCACCCATTTGCTCGCCGTCGCGGGTTGCGATTTCAACCGGCCAATACCCGACTCGACATCGGATTACTTCTTATCTTGCACACCGAAAACTGAATGACGATCGAGGGATGGCCCAATGGCTGAATCCCAAGGCCCCCATGCTGGCGAGAATACTTCAGCAGAACGGGTATGCGACGGGTCACTTTGGCAAATGGCACATGGGAGGCCAGCGGGATGTTGGAGAAGCGCCGTTAATTACCGAGTACGGATTCGACGAATCGTTGACCAATTTTGAAGGACTAGGGCCGCGCATCCTTGCAACGAAGGATGCTTACAATGGAAAGCCTATCCAGAAACACACTCTCGGTTCAGACAAACTCGGCAAGCCCGAAGAGATCACCTATGTGGATCGTTCATTAGTCACGCAATCCTTTACAAGCGCCGCGCTAAAATTTGTCAAACAAGCAGAGGCCGACCAAAAACCTTTTTACATCAATGTTTGGCCGGACGATGTACACTCTCCGTTTTTTCCGCCTCAGGCACGACGCGGCGACGGCTCCAAACGACAGCTATACCATGGCGTGCTTGACACCATGGATGAGCAACTCGGCGTATTGTTTAATTACATTCGGGACAATGCAACGCTAAAGAAGAACACCATCATTTTGATTTGTTCTGACAATGGACCGGAGCAAGGCGCGGGTTCGGCTGGCCCATTTCGTGGATTCAAAACCCATTTATTCGAAGGCGGAATCCGCTCATCTTTAATTGTCTGGGGACCTGGCTGGGTCGACCCCCACAAGAACGGCACCGTCAATAAAACCTCGGTTTTCTCAGCGATTGATCTGGCACCCTCACTGCTCAAAATGGCATCCATCCAAGCAAGGCCGACCGGCGAATTTGATGGCGAAGAGCTATCGTCAGTCATTTGCGGCAAACAAAACAGTTCTCGTGAGCAACCGATTTTCTTTCGACGTCCGCCTGACCGCGATACATTTTACGGCATCCAAGATTGTCCCGACCTCGCGGTTCGTGATGGAGACTGGAAACTGCTATGTGAGTATGACGGGACTGATCAAATGCTGTTCAATTTGAACAAGGACCCCGGCGAATCAGAGAACCTTGCTAACCAAGAAATTGAAATTGCCAACCGACTGAGTAAATCCGTCGTAGACTGGCACATATCGATGCCTCAAGACAAAGGCGAAACCTTTCGGACAAACAAGCGAAAGCGAAAGTAACTCGCACCCCAAGCACCCTGTTTCGTTCAGCTGGACTAAACCCGCGATCAGACGGATTGCGAAGGTGAATTTAACTTAAAGCGGAAGCCAACCTACACCCTAACCTTCTTTAATTTATACAACTAAAAATAAATTTGGACCGCATGCAAATGAAGCGTCGCTCAATCTATCAAATCCTACCGTCAATTTGCCTAGCTATTTTCCTGTTGGGCTGTGCCGAACCCGAACAAGCAGAAGATCCAAAAAGCCAGAGCATCATTAATCAAAAAACTGATGAAATTGGTGAGTTCAAAACGGACGGCAATGACAAGCAAGCCGACATGCAAGTCAAATCCAATGCCGGCCCGCTATCGGCGGTTGGCGGGGCTTACGGTTTCGCTGTTGGAGAGATTTCTAAACAAGCAGTTCAGCGTGCTGTCCAATTTTTTCAGGCAGAGCATGGGCGGTTCCCCAAAGACCATGCAGAATTCATGGAGAAAATCATTAAGGCAAACAGCATTAAGCTCCCCGTGCTACCGGGTAAGCGACGATACCAATACGACGTTGAAAACCACGAACTCGTCATTGTCGAAGCTGAATAGATTTCGCTCGACCTGCTTTTACCTAAAGCGTCAAACGTATGAAGCCACCCATCATGATCTGTGGATGTCCCGGTTCCGGGACGTCGCTGGTCACTAAAATGCTTCGCCATGCTGGCCTGTTTGTGGGGTGTGACTCCGGGCCCAAAGAGGCCAGGAAATATCACGAATCTCAATGTTTTAAGAAGCACAATGAGCAATTTCTTTCACAGACAATTGCGTTTCCGCACGCGCCCAAATCTGCCGAGCAGTTCAACGCACACAACCAAAGAATGTCCGAATCGCTGGAGGAGTTGATTGACTCAGTCGACATCGATGAATTGATGAACGATTTCTGGGGAACTGCAACCGAGAGGAAGCATCAGAATTGGGGCTGGAAGGACCCTCGAAATTCGGCCAACGCGTTGGTTTGGACAAACCTTTTCCCCGAAATGAAGGCTATTGTGATCAGCCGAAACGTACGCTGGCGTGACCGGCGGATAAACACTGGCTCCGATTCGGGGAGGTGGTTCCGACAAGAATCGACGTCAAAGCTTCGCTCGCTTTATAAAAAACCAATCGGGCTCAGTCCAGACATGATTTTCCAAATCGATGTGGATCAATTGACCCGTGATGCCGAAGTCTTTCGAAAGACATTGAATTGGTGCGGTTTAGACGAAGGACCCGCTAACAGTTTTGAAAAGTACCTTGGTAAAATTGGATTTGAGTCCTAGCCTCATTTGGCGATCAACTCCTCACAAGCTCAAAAACAGGTAATGGCTCAAATGTCTGACCATTTTCAGCCGACGCCAAGCTCAACGAACTCAAGACCCAACCAACGGATTCTCAATTGAATTGGAAGCAAGACACCGGTCGACGGCCCCAACTTGGAGCCATTCTACTCTCGGATGGCAAAACTCAGTTCAGCGTCTGGGCACCGAGCGCAAAGCAGATCGATCTTGAGATAATCCAGCGAAGGGGTCAACAAGAGCATGTATTGTCGACCCACCCGTTGCAACGTCTCGCGTCAGATCAGAACGAAGGGATCTATTCAGGGACTCTGGAGAATTGCCCTGCAGATTCGCTGTACCGATTCAAGCTGAATAACAACACAAGCCGCCCCGACCCACGTTCCCGGTTTCAACCCTTCGGTGTTCATGGGCCTTCACAAGTGATTGACCCCAACTCCTATCATTGGAACGATACTTCCTGGAAAGGTATCGCGAAGCAAGACCTGGTGGTTTACGAACTTCATGTTGGTTCGTTTTCCGAAGAAGGAACCTACAACGGAGCACTTAAAAAACTAGGACAGCTGAAAGAGCTTGGCATCACGGCGATTGAACTACTTCCTTTGGCGCAATGCCCTGGCAAATGGAATTGGGGCTATGACGGCGTTAACTACTTCGCCCCATCAAACAATTTCGGCAAGACAAACGAACTAAAAGCATTTGTTGATGCTTGCCATCAAGCGGGTTTCGCGGTCCTCATTGATGTGGTTTACAACCACGTAGGCCCCGAAGGTAATTACCTTTCCGAGTTCGGTCCTTACCGATCCAAAAAATTCGGGACCCCCTGGGGAGATGCATTTGCCTTTGACCTCGCTCCGGTGCGGCAGTACGTGATTGACAATGTTCTATTTTGGATCGAAGAGTATCATTTTGATGGACTGAGGCTAGACGCCGTTCACTACATGTTTGATGAATGTGAAACACACATTCTCGACGAGATCCGAGCGACCTTTAAGCAATTTTCAACGTCACTCAATTTCCAAACACACCTCATCGGTGAATCCAACATTTATGATTCTGAGCTAGTTGGCGATTCAGCAGGTGGCAATCCAAATTATGATGCCATCTGGTCGGATTGCTTAATGCATTCGATTTATAAAACAGGCGCCCCTGAACTTCGGCTGACGGACCGTCATTACGAGCAGGCCGACATTTCCCAGGCGCTCGAACATGCGTATGTATTTAGCACCCCGAATGCGATCCGAGTCACCCCGGAAATTAGAACCCAGCATCACCCCCAAGGAGATCGTCGATACATAGAGTCTTTAATCATGGCACTCCAAACCCACGACAGCGTCGGCAATCATCCGCAGGGCAAACGGATTCATCAACTAACATCGCTTAATTTTCAAATGGCAGCAGCGCCTCTCATTCTGCTATATCCATCCATTCCAATGATTTTTATGGGCGAAGAATGGGCGAGTGATGCGCCGTTCCCATTCTTTGCTGACTTTGAAGATCAAGGCTTACGCCAAGCCGTTGACCAAGGAAGGCGAAATGAATATCCGCACCACGACTGGTCAGCATCGCCCCTTCCCTCAGACCCAACCGCCTTTACCAGTTCCAAATCTCAGCTCGGCCAGCACCAACAAAGCATGTTTGACTGGTATCAACAACTTTTGGCGTTTCGTAAATCAGGCTTAAAAGAAGGTTGGCTGTGCATCGACAACTGGTCAACGGAATCCGACGCAGCATCCAGCGTACACCAACTGATTTACCGACATCCCCAAGGTGAGCTTCGTGTTTGCACACGTCTGGCCCGCGAAGCGGTTAAGCCGGTTCTGTTCGAAGAACTCGGGGTCGGCAAGATCCTGTTCAACTCAAAACCCAAAACTCAGACTGGACTAGTTGCTGAACATTGCTTGATCTGGGTGGGTTAACCGTTCGGATGAGAACCGCAAAACTTTTCAAAACACCGCCGATTCTCGCCGAAGGCAAATGGCGAGACGATCTCGACGATCCACGGTTAATTCCTTTTGGCAGTCTTAGCAACCCAATCGCTGGCCCAAAAATCTGCATTCCAATCCAAAGATGATGCGGAAACGATTCAGCGACTATTAACCCGAGCGTCCGTTGTAGATCGGTTGACCGCTTTGGCCAAAATCCCGAAACACCTCACAAGCTTCGTCAGCCAAGACACCTTCGACAACTTCGATGCCGCGACGCTTGAGCTCGGCTTGCCAATTTGGATGAATGGGGCCCTCATCAAAGCCAGTCAGCGTTTCGATTTGATCTCCCGATGCTCCGACGACAAGACTGCGAATGCCAGACCAGGGAATCGAACCAAAACACATTGCACAAGGGCGGCCATTAACGACCAGCTGATACTCTGGCATTCCGGGACCTCCCAAATCAAACGTTTGAAGTTTTTGTTGGGCCAGTGAAATTGCCACAATCTCGGCATGAGCGGACGACATATTCATGGGAACGACGCGATTGACACCGATCAATACAACTTCGCCTGTTGTTTTCTCAAACACTCCTGCCGCGAAGGGTCCCCCCGTATCAAGCTCAAAATTCAGCCGCGAAAATTGAATCACGGCCCGCATGCGATCTTCCAGATCCTCGATGCGATCTGGAAGTAACTTGTTTTCGGCAATCGCCCAATCGGGAAGCGTGATTTCACAACTCATCGCTTATTCCAAACTCGCCAAAGCCGTGTTGAACGTCTCGCTCGGTCGCATGGCGGCAGACGCGAGTTTGGCATTTGGAAAATAATAACCGCCAATATCCATTGATTGACCTTGGGCTGAAATCAGTTCTTCTACGATCTTTGATTCTAGATCACCTAAGTCCTTGGCGAGTCCGGTAAACCTTTCATGAAGCTCTGCATCGTCGGTTTGATTGGCTAGTGCCTCAGCCCAATACAACGCCAGATAAAAATGACTGCCGCGGTTATCCAACTCGTTGACCTTGCGGGACGGCGACTTGCCTTGGTCCAGTAATTTTTCAGTCGCTTGATTGAGTGTATCTCCAAGAATTTTTGCTTTGGGATTCTCGTTGATTTCTGAGAGATGTTCCAACGAAACCGCCAATGCCAAAAACTCACCCAATGAATCCCAACGGAGGTGATTTTCCTGATTGAATTGCTGGACGTGTTTGGGAGCCGACCCTCCCGCTCCTGTTTCAAATAACCCGCCGCCATTCATTAACGGAACGATCGAGAGCATCTTTGCGCTGGTACCTAACTCAAGAATGGGAAACAAGTCAGTGAGATAATCCCGCAAAACATTGCCGGTAACGGAAATCGTGTTCTCCCCGTTCCTGACCCTTTCGAGTGTAAAGTTTGTCGCATCAACGAGATTCATGATTTCGATTTGAAGCCCTTCGACGTCATGATCGTTTAGATACGTTTTTACTTTCTTGATCAACTCGGCATCGTGAGCGCGGTCTTCAGACAACCAAAAAACGGCAGGCCACCCCGTCGCCCGTGCACGATTGACGGCAAGCTTCACCCAATCGCGAATCGGTTCATCTTTCACACAGCACATTCGCCAAATGTCGCCTTGCTGGACCTGATGCTCCAGCAACACAGTGCCAGCCCCGTCTACCACTCGCACGGTTCCGGCAGCAGCTATTTCAAACGTCTTGTCGTGTGAACCGTACTCTTCGGCTTTCTTGGCCATCAACCCAACATTGGGGACAGTTCCCATCGTGGTTGGATCAAAGGCT
This sequence comes from Mariniblastus sp., assembly GCA_029247405.1. Taxonomy (GTDB): domain Bacteria; phylum Planctomycetota; class Planctomycetia; order Pirellulales; family Pirellulaceae; genus Mariniblastus. The sequence goes on from JAQWLH010000262.1 coordinate 15,809, forward strand.
CCATGCTTTTTGCAAAATTCAATCGTCGCTTGGTAGAGCCCCGCGTAACTACTATCCGGGATGACTGCTTTGGTGTCTTGTTGTTTTCCTTCAGCATTCCACATTTGACCCGAAGTGCGGATCATGGCAGGCATCGAAGCATCGATGATCACATCACTGGGAACATGTAGGTTCGTGATGCCTTGGTCGGAATTGACCATTGCCAAATCCGGCCCTCGTTCGAGACAAGCAGCCAGATCAGCTTTGATTTCAGCCTGCAGGTCTGCCGGCAACGATTCTATTTCTGCCAACACGTTCCCCAGGCCATTGTTTGGATTAACACCCGATTCATCGAGTGCAACGGCATGTTTGGCAAAGACGTCGGCGCAGTAAACTTTGACAACGTGCCCGAAAATAATAGGGTCACTCACCTTCATCATCGTTGCTTTCATATGCAACGAGAACAAAATTCCTTTTTCGCTGGCATCGTTCATCTGGTCCGTAATGAAACTCTGCAACGCAGAAGCGCTCAAATACGTCGAGTCGATGACTTCGCCTTCGAGAACTGGAACCGATTCTTTCAAGACAGTCGTTTCGCCATTTGAGACCAGCTCGATTTTCAAGTTACCAGACTGTGCCACTGTGACAGATTTTTCGTTGGACCGAAAATCGTTGACTCCCATCGTTGCAACGTGAGTTTTTGAGTCCGCTGACCATGGCCCCATTGAGTGCGGATTCTTTTTTGCGTACGCCTTGACGGCGCCTGGAGCACGACGGTCAGAATTGCCTTCACGAAGGACTGGATTGACAGCACTGCCAAGTACCTTTGCGAATCGGGCTTTGAGTTGCTTCTCATCATCCGATTCAGCATCGTCCGGGTAGTCGGGAACTTTAAAACCCTGAGACTGAAGTTCTTCAATCGTTGCTTTTAGCTGCGGCACTGAGGCGCTAATATTAGGAAGCTTGATAATGTTGGCCTCCGGTTGGCTGACCAATGCCCCTAACTCCGCCAAGTCATCTGAAATTTTTTGTTCGTCAGTCAAGTTCTCTGGAAAATTGGCCAGGACGCGGGCCGCGAGTGAAATATCTCGAGTTTCCAGTTCGACATCTGCAGCACCTGCGAATGCCTGCACGACAGGGAGAAATGACTTGGTCGCCAAGGCGGGTGCTTCGTCGGTGAGCGTGTAAATAATTTTTGATTTTGGCATTTTGGTGCTTAGCTTGTTCAGTTGTGTGGCTTTTACTTAATTGTCCGCAAGCAGGCAATTATTTCCAGTGGGCTTGATGCACCGCAAATCTCGCAGGGGGCAATTTAGAACGAATTCGCCACAATTGATTTTTAGCAGGCTCCCTGAATCTTCGAGTTCACCTTGTGGCTGTGAATCGTCGCAAACTGTGAATCTGGCAAATTTCAATCAGCTCTGCCTCCCACCCAAAACACGTTAATCTCGTGCGGAAAGGCAACCATCGCTGCACCGCCGACACGCGTTCAAAAAAATCGTGCAATTTTATTAGTGGCTTGAGAATTTCCCAGACAACGTCCTCACTGAAATTGGAGCACACTCACCTCCCCCTGATGCCCGGTCATGGTGGGCAATATCGCCCATTGAACCTATTAGCTGAACTTGAGGATGCACGCCTTCGAGACCCGTTCCTTTTAGCAATTTATTTTGGATCTCCAGAAATCCCCTGCCTTTGATCGGCCTACAGTTGGAACCGTTTATGAATCAACCCAGGAATAAAATCTGTCGCGTGAAACTGAGACTTTTGCGGATTTGAAGCATCTCACCAAGTGATGGATGGCAACGGCAGTTCATATCCCGTGTTGCCTCACCTTCGAAAACGAGCTGTTTACCCCAATCAATCGGTCGAGCTCGGCAACGAAGCCGATAATCCACTTGCGATCAGTCTTAGCAGACAGATCAGAGCTCTTTATCGTCAATTTGTCAGCCAACCCGCGCTCGCCAACAATTCGATAAGTCATCACAAAAGTTAATTGTGGTTTCCCCACTGAAAAAGGCGTTTTTTCAAAGTTAGCTGACCTACTCACAACAAAAAGCGGGGGGCAAAAAACACCGCACACCCCCCTTTGGGGTATTTTAGTCTGAATTAAAAATTTGTATTGGGCAGTCAATTCCCTTAGACTTTGTGCATCGTGTTGGACGAAAGTTGATGACAATGTGTTGTTAATCAATGTCAGCACCAAGCCCTTCCAGCTAAATTCTGAGTGCGGTTCTCTGCTCTAAGTCATAGTTTCGTCGGGTTACGTGCAAGCATTTGCGACCGACAAAAATGTGTTTAGTTTGGGAGTGGCGGAAATGCCGCAAGGAACGATTAAAAAGTTGACGGACAAGGGTTTTGGTTTCATTGAAGGCGAACGGGGGGATATTTTCTTTCATCATTCCGCTTTGGAAGAAACGACTTATGAAAACCTGCGTGAGGGACAAAAGGTTGAGTATTCAGAAGGCACAGGACCCAAAGGTCCTCGCGCTGAAAGTGTTCGTCTAGTAGACTAACAAACGCGACCGGAAACCAACTAACCGCACAATCCAATTGTGCGGTTTTTTTATGCGCTACGGGAAATGCGAGACCTAATCAGCAATCCTTATTTCAGACTTACTTACGACCGCTACGAATCGCTCGAAAGCCAAAGATCATCCAAAGGCATGAAGTGAAATCATCGTGAGAGCCTTCAAATTATCTAAATCCACGAACGCTATCACTTTTTATTGCGTAGGTTCCACTGGCAAAGCAAACGCAGGGGTAGGCGGTGAATTCAACTAGCGTTCCATTTGCTAATTGACGATAACTGCAGATTCTCAGTCCGCTTGTAAGTACGAATGGCGAACCAAATTTTGAATTCAGTTTTTTTGAATCCTGTCTGTCAATTCGCTGGCTTGTTCGCCTGCTTGCTCTGTCCTCCATGCTTAGCGGTAGCCTGGCCGCAATCGGATGCAAAACCTGGCTTTAGCAGTCTCGAACCCAGTCAGCCGCGATTTGTCAGGTCGCCCACCGAAACATCAAACAAGGCGATCGCCCAATCCGAAGACACCACTGACGCGGGGGAAGAAATTGACCAACTCGTCACCAAATGGGTACTTGAAAGCATCCCCCATACATTTGAGGAGACGAAAAATTGGGGGCAGCAATCCGAACGATGGGACGGTGTTAAGTTTCGCCGTGAGGGTTTCAAAATTGAGACCAACCGACGCACCAAGCAAGTCAACCATGGCACTTGGAACAAGTACTCGGCCAGACTTCTCAATCCTGAAGAAGAGTTTTCAATCCAAGTCAAGAACATGCGAGAAACAGGAGACGAGAAAATCGCCTTCGATGTTCATTTCTTAGCCCACTTAAAGATTGATGGTCGCCAATCGAAGTGGGTCAAAGGCATCCAACTCTACAGCTTTAGCATCGAGGGACACACTCAGGTCCGCTTGGTGGTCTCGATTGAACTTGGCGTTGCAATGGATGTTAGCCGTTTTCCACCCGACATGGTATTTCAACCTACAACGACGAAGGCAAAATTGATGATCGACGAATTTCGCATCGATCGTATCAGCAAAGCAGGCGGCGAATTGGCACAACAGGTTTCCAAAAGCGCCCGCGCCACTCTGGATAAAAAAATTGCGGAAAAACAGGATAAGCTTGTTGAAAAAATAAATCGGCAAATATCGAAGAAACCAAACAAACTTCGCCTCTCCATCGCGGACGCCATGCAATCCCGATGGGCAAAATCTGCCGAGGTCTTTTTGCCCAAAGAAGTGCAAAGCGCGATGAAACAAAAATAATGATCAGTCAATAATTGTAACGGCTCGATCAAGATTCATTCTTTTTTAGCTCTCCAAAGATTTCGTTAATCGACTCCCCCTCGGGCACGTTGCTAGCTGGCAATTTGAGAGAATCAATTTTGACTCGCTCAGGAACAGGAATAGGGGCCACCAACAACTCGCGAGATGCGAAAGCAAAGGCGAATCCAATCACGACCACTGCCTGAAGAAGCAAAGCAACGGCGACCACTCCATGTTCATTAAAGATTTGCTGGAAACTAGTTCCCTTAAACACCTCAGCGACCACCCAATACCAGTTCAACAATAGCGGTGAAGACAGATCGCTAAGCCGATTGTCTCTCTGGTACAAAATTTGGTGAACGACAATCGAGCAAATGGAAAGTACCGAAATCAACAAGGCTCCTAGCACGAGAGAAATCGTCGGGCCAATCCCGGTCGACCATTCACCTCGGCTTTTCCCAAAGAACGAACGCATCACCAAATAAATTACCGAGAGAAACCAAGTCACATAAAGACAGCACGTCAAAAGCCCGCAGCATTCTTCCCAACCAAATACCCTGGAGCCACCGAAGGGAGCGATGACCTGCCCCAATAGATAACCTTGCAACCCTCTCGAACCGACGAACCAACCGATCAAGCCGATTGCAATCGCGCAAGCCCAAACATTGGCAACCGCAAATAGAAACCCGCGTCCTGCTCCCGGCATTAGCAATGAGAATGCGGATCGCGAGAAAAAACTGCGAGGCAATGTTCGCTGAACGCGACGAGAGATCGTCAACGACTCGCCGATCATCAAAAACCCCATCACCAGCCAATAATGGCTGACAAAAATCATCATGATCCACAACATATCAGCATCAAAAACGGTCGAGACCAGTCCAATTACGAATGCAAAAAACAGAGTCTGCTGGACGAACATCGCGATTCGAATAGGCGTTGCACGATTGTTTGAAGGAAACGAAATCTGGGAAGTCGCTGTCACGAGCAACAGCCCAGCTGATGATCCAAAAAAAGCAAAAATCCCAAACATCCCCAGGAGCACATCCTGGTCATCAAAAGTGATATAGCTACCTTGTCCAGAGATCTCTGATTCACAGAAAACGCACCAAATGTAGTACAGCCAACCCAACAGCAGCACAAACAAGACGGAGGTTCCTACCCCCATGGCTCGAGACCGAAATACACCCGCCAGAAACAAACCGAGAATGGTTAAGCAGATCGAACCACCAATACAGACCATCAGCCCAATCGAAATTTGACTCAGACTTATGCCGCGGAGAAGATAAGTGAAGCAAATACAAGGCGCCAAAACTGACAAATAAGTCAACATTTGCAGGAACGCACTTCCGAACTTTCCAAAAATGATCTGATGAGGCTTCATCGTTGTGATTGAAATCAATTGATTCGTACCGTCTTCAAATTCACGAGCCAATGAACGGTACGCACTGAAAGGAATGATCAGACCAAGCGGGAATCCAAGAATGACCCAGTATCCGAACAGCAATTCTCTCCCGACTTGGTACCCATTATCGCCAATCGTCAAAGCCAAGAGCGTCCAAACACCAACGCTAAAAAGCAAAACAAAGTAAGTCCAAATGAATTGTCGGCTTTTGAGAGCTTGGCGAGTTTCCATGACCAAAATTGAACTGCACCACTCGCTGACTCGCTCATTGAGTTGAGGCAGCCAATGTGACTTTTCTGAGATAATTTTGGACGTGGCCGCATCGAAGTCAGGATTCAGTGCACCGAGACTCAAAGATTCGATATCAGGAGAATTTTTACTCATTGCACTTTCCCCCGCGTGACCGTCAAGAAAACATCTTCTAGTGATTTTTGTTTGCCTGAGTAACTCAGCACCCGTATTCCCGCTCCAATCATTTTAGTAAGCAAATCCGCTTGTGCTTCCGTGTCACCCGACATGACAACCTGCAAAGTCTTTTGGGCCACGCGATCGACGACGACTCCGTCATTCGACTCCAGCCACTGTTTGGCGAATTGAATATCTGAAAGCACCACCAATTCGATTTTAATTTTTTCGGGCTCATCCGAATCGCCATGACGTTGTTGATTCAGAATTTCCTCAACCGTTCCAACTGCCAACAGCCTTCCATGTTCGATGATTCCAACGCGATCGCACATTTCAGCCAATTCAGTCAGGATATGGCTACTGACCAACAAGGCTTTGCCTTCTTCGGCAAGCGCTCCAATCATCTCTCTCAACTCAATTCTTGCTCGTGGATCTAAGCCTGCCGCCGGCTCGTCAAGAATCAAGACTTTGGGATTGTGGATGAGTGCTCTTCCAAGACACAATCGCTGCTTCATGCCTTTGGATAAACTAGTAACTGGTTTGTTGGCCAACTGATCTAATTGGGTAAATCCCATAACGTTGACCAAGGCTCGCCGCCTGTCTTTGCCCCTTAAGCCGTAGGATCGGGCAAAGAAATCAAGATACTCTGCGCAATTCACATTGGGATATGTCCCAAAACCGTCAGGCATCCAACCCAGGCGTTGGCGAACCAAATCAGGGTCATCCACGACTGAAAATCCATCTATCCACGCCTCCCCCGAAGTGGGCACGTCAAGCGTCGAGAGGATGCGCATGCTGGTCGTCTTCCCCGCACCATTGGGGCCGATAAACCCAAAAACTTCACCTGTGCGGACATGAAATGAGACCTGATCAACAGCTCGCGTATCTCCAAAGGTACGGGTCACAGAATCGAACTGGATCATGACGTCGTCATTGTTTGCAATCATTTCCATTTCCCACAAACAATGTGTAGCTGGAGTTTGTATTCAACGGGCTCAATTTGTTCCGCTGCCAAGGGAAACTCTTCAAGGATTGCCAAATAAGTCCCCGGTTCGCTCACAATTTCTTCCAACGCTTTACCTTCACGTAACAAAACGACGATCCGATCCTCCTCACCAAAACCCCCAGATTCATTATTGTAGCCATAGTATGGGTGGTAATTCCTTGAACGACCACCAACCAATTCAGGCGACATTTGTTCAACCATCTGAGCAAGCTTATCTGAAACTACGCCCAGATTCGTCTGGTTTTTCTCGTCAACTTTCGTCGCCTGAATTTCTGCACCAGCGTTCAAGCCACTAATTTTAAATAAGCCTGTCTCAGTCCTGATTACTGCAAACTTAACCTTGTCTCCCAACAAATTTTTCACTTGCGGTGAATCAATGTCCTCGGACTCCAAAATCAACAAACGTTCCGTTGCAGATTGAGGGCAAACCGTTATCACTTCATGCGGCATCCGAGCCATAATGTCACCACCAGATAAGACCATCGTATTCTGCTCAAAAGCAGAAACCGCCTTCGTAGAATTCTTACGTTGAAACGCTACCCCCAACGCATCCGGTTGCAACTTATATTTCTGTGGATTGACGCCACTGTAATAACTGGTGTGTGTATGGGTGATCGCCTGATTGGTTCGATGGTCGAGGTAGGTCACTGAATTGACTCGTCCCCACTGATTGGAACCGTCAAAAATCACGGCATAAGAAAACAATAAAAAACAAACCACCAGCGACAGTAAAGGGACAAAAACGAACAAGTACTGTAATTGCCCCGTTCGCCTTAAAACCAACATCATGACAGGTCCAGCGGTTAACAGAAAAATCCCGATCAACACCTGGAACGATTGGATTGGCGGCTGGCCAACACCGGGGATGCCAAATGTTACATCCGTTGAATCGGAACGCAAGGAACTGGTGAAACGTCTTGAAACACTACCGCCACCGACCGCAATCACATTCTGAAGTTGACGCCAATCTACCCACGTCCACTTGGTCATATCATCTGCCACGGCAACGATACGCCCCTCTAGATAGGGAGCGACTGTAAACTTGGTTGACGCAGGAATTTTCGTTGGGTCGTCGAAAGTCTGCCAAACCCCAGCCTTTTTTGTCATTTCGGCATTTTGAGATTCACTGGCCCAGACTCCTTGGTCGTACTCATAAAGTAGATCGAAATTAAAATCCTGCGGCAAAAGGAGTTTGTTTTCTTTTAAAAAGCTGTCTGCAGGATCGACCCATTTCGCCAAATTTCGATCAGCAAGATGAGCACGTTCGCTACCTAGCAAACATTTCCAGATATCGTTTGCGCCGGCAAATTGAGGCCCCGTCTCGTACACAATTAAGACACCTCCGGCCATGACCCATTTTTCAAAGTTGGCTCGCTGAGGATGGCTGCTTCGGGACAACGACTTCAGCTCTTCCAACGAAATCAAAATTCGCTCGACACTCTGTAGCCCAATCCAGCTGAACGGAAGATCGCTCGGTCTCACCGCCTTAAGTCTTCGGTTAGCAGAAATTGCACTCCACGGGGAGATCACACTCATTGGCCCATTCGGCAACCCCTTAACTGACATGCCGCTAAGCAAACTCGAAGAATCATAAACTAAATTCAATTCACCAAAGCTGGGAAGTTGTGCAGGTGGATTGTAATTGGGTATGTTCAAGGGCCCGGGTTTTGCGATGCGTTTGTAACAAACGTGTTGCCGTGCCTCGATCACCGGAAAAAGGCTGCTGACAACGAGCATGGATGGCTGGACTGGCACTTGATCAGGTGACCAACCAAGCTCACTCAAAATCTGCTGCCCCCGGTCATTTACAATTTTCAACTGATTGTTATTTCCGTAGCGCGCAAAATGATCGTTGACGTAAAGCTCAACGACTGCAGATTTTTGACCGGCAGGAATCACTAATTTGCCGGAGGTCTCGCGGGCCGCATGACTATATTGTTGCGTCCGAACGGTAACCGTAAAAACCTCATCCACCGCGACGACTCTGGCAGGATTGGTCTCAATCGTCACTCGGACCGGTCGGAATCCGGCGCCCGATGAACCCGCAACGCTTAACCACGAGTCACGAACCTTGACGGTATAGCCCTCGACCCCCGCTGGCACCAGCGGCATCTGTGCAAACGCATGATTTAACAACACAACAAAACCGACAACAATACTTACGGCAGCTGTTTTGAATGGATTAATCATCGGCAGGCTCCGACGGGGAATTGTCTTCTCGCTCCTTGGATCCAGATTCGCCCAACGATTCTGAGCCCACCAATGGCAACGCCGTCGGACTGGTTGCCGATGCAACTGAACCGCCGTTAAACGGCAGCAACGCGACAGCAATCGCAAGCCAATGCACCAAGGCATACACCAAAATCGGCAGGAAGCTTCCAACGATCGCAACGGAAAGCCCAAGGGCAGGCCGGTTCCCGCGATAGGCGAGCGACATGCATAACGATATCAGGGCGATCCCAATCATGGCCAACAGCAATTGGCGAATAGAAAATTTGGGCATCATGCGTATTGAATCTCTGGACTCTCAATAGTTCTAAGCAATCGGCAATCACCGCTGACTCGCAGCCATTTGGCTTTGAGCGACTTCCAACAATGATCAAATTTTGTTAGTGGCTCAAATTATAACAACTTTCATCAGTTCAGCAGACGGACATTCACTCTTTTTCAGTTTTCGTCCAAACAACTGGCTGCGTCCAAGCCTGTTCTTTTTGATTCTTGAACGACGGATCACGATGCTGACGACTGGATGTGACAACAGCTCGGACAAACAACTCGTTACCGGTCATTTGATATTCCGGACGCAGCGAATCTGAAATCTTGAATTCCTTGCCGACGTCTTTTGAGTAAATCCGGGTAGCGCGAATCGGCTTTCCATCGGCGTCCAGTTGAATCTGAGCTGACCTATCGTAGTCGGCCATGGTGCCAATAAAACTTGTGCGAAATGTTTGGCCTGTTTGAGGTTTGATTTCCAATGACAACTTACCAGTACCTTGATCAAATTTTACTGACTCCAATTCAACCCCACTGGAGCTGTAAAATTCCCCTTGATTGATTGCTCCGATCAATGATTCTGCGTTCAGTTGATTTGCCCGCACCATAATCCAGCCCCTTCCCGACCTCGCCTTGTTACCAGATTGAGTGTGGTAGTTATGGCTGTCGTCGGTAGCTAACCCGAACATCGGTGCCGTCTTCATTTCACTAATCCGAAGCGTATTGCAAATGTCCCACATTTTTTCCACACCCGGTCGTGTCTTATCGCCGAGGTGATTAATCGAAGGGTGCCCATTGTAGAGTTCGAAGAATTTTTCGTTTGTTACTTTAGCCAACTCCTCTGCCGTTACAGCCCACCCAAAGTTCGGATGGTTCAGGTGGACCATTATTGGCTCACCGTTTTGATCTGCTTGCTCCTGTACCGCTCGAAGGTTGTTGTTGATGGCTTCCACAACCGTTTTCCCTCCAACAGGAGAGATCACTGATTGGAGGTTCATGGCGTTCATGTGAATCGGGCGGTTCTCGGATCGGTCGCTAATTTCCTCGGCTTGAATCATCAGAAACTTGTCAGCCACTTCAAATTTGCCTCGAAATTCACTCAGAGGTCGGAGACGAACCTGACTCGCCGGGGGCTTGGACTGATCGCCTGGATTGGAAGAAGCTTTTGCTTTGGCGAGAGGCTTGTCGCGCCGTTCAACCCAATCTTCGCCGAACTCGGCAATGTACTTTTCCAGAGCCGTTTTGCCAGCCCGCTTTTCAATCGCCGCCAAGTCCATCCAGCGATTCCCAACACTCAGAACATTGTGATCCGTCAACGCCAGAAAGTTGTAATCATGATCGACATACCATTTGGCAATCATCTCTGGAAAGTCATCGCCATCGCTCCACAAAGAATGGGTGTGTAAATTCCCACGCCACCACTTGGCCTCATCATCCTGCGCATCGGAAAAACTAAAAGCGAAGCAATTCATCGCCGTAGCAAGTAACAATAACTTAAGTTGATTTTTCATAGGTTGGCCGATTTTTTGAGGATTTTGAACGCAGAGGACAACAAGTGTGAGATGTCGCTCAACGGGTGCTAATGCGATCCAAAATGTATTTGAATTTTAGTATTGGTTTGATCAATTACACCGCTAAGGATAAACTCAGTTGCAACTGAAAGCAAAGCCATTTATACCTTCCAACAAGCCCTAACCTATGGGTCTCGGCAATCGTAAAAATTCATAATCGTGAGTGCTTCGTTTGCCCGGACGCTAATTGTTGCGGTATGCGTCTCGGGCAGAAGCCTTCATCAAGACCAGAGCGAGAGCAGATTGCCATCAGTACGACAGACTAAGAACTAGGTCAATCAGTTTCTCCAATCAACCAGTTACCTTGCAGTCGATCAGGCGGATCATTCGAATGAAAATAAACCCAAGGGCGATCGTCGCCGGTTTAACATTATTTTTTTTGACAACTTCATTGGGGAACGACTTAATGGCACAGTCCAGCTATAAACTCCCACCTCAAGAAGTTATCGACATCATCGATGCTTCGCCTGAACCTTCCGTTAGCTTCAGTCCGGACTCAGAGTGGATGGTGATGGTGGATCGAAATGCGATGCCAGACATCAGCGACATTTCCCGTCGAATGCTCCAACTGGCCGGACTGCGACTTGATCCGCAGGCCAACAGCCGATTCTCAACCAGCTTTTTTAAGGGCATTTCGCTGGGCAAGCGCGGAGTCGATGCTCAGCGTGAGATGACTCGAATCCCTCTAGGCCCAAACGCAAAGCTTGCTGGCATCAGTTGGTCACACGATTCGAAACACTTCACCTACACGCTGGTAACCGAAACGGGACAAGAGCTTTGGATCTGCTCAGTTGATGAACCTCAAAAACCGAGGCGACTGAACGACCGCCTGAACACGATCATGGGCGGTCCCAACTGGATGCCATTTAGCAAAGGCATTCTCTGTCAGCTTGTCCCCACCGACCGTGGCATTGAACCATCCGGCAAACTCGCGCCCGTTGGCCCAAATATTCAGGAATCCTCTGGCAACAAATCGCCAACGCGCACCTACCAAGATTTGCTCCAAAACTCCCACGACGAGGCATTGTTTGCCCATTATGCAACAGCCCAACTGGCCCTGATTGGGCTCGACGGATCAATTAAAAAAATCGGTAACCCACAAATTCTTACCGGGGCCAGTCCTTCGCCTAGTGGCGATTTCGTGTTGGTCACAACGATCAAAAAACCGTTCAGCTACTTGATGACTTATCGGAGCTTTCCCCGAAAGATCCAGTGCTGGAAACTCAACGAACAAGCCAAAGGACCAGACGTCCATACGATTGCCGACGTTCCAATGGATGAAAACATTCCCATTGAAGGGGTACGTTTGGGAGCACGAAATGTTGATTGGAAGTCGGGTGTTCCCGCCACGCTCGTCTGGTCTGAAGCCCTTGATGGAGGTGATCCCAATCAGGAGGCAACCCATCGAGACAAGTACATGATGGTTGCTGCCCCCTTCACTGAACCCCCGCAGGAACTGCTCAGGACTCAGCATCGCGCTGTTGGTATTTCGTATTTCGACGACCCCTCGATCATCACGACGACCGAATACGATCGAGACCGGCGTTGGGTTCGCTCATTGATGCATGATTTAAAACTGCCGGGGACAACCCCCAAGACTTTATCAAACCGGAGTATTCGTGATCGCTATGGTGACCCGGGGCGAATTGTCAGTCGACGTGACGAAACAGGCCATGTTGTCGCCCGCCAAGATGGCGATTGGATTTATCGAATGGGTTCGGGAGCCTCTCCCAAAGGGAATCTCCCCTTCGTTGACCGTCAAAATATCAAGACACTTGAAACAGAACGGCTCTGGCGATGCGAAGAGGGAACCTATGAATCGGTTGTTCGAATTGCCTCCAGCAGCAAAGACAGTAAACCAAGTGTCATTACCGACAGTGAAACGCCACTCACGCCGCCCAATTATTTCTTGAGGGATCTTAATACCAACACCACCAGCGCCCTGACGGACTTCAAAGATCCAACACCTCAAATTCGTGGAATCAAAAAACAACTCGTCAAATACGAACGATCCGACGGAGTTCCCCTCTCCGCGACGCTTTACCTGCCCGCCAACTACAAAGCAGGAACCCGACTCCCGCTAATGGTTTGGGCTTACCCACGCGAGTTCAGCGATGCAAAAACTGCGGCTCAGATTTCTGGAAGCCCCTCACAATTCACTCGCATGCGGAGCATTACCCATCTGACGTTATTGACCCAAGGTTACGCCATCATGGATGCTGCCACGATGCCGGTAATCGGGGACCCTGAAACAATGAATGACACCTTTATTGAACAGATTGTCGGTGCTGCCAAAGCAGCGATCGACAAAGCAGTCGAAATGGGAGTCGCCGATCCGAATCGAGTCGGAGTAGGAGGGCACAGCTACGGTGCATTTATGACCGCCAACCTTATGGCCCACTGCGATTTATTCAAAGCTGGTGTCGCTCGAAGCGGAGCCTATAACCGAACCCTCACTCCCTTCGGCTTTCAATCCGAACGTCGTCCTTACTGGCAAGCCAAGAACATCTACCACCAAATTTCTCCGTTTCTTCACGCAGATAAAATCAACGAACCGCTGTTGTTAATCCATGGCGAGAACGACAACAACAGTGGCACGTTCCCCATTCAGTCAAAGCGGATGTACCAAGCCATTAAAGGCAATGGAGGTACTGTCCGCCTGTGCATGCTGCCCTTCGAATCCCACGGCTATCGAGCTCGACAATCAGTGCTCCACACACAAGCTGAAATGATCGAATGGCTAAACAAATATGTAAAGAACGCTTCGGTGGAAGCGATAGTCGAAAATGAAGGTCAGTAGAATAAACTTTCATACGCAACAGCGCCCCAAGACAACCTCGCCTCACCCTGGTCGCACCAAGCCGTGATCATCGGTCACGATGTGTGATAAGCTTTGGCACAATCCAATTCATTGAACCACTCCTCTCGCCAATTGATTGATGATTTAATGGTAGAGTCTCACTCAGGTGAATCTGTCGAATCAGACGAGCCATCAAAAGGTTTTTCGCTGTTGTCTCTAATCTTAATTTTTGCCATGGCCGGAATCGGTCTATCGCATGTTCAAACAACTTTTCAATTGCAGAAACTCCAGGACAAATATCAGAAATTAGAGTTCGCGTACTCCAAAATTTCCGCGGCCACTGCCAACGATCAACTGATCTCCGCTTTGGCGGAGCAAAACATTGACCGCATGGGTGATCTCACCCAATTCAAGGAGGATGCCCTGCTGAGGTCCTTTGATCTGGATGAACAATCACAGGCTGAATTACAAACCCTGCTGAAGAAAACAAGGGTTAGGTTGGGAAACAATCAATGACCATCAAAGGCATTGGCCGTTCCAATTATTACTTTCCCTTGCCCCGTTGTTTTGGCAGGTATTCAGCAAGACTGAGAGAACCATCAGTATTTTTATCCTTGCGCTGAAACTGCTTCTTTACCGCCTCATGTTTTCCAGCCGGCCGATTCCCAATAAATTCCTGAAGCGAGAGAGAACCACTCTTGTCTTTATCCATCTTTGCAAAACGTTGCTTGGGCGACGGCGGTTGAACGGGGACAATTTTATTCGCGGGAAGGCCGCTTTTAATCTGCGACCAAGCTGGATTTAATTTTCCCTCCCAGACTTTGATATTGTCCAACTGTGAACTTGCACCAGCCATCGGAAAACCAAAGTTGTTCTTATCACGGGCTATTTTCTCGTGCGAGCCAAAGGCAACCGGGCCATCACCAACTCGAGCGACGAACTCTTTTCCAGCCATGTCAATTTGCATGGTGTACCATTTCCCCGGAACAAACGTCTGCTGAACCTGTCCAACGGTCACGGATTTATCTTGGGGGTCTTTTTTGACTTTTTCTCCCTTGAGTGTGTAGCCCTGGGGGGTCAGGGTCGCCCGACAAATATGACCTTTGCCATTGAACGAGCAGTGAATAACGGTTCCACCCTCAAATTTAAAATCAAACGCAATAACTGCTGCACTGGTGAACTCGATATCGGTCCGAATGACTGCCGAGTGATTATCAGCTTTCAATTCTGCTCCCTGCAGGGAACCGTCTGCGACCTTCCAATCGCCTTTAGCCGCTGACCAACGAGCGTCTATCTTTTCACCTGAAAACGTCTCATGAAGCACTAACTTCCCTTTGACGCAAAGCAATGGATCTTCAACCGCCAGTACACATGCGGGCAACAAAAGACCTACCAATAAGGTCGCGAGTCTTAAATTGAATTTATCAGTTTTCATTTCAGCGCCAAATATAAACCCGTTTAACACCGACAATCGTTTCGTCCACAAAACAACGAAGGTCGACTTACTGATCGCATTATAGACCAACGGCAAATACAAACCACCGAGACTCCACTCCAAATTGGTCGGAGGGTTCTAAGCAACCACCTCCACAGCCTTATTTTTTTAAGCTACCTCAATAAATAACACCAGGCTGTAGACCGACATGACCTCATTCAACATCAACCCTCCCAATCTTTCAATCTAAACGCGATCTCTTTCATCTCCTTTTTGCGTTTTTCAAAAAGCCCGAACATCACAAGTATCGCAATG
This sequence comes from Mariniblastus sp., assembly GCA_029247405.1. Taxonomy (GTDB): domain Bacteria; phylum Planctomycetota; class Planctomycetia; order Pirellulales; family Pirellulaceae; genus Mariniblastus. The sequence goes on from JAQWLH010000262.1 coordinate 31,006, forward strand.
CCGAGACCAACGCCGAATGCCCACCAAGGCCAAACGTGGTCCAATCTTTGATGGGCATGGGCCACCATCGTGATCATCGCCATCAACAAGAACAGGCTACCGAAATACAAAAATGATCTCGTTTGAAGCATGATGCCCGACATGATTCCAGCCACTGACAAGATCGCCAACACAAGCGGTGGCCAAAGATTTTGCCCCACTCCTGAGATAAAGACCTCGATTGTCGAACTCATGTAAATGACGGTTACACAAACATATCGAATGGTCAGCAACTGCTTGGGAGCCAAGTTCTTGCGGCTTAGATGTGTTGCCAGCAAAGTCGAAAGGGCAGGTGGAATCAGCCAAAGTTGCGGATGCTCGAGGAAGGTAAATCCGGGCGAACGTTGAAAAAATGCCCACAATGCAAGATTGCCAAAGACGACTGCACCCACTCCACTTAAAATTGACCCTTTCGTCAGGCTGATCAATAAATAAGTCATCCCAATCGTCAACAACACCAGCGCACTATCGGCTTCTGAATCAACAAAGAACATCGCCGCAGCGACCAGCAAAGGTAGAACAGTGGCGGTTTCGAAAAGTGGCCGACCCAACACCGTCAAGTGACGCTTTTCCAAAACTTGGCCAATGCACACACCGGCAAAGCAAACCGCCATCATCATAAACGGCCAGTAGTCGACAAATCCAGACTCGAACAGAAATGGCATCGAGAAATACATATGAGCTACCAAACCCGCGCATCCAAACTCCGCTGCATAAACGTATCCCATCCGGCCTGCGAGCGACAAAGCAAAGGGATCATTTTCAGGCCGAATCGCAATCGCGAGCAAACTCATGATCATTCCGATCATGAGAATGCAGACCGTCGTCGCCTCAGGAATGCTCAGTTCACACCCAACACCTGGTTGGAACATCCAGTATTCAGTAGCAAGCACTAAAACCGTAAAAGAAAGCGCCAACACACAATTGGCGATTGCCGCTTGCCGCAGCGACTTAAGCCAAGTGTCTCCCTCTCTCACCCAGCGTGCAATCAAGCCACCGTAAATCAACATGGCACCCGCCATCACAATTAAGCCACGCACCTCCAAACGAATTAACGATTCGCCAAATATTGTTTGTGGATTCAGGTCAGCCCACGAAACCAAAAGACTTCCCAAGGTGATCAAGCCAAGCGTCATCAGTTGCAACCACCGGCGAGCCGAAGAGGTCGCCTGGCAACCGAAACCGATGGCCAATACAAATGGCGTCAATGCTGATAAATAACGTTGCGGCCCCAGTTCGAAGACAAATGCGTTGAGCAACAACCAGGGTATAATCAAGCCGCACAAGGCAAGTGAAAGAATAGGTAATTGCCGCCCCGCCGCTCGCTTAGCTGCAATCAAACGGGTAGCTCCCATCTTCTTTGCCAATCCTATTAAAGCCATTCGCTTCAGCCAGAGAAATCCCCACAGTGCAACCACTCCACCCGATGCCATCACGATGGCACTGGACTTCCATTGGCGATCACTAGCTACTTGAGATGCGATGACAACAGCCAAAGCCAAAGACATCAAGCATCGCGAGATCATTTGAAATCTGGCCCGATCATTGAAAACTGAAACGGCTGACAATATTGCCAACACCATGAAAGCAACCATACCCAGCGGGTTATTTAGCGAGCTGCCGAGCAAGCTCTGATCGCACACCAGTTGATAAATCGCAGCCACCAGAATCCAAATCGATCCGACCAACATCACGCCATTGGGCATCCATAAAAACGAACGAGGGATCGGCTCGAAATGTTTTTTCCGGCGATACAGGTAAAACCCTGTCCATGCGATCGCCAGAACGCCCAGGCTAGCCATCGCAAGATTAAGTAAGTCCGGCTGCATTTTCGTAAACCAGCTTTGTGGATCCTTTAAGACCACGAGTGCCACGATCAAGAGGGTCAGCCCAGCGGTGACAAGGCCCACGCCTGCACTTCTCAACAACCAACCCAAACCAACCGTTGACACCAACACCGCCGCACAGATTGCGATGTAAAGCCAAATCCCCGTCGAATCAATCAAGGCACCCCGCACCGCAAACAGCAAACTCACTGCCCCCACACCGAGCACTGGAATGGAGTGAAAAAACGGCACGTCTTTAAATCGTTTTAACCTTCGCTCCGACAGCCAAGGGTTGCTTGCGTTACTACACCATTCCACGCCCCTTTGACGAAGCAAGGCAATGACACCTGTTTGAACCATGACCACCATGCTCCCCCCTACCGCGAGCAGCTTAAAAGGTAATCTTGGCAGGCCATTCGAGATCAAATCAGCCGAGATATTTCGATCGACGACTGCGGCGATCAAAATCGTCGAGACCACCCCCACCCAACCAATCAACCAGGTCCAGGTTGCCACCGAAGCTCGGCGACGTTTTCCGCGCCATAGACAAAAAGCCAATCCACAAAACAGCGCCCACGCAACGAGGCCTATTGGGCTTCCCACTGCTCCAATCCAGCCACTCGGTTTTTCAGGTTCAAGATAAAAACGAATCATCAGCACAGTCGCCAGACTGGTCACTGACAACCCGTTGATCAGTGCATGCGCGTCAATGGGCTTAACCAGCTTCCCAAGGTAACCACCACTGCCCTCCCCTTGCAGAGCCTTACTGTCAATTCTCTCTCTCATCCAATACCACAAAAATCCATAACACGTCATGCTGAGAGAAACGACTTGCAGTAAGTTGACGAACCAACTTGTTGCAAGTTGTTGATGAGGTGAGAGGAGCAGCATCACCACGGCCAGGGCAACAACATACTGGAACACCACTGACCCAAGTGTCGCCCATCTATTGCACCGCTCGGAAATGGCATATATCAGAAACGTCATGACCACCATTCCGACCGGCACGCCGAATGAAACGTCCGCAGGCATTCGCTTAAACCAAGCCTCAGGCAGTGGCCCTCCTAATGACCCCGACCCGCTCAACAGCAATTGCGAAACGTTGACTGTCGAAATCAGGAGCACAACGGCGACGACAATACCGAGAGCGAAGTTGATAAGTTGCTCGGTGGAACCGGCGCGCCATCGCGAGGCACCTGACAGCGACAGCCTATTTCTCGCAGCGGCCCAGACTGGAAACATTCGTCTTCGGGTGGTAACTAAACCTGCTCCCACGAGGCCACCGATCGGCAGCAACCAACGAAGAGCTGAAGCAACTGACTTGGAGCCCTCAAAAAAAACAGCTCCAAAAGCAAAGGTCGCCATCCACACGAGAACTAACGCCACCCCTAGCGATGCCATCGGAGCAACAAAAAGTGACATAACAATCGCAACGGCGATCGCCCCAAGCGCTGCAAACGCCCAAAAAGGTTCAGCTTGGATCGAGAATTGGCTCACCATCACGGATTCACTGAACAGCTCGCTCATCGTACCGCACAACGTCGCATCGCAAACCAAACCACAGATCCCAGTCAGCAAACCCCACAAGACGGCTTTTTCGGCAAACACCGATGACTCCGCCACCCACTTCAATGCTTGATTTTCTTCCCAGCAAACTCGGAGCACCGTGCACCCCACGACCCAAGCCGATAACACGACCAATTGAATTAACCCATGCCTTGACGAGGCAAGTGACGCGCACCAATCCATACGCAAAACCAATTCAGCGGTGACGACGCTCACCAGGAGTCCCGTCGAAAGCACAAACGCAACACTGCTAAACTTGCGAAAGTCTAAACTGGTCATGAGCTGCAGCTTCTCGTCACGCCGGTGCCAGCCCCAGCCAAGTCCCAGCCAACACAAACAAGCAACCATTTGAAACAGCGACGCCCAACCCGTTTGATGCTTTACCAGTAAAAGCAGGCCAAACGAAAGGGCCACTGTTGCCAATGCGCCCCAGCCAGCAAACTGATCGAAAAAGTTCATCGCGGACTTTTGCGTATCGCCGGAATCAGATTCCGCGGTAAAAGATTGAACATCGCGAGTCAATGCGCCGTACTTCGAATAAACACTCAACCCAACCAAAATCAAACTCGCGATGGCGAACCACAGGACCCAGGCTACATCGGTATTACCGGCCACCGATTCAACCCAAGCATTGATCGACGGATTCCACAATATCGCGTGATAGAGACTGCCTAACAAAACCACTGCAGCAAGACTCGGAAGCCCAGAGTATTTGGCGTATTTACCCCGCCGAACAAGGGCAACACAAACTGCACTCAACACGATTGCCACAAGACACAACAAGCAGCTCGCCGTCATCACATCAAAGACGTTATCGCGGTTGGTCAAGCTGGCGATTAAAGTAGTGAAACAACCAAGCGAAAGTATGCCAAAACCAGTGATCCAGCCACTAAGCAATAACCGCTTTTGCCGGTCAGGAATTACAAACCGCTTTAAACTCGAATTGAGTAATCCGACGCAGACACCCGTGAGCAGCAAACAAAGTCCACTTTTCCCGTTTAACAAAGCTTCGGCCAGTTGAAACCGAGACACCCATTCATCGAAGCCAAATGCCCCGGTTGCAGCATTCAGCAAGACCAGAACGCCGCCAGCAAAAACACACCAAGCAACCGGGATCAGCCTCTCTTCCTTCTGTTGAATGAACATCACCATTAAAGCGATCGTCGAGAACATGGCGTTCGCCACAAAAATCGCTGGATTGACAATCGAACTGAAAAGACAGATGCCGAGCATAAGTAATCCAGCAATTTTTAGCGTCAGTCCAACAACCCTCAGCCTTTGTTTTGACTTGCCGTCCGCCCCCCGGAAAATGACCGAACCAAGCCAACTGACAACAATGAACACAATTGAATAGATTGGCGACAGCAAAACCGCTCCTCTGGCGATTGCTTCAGCCTTAATCACCACCATCGACAAACTGACAATCAAGGCAAACGAAGAAACCCCAAGAAACAAAAACATCCGATCGGCCGCACGCTTTGACCAACGTTGCCGGACCCATTGTTGACGATTGAAAAAACAAGTTCCGACCAAGAAACTCCCCAGGACCGGCATCCCGAGCAACAAATACACCAAATTGCTCGTTCCAGTTCCGGCCAATCGATTGATCAAAAGCGTTCCGATCCCACTTCCCATCATGGCAACCACTAGCGGCCAGTAACCACGTCGCAGAAGCGCCTTACTGGACCACCAAGTCATCGTGGCAAAGGCCGTCAGGCCAACTCCGACGGCCGTCCACAGCAAAGGGTCGTCGACCGCCCGCTGCTGATCACCATGAGATAAAACACAGGCAGCAACAAAATTTAAAGGAACCAGCAGCAACCCGATGATTAAGGTTCCTCGACTGGTGTTGCGCAGCTTCCATTTCTTAAGCGTGTAAATCCCCGCGACATGAATCGCTGCCGTCATCAGCATAAATAAGATCGCTGAAAAATACGGAATTTTGTCACTGAGTTCCTCTCGCAAACTAATCACAAGTCCCACTGCACTAAGCACAATCAGAATGCCACTCGTCAACTCGCCCCAGCGCATGTTCTTTTCTTGCATGAACCCAGACATGAGCTCACTTAAGGTCTTGCGCGGCAATGGAGAAGGCGGATCCGGCAAATCCCACGGGGCAACTCTGGTCGCTGCCTGTGCGCTTTGAGGAAGATCCCCGACGAGCTCAGCATCCACCACAAAAACCGCTTCGGCAGGAGGATCGTTTGTCGATTCAGACGGACCTGAATCGAATGGGGTATTCGGTAAGGCGGGCGTAGAGTCGGGACTAGGAGTTAACGTCTCCAATGGAGACTTATGAGAAATCTGATTACCGCGGGAGGCATTTGGCTCTGTCGGTGCAAGCTTTGTTTCAGGACGGGTTGCTGAACCGCGTGGTGCCGAGAATTGGCTGTCAATCAGTTTTTGCAATCGTTCGTAATTCTGATCGTCGATCTTGCCAGTGGCGTAAAGATGCTGGAATAATCTTTGTGACGCCTTCAAGTCTTCTGCCAAAGATGGTTTCGGTTCTTTAGATTTATTTGAGTTTGCCGCCGAACTATCTTTTAGCGTCAAGAGCCACAACAGGCTCTTGATAAAACCAATGACTGCAAATACAAAAATAGCAAAATCAATCATAGATACAGCTCCATGTTTGCCGCGCAGCGTTCAATTAGATTTCTGACCAACCAGCTCCTTAAAACGTTTCGCATAGTCTTACACGCGTCACAACCCATTGCACGCTGATCCGGTTGGCAAATTCAAGAAATAACGAATCACTAACCCCCATCAAGTAGGATTACGTGCGCCTTGCGCAACGGTTACGCCGCAAAAATATTTAAAACAGCAGGCAATCACCACTGGGGAAGCATCAGTGCAGATGGGGACAATCCGTTGGCTCTTCAAGCCAGTGTCTCGATTGAGGTCGAGCCATCACCACCAAACGACGGCAACTTGGTTCGCGACTATCCACTTCTTTAAAACCGGGGGCGTCCAAGTAGGGCCGCTTGATGGCACAGAAAACAAATCGGTGAACTTTGATCAAGGGAGCAAGCTGACGTCAATCGCTGAACGGCGGCGATCCAAAATCAACTTGGCATATCTTCCCATCAAAAGGTTTAGATCTCTCTTCCACAGCAGCAAACTCGACTACCTCATTTGAGAGTGCCTTGATCAGCTTCCCAAAGTCAGCGTCCAAAAGCATCACTTCGAAGTTTGCGACTCAGATCGTTTGAAGCGGCTGCTTATTTCAAATAAATTAGCGCAAACAAAAAGCCAACTGACCCAGTGGGAACCTTGAGACGGTTGGGCGTTGGCTTAATGGTAGGTTGAACTTGAGTAGTTCAAACTGGTAGGAAAAGGTGGAGTGAACGGACAGAGGCAACAGGATTGGGAGATCAAAGATAAGAGCCCGCTCGCTTCAGCAAATCAGTAATGCAAGCACTGTGCCAAACTCATTAGCAGCAAATATCCCCGGAAAACTAAATATTTCGAAA
>JAQWLH010000263.1 GCA_029247405.1 Mariniblastus sp.
TTAGATCGACGTTAGCACCGTCCGCATTGACATTCCCTTGGAAATCGTTGCTTGTGGTGTTGAGTGTGATGTCGTCATCGGTGGCGGTGAAGCTGGCATCTCCGGTTACCGTGATTCCACTGTTGTCTTGGGTGATGTCACCGGTGCTGAGCGCCGTTACGTCGAGCGTTGCAGCGTCAATGTCACCGAGTTCAATGTCGTTGGCGTCAGTTAGATCGACGTTGGCGCCGTTTGTGTTGACGGTCCCTTGGAAGTCATTGCTTGCGGTATTGAGAGTGACGTCGTCATCAGCGGCGGTAAAGCTGGCCGTACTCGCGACATTGATTCCGCTGTTGTTTTGAGTGATGGCGCCTGTGTTTAGTGCGGCCACGTTGAGTGTTGTTGTGTTGACGTTGCCCAGTTCAATGTTGTTGGCATCGGCCAAGTCGACATTGCCACCGTCCGCATTTACTGTGTCTTGGAAATCGTTATCTAGGTCATTAAGAATAATGTTGTTGTCGGCAGTAAAGCTCGCGATTCCGGTCACATTGATTTCAGCACTTTGGCCAATTGCAGTTGAGCTCGATACCGTCATTGAGCTGATGCTTGAAGCAGCACCATCAAAATTTACATTCCCTGTTCCAGCAATGATTTCGACGTCAGTTGCTTGGTTGATTCCATCGACGACGACATTTTCATTGTTGCTGATGAATTGGAAGCCATCGGTAGCAGTGATGTTGCTAAGCTCTGCGTTGGTTAGGCTAAATTCTCCGCCAACATCGGCACCTAGGTTCATTGTATCTGTCGATGAGTTGACGAAGCGAGCCAGACCGTTCACCGTCCCGATCGCGGTCACCTCCACGTCTGTTGAAGTGACGGTCAAATCTCCGGTTGCCGTAATTGCTCCCAGTTGCAGGTCGTTTTGGTCGGTCAGTTGGATATTGTCACTAGCTGCGTTGACAGTGCCAAGAAAATCGTTGGCCGCGTGAGTCATGACAATTTCGGTTGCCGACAGGAATGAAGCTGTGCCTCCAATCTTAATTGAGTCCGTTTGCGTAATGCTTCCAAAAGCGGTTGCCCCGGTGCTTTCAATATTTAAATCGCCAGCAAAACTTAACGCTCCAAATTCGATGTCGAACTGGTCAGTGGTATTGCTATCAATCGAGATTGAGTTGAGAGAGACGTCACTCAGGTTGATTGCCAGTGTGTCTGTCCCGTTGCCAGTCAGTCCTGTGGCATCGGTTCCGTTCCAAACTCCGTCATTAAGAACGAACGAAAACGTGGAAGCTGACTGAGAGATGGTGAGGTCGTTGTCTGCAGGAGTCGAATCGACAAAATCATCTAGACTTAAAAATCCAAAAGCGTCGAGTGCGAAACTGGCATTGAGCACCAGTTTGGGCTCCAGCCTTTGGTACGACAAATTAGCTTGTGGCGGTGATGACGGGGTCGGGCTCGTCGGGTTGGCCAGGGCATCGGTGGCCGTTACATCAGCGTTTTCGCCGCGCAGCCACGAGATGAATGATTTGAGTGGCATCAGGATTACCTCAAACGATCGGCAACGAGCGTGTTATGCACAATGGTAATTGTATAGGTCAGGAAATACCCTAATTTTGGTTTTCCAAGTGGACACATTGGCCTTTTGTGGAGAAAAGGCCAATGGTTTGGGTAAAAATCGCTAAATTGTTGATCCGTCGAATTCGCTGATGAAATTCGGTGCTTTTATGTTTGGCCAAGTTCTAGATTGGCAATGGTTTCAAACCTGCAGCAGCAAATGCTGGCAAGGAAAATTCCCTGACGATCCTTAATAAGAATCGGAAGGTCAAAAGTCTTCGTTCAACACGATCCGATAACGCTAAAATAATGCGACTGTAGAAACACGGGCTGTGGATGTGTTTAACGATTGGGTAAAATATCAGGCGTCATTATCGTCATGCTGTCATTGTACCGTTTTGGATTCAATGGATTCAAATCATTAATAGCAGCGTGCTCGAGTAGATGATTTACTTGAACTATTGACGGTTCGCCCGAGTTTCAGTTCCCAAGTAACCTTTTTGGCTTTTGTTCGGATCAGCAATTTTTGGAAGTCAATTTATGTTTAAATGTCGCGGTTTCGTGGGCAAAAGCAGTTCTGTTGGAATGTCCGTATTTCAATTGTTTCGAATTTCAGTTGGAATTCTGTTGTTATGGGGTGTTGCGGATATTGCTCGGGCCCAGACGCCAGCCAGTCCTGATGGCATCGTCATCAAAGGCGCGCTGATTTCGATTGTTCAGTCGGTAGAAATTCCGGTTGAACAGGCGGGTGTGATCGTTGAGGTGAACGTCAAAGCTGGGCAGGAATTAAAACGCGGTGATTTGGTTGCACGGGTAAAAGACGACTCCCTCTTGTTGAAGCTTAGTCGGGCGCGCCTTGAGCATGATCTCGCGAAAATGGCCGCTGCAAGCGAGGTCGACGTGAAGTATTCCCAGAAGTCGTTTGACGTGGCTGTTTCTGATTTAAAACGATCGGAGAAGGCGAACATGCGAGTCCCCAACTCGGTGCCCGCTGCCAAACTTGAAAAGCAACAGCTTGAGCGGGATCGTACTGAGTTAAAGCTTGAGCAAGCCAAGAGAGATTTATCGATCGCGGTTTACCGCACTCAGGTGACCTCGAATGAAATTAAGTTGGCCCAATCAGAGCTGGAAAAAACAACGATCAAATCTCCACTCAATGGGCTTGTGGTTAGCGTCGAGAAACAAGTTGGAGAGTGGGTAGAGTTGAGCGATGTGGTTTGCAATGTTGTTCGAACCGATCGTCTGCAAATCGAAGGTCCACTCCAGGCGCAACTTGCTCGACAAATCAATGTTGGGACGCCGGTGAAAATAAGATTATTGCCCGACTGGATTGGTGCTAAAGAAGTCGAAGGGGAAATAGTATTTATTTCTCCGGTGGCCAATCCAATTAACTCGATGGTGCAGGTCCGAGCCGAGTTTGATAATTCGACGGCGAAAGTTCCCGCAGGTTTGAAGGCGGATATTGTTGTCCAGTTTCCCTAGGCGATTCGAGATTAAAAAACAGACGGACGTTTGTATTTGAAAATGGATGGAGAAGGTGATTCAGGCGAGTGGCTGGTTCGGACGGGGCATGGCATGATGATGACTATTGGTTCGGCGGCGTGTGCTTTGTGGCAACTGGTTTTTCATCAACGGGAATGCCATGTTTAATCTAGAAATGAAGATTTTGTGGCAGCCGTTAGATCTAACCTAATTTGTTTGAGTTGAATTTGATGAGAGTCCGACTCCGTAAAGACTTGAAGGTGACCCAGCGTCAACAGGGCTTGGATGTTGTATGGGTTTTGAAGGACCCCGTAGCCTTTACGCATTTTCAGTTTTCTGAACACGAGTACTCTTTAGCGCGTTTGTTTGATGGCCAGCGTTCACTCGATGAAGTGGTTTCTGATTGGCAGAGGAAATTTCGGAGTACATCGTTAAATGTCGCGCAGGTTCGGGCGTTTGTTCAGAAACTCATGAGCGATAACTTGGTGGTGGTTGATCGTTCTGGATACGGAGCTTTGCTTTGCGCGAAGGATCGAGGACGAAAAAATGGAAAATGGTGGATGAATCCTCTGGCAATTCGTTTCCGAGGAGTGAATCCAAATGGATTGTTGAAGGAATTGGATTGGTTCGCAGCCGTGCTCTTTCATCCTGTTGGAATGGTGACGGTGTTGTTGATGTCTCTGACGACGCTGTTGTTTTTATTGGGGAATTTTGAATCAGTTGCAGAACGGATCCCCAAGATCGAATATTTTCTATCCAATCAGGGCTTAATCGGTCTGATCATTTCGATGGCCCTGATCAAAATGCTTCACGAGCTTGGGCACGCCATGGCTTGTCGGCGTTACGGTGCCGAGTGTCTTGAAATTGGAGTCATGCTGCTGGCATTGATTCCCACGCTTTATTGTAATGTTTCGGACGCTTGGTCGATTAATGAACGCTGGAAGCGGATGGTTGTTTCAGCCGCGGGGATGTACGTGGAGATAGGCCTGGCGTCAGTCGCTGCGATCTTATGGATGTTAACGCCTCCGGGGTTGCTCAATGCGTTGTTGTTCAATGTAGTCATGCTTTGTTCACTCAATACAGTCTTGGTCAACGGCAATCCCCTGCTCCGCTACGACGGTTATTATCTGCTTTCAGATTGGGTTGAGCGTCCAAATCTGAGTGAGCATGCCAAGCGTGAACTGGTCAAGCTAACTTCGGGGCTCACTCGAAGTTTTTCTGGTGAGCAACAATACTCGCGTCAGATCAAGATCTGGCTTTTAAGCTATGCGGTCCTCGCTTTTTTTTATCGGTGGATAGTAATTGGCGTCATCCTGTTAGCTCTGATCAGTTTTGCATCGTTATGGCAAGCTCAGACCATGGGGATTGTTTTGGCTTGTGTTTTGTTGATGGCCATGATGGCCGGCAGAAGCAAAGCCAAGCGAATGGCGGGTGAAACCAAGGTGGGACAATTCAGCTGGATACGCACTTCTTTAAGCATTTTCGTTGGAACTGTTTTGTTGTGGTTTGTGTTGATGGTGCCGATACCTAAATCGGTTTACTGTGACTTCGAGGTTGGCTTGGTTGACGCGACTCCGGTATTTTCTCCAAACGACGGTCGGTTGGTTGGAATGGTTGATCTTTATGAAACTGTCCAAGAAGGGGATACGGTAGCGACTTTGGAAAATCCTGAGATTCGGCACAGATTTGAGATGACTCGACTCAGATTGGATCGAGCAAAGAATCAATTGAAGTTGCTTGAGTCCCGTGTCAACGAGGCTCCTGAAATTGCGACGGAAATCGAGGTTGCTCAAAAGAACGTGGCGGCTGCCCGCGCTTCGTTGGTGGTTCACCAACGACAGCTTGAGCTTCTCAATGTGGTGGCCCCCTCCAGCGGCGTAATTTATCCTGCTTCTGAACGCGTTTCGCAAGCTTCTTTTAATGACTTTATTTTTGTTCCTGGCGATCGAGTCAGTGATCCCGTGAATGAGTCTTGTTTGGTTTGGTCGAGTGAACATCTGCTGTCGATTGTTGCGCCCGAAAACCGCGAGGTCATTATGTTCGTTGATGAAAACGATATGGATTTTATTGAGGAGGGGCAGCGGGTCCGATTGATGTTTTACCGAATCCCGGGGTTCGTCGTAGCTGGCCGAGTCATTAAGATCTTCGAAGATGATTTAGGTATAAATGAATCTGATGATGCGAGGACGGACCCACCTGAAGGTGGTTTTCTATTGGAACGAAAGAAATTCAGGGTCATTGTCGAAGTCCAGCAGTTACCCGTTAAAGCTGTTTCTGGTTCGATGGGGCGAGCTAAAATCTCCGTCTCCAGTCAGTCCATCGCGATTCGATTTAGACGGATGATCACTCGGGCAATGAACACGCGTCTTTAAAAAAAATTTTTGTTTTAACCGGCAATTCCTGGCACTTCCTACACGGCGAAAGTACGAAATCGAATCCATGGCTACGAGGAAAGAAATAGATCCGCCCGGTGATGAAAAAAGTGGGGCGAAATCGGACGCCTTGCCAGTCATTGCGGATTGCGAAGGTTGCGGTGTTTGCTGTTTTCACATGGGGTATCCTGCCTTCCTTGTGCCGCGACCACCGATGACCGATCAGGAAATTAATTCGAATCCAGAGCTGCTGCTTGAGGTGTCAAATGACCCTTTGCGGCGTGCCGAGCTTAAAGCGGGACATCCCGGCGAGCCGTATTGGCATTCTTTGCCAGAGGGGCTTCGAAAGCAGTGGCAGGAATATGTTGATGCATATCAGTTGCCAAAATACGGAGAAGATCCCCAGACTTTTGATGGGCCTTGTCTTTGGTTTGATATGGAAACAAGGCATTGCAAACACCACGAACATCGGCCGCGTATATGCCGAGATTTCGAAACGGGAAGCTCTGAGTGCTATGAGTGGCGTGCGTATTATTCTGACAAAATAATTCCGAATGGGCCGAATGTGAATTGATCACTTGTTTGTCGATGCTCTGAGGGCGTTGTTGTCTGCGGTAGAAACGCTTGTTTGATTCGAGCCAAGTAAGTGAATGATGTGAACTTGGTTTAACTCAATTCCGAAATTCTTTCTTAGCATCGGGGCAACCTGGGAAATCGTTTGGAACGATGTTGATTGGGGAGCCCATTGGAGTGAGCTCTAGCTGCAATAGATTGGAGTCGCTGCACAAAAGCACGGTCCGTTCGCCTTTAAGTTGTCGCCTAAGGTTTTCGGATCGACCTTTTCTGTTTTGAGGTTAAAAAATCTATCGGGGGTTTTAAAGGCCAATGCTCGAACCCAAATTACAGTTTCAAAGGTTCTGCGTGGAATGACTCATCAAGAGATTTGCAAAACGTGAAAGGTGGTTGTTGGGTTCATCAAACCCGAGTTCATTATGAAGAAAGGTGATCCATCGCTTAGGCGAGGTACGTCAGGTTGACGTTTGGGCAATAATTGAATGAGGGCTGAGCTTCAGCCTATCTTCTGAACTCTCTGTACATCAAGCAAGCGCCAAGCCCGATGCACGCCAGATTTCCCAGCCAGGCCGCATACGGTGGAAGCGTACCCGCTTTGGCGCCATCGAGTCCGACCATAAATAGTGGGTAGTAAAGCAACAAGATGGGCAAAAAACAAACGCCAAATGTAGTCGCGTAATTGGGCGTTTTCATGCGAAGCGCAACGGGAATTCCAATGATTGCAAAGGCAAAACAACTAAAGCCGTTTGCCCATCGACGGTGCGGGACAACGTGCAACCTCCCCAGGCGTTTCTCGCCGTCGTATAAATCTTCCATACGCGTCTGCCAACTATCGGAGGTCAAGCCGTACATGTCGCCGCCCATGATTTGCCCACAAGCACGAACCGCATTCTCCCGATTCATGCGTTCCAAATCGGCAACCTGTTGGTCGATCTCCCCTTTGATCTGACGGAGGTAAAGGTGAGTCGGACTGCCACTGTCTTTCGCGATGTCTTCGGGAGATTTTAGTGACACTTCATAATCAGCGGTGTCGGCAAAAAATATTTTTTCTACTTGTCCTTCTCGATCGACTGATCCTCTGGACATTGTAATCTTCAGGCTGTGTTTTTCCGGAAGGATCGTCAGTTCAGCTTCGTGAGCTTCGACACGAATGGTCTCGTCTTTGGAGAAGTTTATGACAATCACCGGCTTGATCAGTTTTCGGCCGTCAACGCCTTGGACTTCGATTGAGAATTTGTCTGTCTTGAAACTACCTTCGTTCCGGAGAATTCCATAAACAATTTTGTCGCTGCTTTTAAGGACGACTTTTTCGATGCCCCAGTAACTCCAGGCAAATGAAACGTCGTTAATCCAAACGGCAAACAGGCTGAGCATAAACGCCATGGCAACTGCCGGGAGAATGATCACGGACTTGGAAAGTCCCATCGTTTGGATCGCAATCAATTCGTTGTCGGCAGCCAAACGGCCGAACACAACGCAGCAACTGAATAAGCAAGTTGCAGGGATCGCAAACATCACCGCTTCGGGAATGATGTATGGAATCAACTGCAGGAGTATATCGGGAGAGAGACCTCGGCTTCTCGCCTCGTCTCCAATGCAGACGACCAGCATAAAAGCGACGAAGCCAAACGAAGAAATCAGAAAAATCTTCGTCAGTTCCCAACAGACGTATCGAGTTATCAGTTTTGGAAACAAGTTAACGTGAAGTTGGAAATGGGTGCGGACCAAGTGGATTTGGGTGTTTCAAACAGTATTTGAATCGCAAAAAATGGTCAATTCCAATGTTCTCAAAGGGGACGCTGAGGCCCCCCTCGCGGGCTTTTGCTCGGAGTGCTGGCAATTTTCTGCCGGTTTAGGAGAAGGCATAAAAAAAACACGCTCCATCATTGGAGCGTGATT
>JAQWLH010000097.1 GCA_029247405.1 Mariniblastus sp.
ATGGCCGCTGCGTGCGGAAAGGGGGTTATGCGAATCCGCGTCGAGTTCGCTGATCATACCGGCCAAGGCAAGCGCTCCTAATCCGCCTGACGAACGGCTCAGGAATTCTCGCCGGGATGGTTTTAAATCGTTCATAAATTCATTCGCTTTCGTTATTCATTGGCGTTCTCAGTCGACAAAAAGAAACGCATTACTGGTCAACAAGACACGCGCCAACGCTGACCACCCAGCGATTTCCAATTCACTCCTGGATATCTGGTCTGGTTGTTTTTTACGATAGGTAGACACAAAAGCAACCGCTTCCTGAACGAGGTCGTTCTCGGGGATCCGACCATAGGCTGTTTCAAATGCCCACCTCACTTTCGCGTAGTCGTCACCCGTCATCACGGCGATCCGATCCGCAAAACCTTTTGCCTGCTCGTGGATAAACGGCGAGTTCATCAAGTAAAGGGCTTGAGTAGGGGTCGTCGTTGGCTGCCGGGTCGCGACACTTACGTTGGGATCGGCAGCATCAAATAGAGCCAAGTAAGGATGCCGGCGGTTGCGTTGGACCATCAAGTACACACTGCGATGATTTGAATCATAAATGGCGTTAAAAGGGTTATGAATCGTGAAACCCCAGGTATCCACAGGTGGAAACGGGTGCGATTGTGGGACGTTTCGGTCAAGTTTCCCGCTGATTGCCAGAATGGCATCTCGGATCGATTCAGCATCCAGAGGCCGTCGTGAATATCGCCAGTGAAAACGATTCCCCGGATCAGTTGCCAGGTTTTCGGCGTCGGCAAAACTTGCCAGCTGGTAGGTTCTCGAACTCATTATTAATCGATGAAGCGACTTCACTGACCAGCCATCTGCCATAAACCTGGCGGCTAACCAATCCAGTAATTCTGGATGGGTTGGCCGGTCCCCGCGGGAGCCAAAATCACTGGTTTTCCCTACAATCCCGTTCCCAAAATGCCACTGCCAGACACGATTAACAAACACTCGAGAGGTCAACGGGTTCGATGAACGAGTGATCCAGTTCGCCAGATCAAGGCGACCGCTACCCGTTTTATTCGTGATGAGATCGCCACCAAGAACTGCAAGGTTGCGACGCGAAATTTCGTCGCCCAGACGATCAGGCTCTCCCCGGATTTGCATCCGAGCATTGACAGGTGCACCCTCGCTAACTCCGTACGCGACTGGGTAAGCTGATTTCGCCGCGATACTTTGGCGATTCGCCGTTCGTTCTTTGATCTCGGCAGCCAATTTGGCTAATTTTAGTTTCGCATTCTGATCAACGTTGACAACAGCAACTGGACCAGATCCTGGCACGCCAAAGGCGACTTCCTGAAGACCAATGTTATCAATATCTCTGGCACAGGCTGCTCCTTTGACATGTCCATGTGCATCACAGATAAAGCAATCGGCAACCCCGTCCCAATTGGGGCCGGTATTTTTATCCTCGAAGAACGTCAGCTCGTCGATCGTTCCCACGAACCCCGAGTATTTCCTTGTGGCTGGGTCAATCGTTAGCCCAAGCGTGTACCAGGTGCCGGGAGTAAGAGCGCTAATGGTTTCCCACTTGGTGCCGTTTCGAATGGCAAATTCCGTTGAGGTTGCGCTACATTCGACGGCCAATGATTGGACAACCCCTCGCCCCAAATAGAAACGAAATGCCCCTTTCTCCTGCGACGCTGCCAGCGGCCTGAAATCAACGGTAAAATGCATTTTCTTTTGCGGTGCTGCCCGCAACCCGTTTTCGAAAACATACCGCAAACCGTCTGTTGGTAGTCCACTACCGATTTTCACTCCCCGCTGCCCTGGGGGATGAACATGAGTGAAAGGGCTTTGCGAATCACCGGTCACTTCGATCGGACCGGAACTGACCCATGGTTTACCGAGGGGCTTACCGGACAGTTGCCCCTCGAACCCGAGATCCGGGCCCCCAGCCAAAAACCCTGGATTGAGTTTTGAGCGATGGTGTTTCAACGCCGCAATTTCGCTGTCCAACCGGGCAAGCGTTGCCGTCTTTTCTTTTTCCAAACTCTCAGCTTCTGCCGGCGGCACCAACGGCAAAAAATGCGCCGGACGCTTTTGTTCTTCGCCTCCTGGAAATGCCCATTGCGAACTTTGCATGATCCCGTACATCGCGTAATAATCAGACGCTGATATCGGGTCATATTTGTGGTCGTGACAACGCGCGCAGCCCAATGAAAGGCCGAGCAGGGAACGTCCCAGTGAATCAATCACATCTGCAAAATCCAAGTGTTGATAAGCTGGTGATGCCTTATAGCCGTAACGTTTTCCAATCGCCAAAAACCCGGTCGCCGTGACCCGATCAGCATACGATTCCGGTGGACCTTTAAGAGCTAAAATATCGCCGGCAATCTGTTCACGGACGAATTCGTCAAATGGTTTGTCTTTGTTGAAGGCGTTGATCACCCAATCGCGATATTTGTAGGCTTCACGAACCGGGTAATCAGAGCCATCACCGGCGGTGTCTGCATACCGGGCGACGTCAAGCCAATGCCGCCCCCATCGCTCACCATAGGCGGGTGAATCAAGCAGACGTTCCACCAATGACTCAAAGGCGTTCTCGGATTTGTCATTCACAAAAGCGTCGATCTCCGCTCGCGTCGGTGGAAGACCCGTGAGATCGAATGTTGCTCGGCGGATCAGTGTTCGGCGGTCAGCAGCTGGCACAGGCGACAACTTGTTTTTCTTCAACTCGGCAAGCACGAAAGCATCAATCGGATTGGGTGACCCAACTTGGTCGGCAGGGTGAGGTACGACTGGTTTCTTTAACGGTTGAAAGGCCCAAAAAGTTTTGGCCTCCTCCAGATCCATCGCCGTCGTCGTTACTGATTCGGTGCGAGGGTCCGTGGCCCCGCGTTTGACCCACGTTTCCAAAATCGCAATCTCTTGCTCGGTTAGCTGTCTTGAGGGTGGCATTTCCAGTTCGGAATCGTTGTATTTTACGGCCTCGATCAACAGGCTTTTCTCAGGTTGCCCCGGGTGAATTGCTTGACCGCGATCGCCGCCGCGCATCCAACCATCTCGTGAATCGAGCCGGAGGCTGCCCTCCTGCTTTTTCTCCCCATGACATTCATGGCAATGCTTGACAAGCAATGGACGCACGTTTGATTCAAAGAAATCTTCATCGCTTTGTGCGCGACTTTCAGAAACGCTTGTTAGGAGGCCGATCGCGATCACGACAACTGATAATTTCCAGTTGGAAACACAGCCCTGAAAATGCTGAAGCAATTGCAAATACATTCGAATCTTGTACTTCATGCGGACCTGCTCTCCAAAAACGCCCGGATCCCATTTTTGCGAGCGGTTTGAATGTGCCAGCGCATTTCTGCTTCCGCGGCGTCGGCATCCCCTTTTTCGATCAGGTCGACAAGCTTGGAATGTGCGAAGGGCCAATCCTGGTTGGCGACTGTCACCTGGCTGACAAGCATCTGCAAAAGTTGGAGCAGATTGAGTGCTTTAACCAACCGCTGGCAGCGACTCATTTTCGCGATCTTCAAATGGAATTGCTGATCAATGCGAATTGCCGCTTGCTCCTGGGCCGCTTCCATCTGTTCTGACATACGCCTGAGTTCCGCGATCTCCCTGTCACTGGCGTGTTGACACGCATCGCGTATTGCCTGGGCCTCGATTGCCTCGCGCAAGGTGTATTCCCCTTCAAGCATTTCGCGATTGATCGTGCGTACCCTAACTCCCTCTCCAATCGTGTATTCCACCAGTCCGGCACACTCTAGCCGAGAAAAAGCAGCCACTGTTGCCACCTTGCTGACCTCATACCGGTCGGCAATTCGTTGCTGAGGCAACCGTGTACCGGGTGGAAGATCACCGACGATGATTTCATCGCGAATCTTTTCAAAGAGGATCACAGACTGGGACATGGAAAGACCGAAAGTACAATGAAAATCTAGCCACCTGCTGGATATCCGTTGGATATCCAGCAGGTGGCTAGATGGTAACTTTGGTGAATCAGCGAGTCAAATATGATGTTCCCTTGCTCGGATGGTACGACTGAGTAACGCTGGAAATGAACGGGGATTCGCCGAAGACTTGGTTGCTGGTGACCTTACACTGGCCGCAATTCGAGCGTTGGCTGAAAATAAAATGGCTTGTCGGATCATGCGGTAAGTCTTCTGTTTCTGTTGAGCTCGCGAGTTTTTGCGTCGTTAGTTGTCCCTGCTTACGCTGTTTCGGTAGGAAGAGGATGATTCGACGCTGCTCACCGTGATTCGAGTAAAAATCTTCGACTCGCATTGGGTTGCCAAGTAACCTATTATTCCAGTAATTGAATTCCTCGAATCCATTGTTTTGTTTGAGGGTACCCTCTTTTTGCCTAAGAGTGGAACCTTGGATTGCATGCGCCAGTGTCGGCTCCTTTTTGGTTTTCTGTCTTCGAAAAAATTAGTGAGTTGTCTTTTGTCGATGTGCAAGCGATGCTACGCAGAGGTTCTCCTACCGATCGCTGAGCGGGTCAGGGTAGGCGTATGAGGATTCGTAATCATTTCGTGATTTTCATCCAGTTGTTATCTCATACTCTGCTGGTCTCTTTGGGGACTGCCCAAGTCGGTCAGCAAGGGGATGGTTACATTGTTCAGGTAAAGCCATTTTTCCAAACGCACTGCATTCGGTGTCACGGTCCGGAAAAGAGCAAGAGTGAGTTGACATTGCACACATTAGATGGCGACCTGGCTTTGGGGCGCGGATTGGAGCGGTGGGAGAATGTGCTTGATGCGCTAGAGTCAGGGTCGATGCCACCGGAGGATCAGCCTCAACCGAGCGAGGCCGAGCGTAAGATCGTTACCGAATGGATCAATCAAGGCCTGCGTGAATTTATCGATCATGCAAGCCAGGAAGCCGCCAAATCAACGGTTCGCCGGCTGACCAATTTCGAGTACGAGAATACTATGCGAGATCTTCTCGGAATTGAGCTCGATCTTATTGAAGACCTTCCTCAGGATCCGCTCAAGCCCTACCACTTTAATAATTCGGCTGAGTTGATGCTGCTCGGACCGGAGCAAATCAACCGCTATCTCGAAGTTGCGCGTCGCGCGATGGCCAGTGTAATCGTCGATCCGGCGAAACCTGAGACTTATAAGACTCGACAAGAGTGGGGGGCGGAAGAATCCAACAAAGGATTTGCCAAGAGTCTCCCCCGCAACGAGATCGCGATTCAGAATTCACGACGGGGGACGCCGGGTCAGGGCATGGGCATCAAGGATTTTCCCAAGACAGGAGAGTTTCGTATCCGCTTTCAGGCGTCCGCAGTTTTTCCCAATGGCGCTACCGAACTCCCGCTCCGGTTCGTCATGGGCTACAACCTCAATGTCAATAGTTCGACCCAAGAAGTCGTTCCGGTTGGAGTTGTCCACCTGCGCAATTCACCTCGCGAGCCGCAAGTTTACGAGCTACGGGGACGCATCGAAAACTATCCAGTCCAAATGGGAAGGATGCATCGGGGCAAGCTTCGGCCGGACACGCTGACGATCACCCCGCAAAATATTTACGACGATGGTTCTTTAAATGACGACAATCGTTTTCTCTATTGGCCGCGGCAACCGGATATGCCGCGGGCGGTTGTTGACTGGATCGAATTCGAAGCTCCGCTCACTGAAGTTTGGCCTCCAACGCATCACAATCGCATTCTTTTTGATTCGCCTCTCCGTGAAAGCGAGCCGAGAAAATACATCCATGAAGTCCTCACACGTTTTATGTCACGGGCTTACCGAAGGCCGGTGACCGTAGGCGAGGTGGACCGATTCTTGGAGGTTTATGACCTTTTAAAACCAGAGTTGGCTACCCTTGAGGCGACCATTCGAGAAACTCTTGCGATGGTGTTAGTGACGCCACAATTTCTACTTCATACCAAAGCCGAAGGTGGAGTGGTTGAACAGGATTACGAACTTGCCTCCTCGCTTTCTTATTTTCTCTGGGGCAGCATGCCTGACGCTGAGCTCTTTGGAGTTGCGGCAAAAGGGGGGCTCGATGAGCCCGAGGAGATTGAGAAGCAGGTTCTTCGAATGCTGGCCGATCCGCGGGCCAATGATTTTGTCTCGAATTTTACCAACCAGTGGCTTAGTTTGCCAAAGATGAAAACTGTTCCAATCAACCGGGACCTTTTTCCTCGCTTTCTGTATTACGTTGAGGCAGGAGAGCGTGCGGGGACAGAAAGACCTTACATCCCGACGATTCGCGATCACATGATTGATGAAACGGTTGGTTTTGTGGCTGAGCTTATCCGGCGGAATGCCAGTGTGACTAATTTGGTGGATTCTGATTTTGCCATGCTCAATCAGCCGCTGGCGGCTCACTACGGTGTCAAGGGAGTCGAGGGGCAGCGTCTCCGTCGAGTCGCGGTCAAACCGGAACATCACTTGGGTGGTCTTTTGACTCAGGGCTCAATTTTAATTGGCAACGGCACCGGTTCGGCTCCCCATCCAATTTACCGGGCGGTCTGGCTTCGCGAGGCCATTCTCGGTGATAAAGTAAAACCCCCTCCGGCTGAGGTTCCCGCGCTTACCGACTCGGCGGGTGATTCTGCTGAGCAGGCTCTCACGATCAAGGACTTACTGGCCAAGCATCGCACTCAAGAAAGTTGCAACGACTGTCACGTCCGCCTCGATCCATGGGGGATTCCTTTTGAGCGCTACAACGCAATCGGCAAATATCAGCCTCGGGTCCCCAAGGAAGGAACTCGTGTGCGGGGATTTGATTTAAAAAGAGATGAAGACCTTGCTGGCTATGCACGCTATCTCGAGAGCATCAATACGCAAGAGGTGCAATCTGAGGCGCGGGTTCCCCACGGTCCTCAAGTCGATGATATGGCTCAACTTAAAACTCATCTACTGACAGCGCGAAAGCAAGACATCGCAGAGAATGTCATCCGCCGACTTTTAACTTATGGAATTGGCCGAGAGCTCACTTACCGAGACCGATACGAGATCGAAAATATTTTCACCGATTGGGCAGAAAATGATTTTCTAATTCGGGACATGATTGTTCTCATTTGCCAGAGCCAGATTTTTCGGACGCCATGAACAATAAACTGAGACGGAGATAGTAATGAAACAAAAATCATGGCACTTTGACCGGCGCGAACTTTTGAAGGGCGGAGGCGTCGCCCTCGCCCTCCCAATGCTTAATGGCATGGGCAAGGCCATGGGCGCCGTCAACCGCGTTTCCAAAGGAAACAGGCTGCCTAAACGGATGTTGGTGAGTTACTTTGCTTATGGCGCCTATATGCCGGATAGCCCATCAGGCATCGCGAGTTCGCACGTGAAAACTTCCGAAAAAGAGCATCACCCGTGGAGTTGGTGGCCGTGCCGGGATGCCGGACCTTTAAGTTTTAATCAATCTTCAGCTCCATTCGCTCCTCTCAAGGATGATGTTTCTTATCTGCGAGGGCTCGACCATGCAGGTGGCTGGAAGCTTGGAGGCCACAGTTCCGGCGACGTTTTTGCGACGGGTGCCGACATGATGGGGGCGGAGAAAACCAACAACACTTCGATCGATCAAGTTGCCGCCCAGGTACATGGCGACAAGACTCGTTACGCCTCACTGGTGCTCGGTACAGAAGGTGGCACGGGCTCTTACGGTTCCTGTAAAACGCTCTCGCACCGAGGCCCGGGGCGTCCAATCCCGTCGCTGCACAAACCTCAGGAAATCTTCAATCGATTGTTTAATCCTTACGCCGGAAAAGGGGTTGAGCAAGTTCGTGCGGGATTGAAACGAGAGGCTAGTATCCTCGACCTTGTACTTGAACACAGCCGCAGTTTCAAAAATCGACTCGGAAAAGAAGACCAAGGGAAAGTGAATGAATATCTTGATTCGATTCGTGCTTTGGAGCAACGAGTAGAACGAACCAGTAAATGGACCCACCAACCCCTTCCCAAGATTGACACGAAGGGGCTGAATCTGGAGGTCTCCCATAAAGAGCCAGAGGAGTATATCCGCTGCATGTATGATCTGATCTTTCTCGCCTTTCAAACTGACTCGACCCGGTTCGCTACCTTGATGCTTGAAAGTGAGCAATCATCCAACAGTGAAATGTGGAACTATGCTACCTACGTGCTTGGTTATCAAGGTGCGACCCACGATATTGCGCACAAGCGTCCGGCCGATTATTCAGGAAAGTGGGACCAATGGCGTGCAAAGCAACACGCTTATTTTCTTCAACGTCTACACGATACTCCGGAGGGTGACGGCAATATGCTTGATCGCACCCTTGTTCTCTGGGGATCCGCCCACCCGCACGCATCCCATAGCACCAAGAATTATCCTCTACAACTCGCCGGAGGCCGCCACCTTGGGCTCA
This sequence comes from Mariniblastus sp., assembly GCA_029247405.1. GTDB lineage: Bacteria > Planctomycetota > Planctomycetia > Pirellulales > Pirellulaceae > Mariniblastus. The sequence continues at coordinate 8,324 of JAQWLH010000097.1, forward strand.
AGCATGGCCAGCTTCATGAATTCGTGGGTGCTAAAAAAGTGCCCCTGTCGAACTTGTTTGTGTCGATGCTCAACGCCGTTGATGTTGCCGTTGATAAGTTCGCCGATAGTACGGGGGCGATGACTGAGGTGCTCGGTTAGTTAATCTGTCAGCCACTTTGTCATCGTGATTCACTTTTGCCAAGATCCCGGTCTCGTTTCATGCCACACGGAAACAGTTAGTCCAATGATCCCGCTTGCTCGTGCTGTTGATTTTGGCGTCGTGCGAGAATCGGCCATGACCTGAGTCATGGATTCCTCCAGTATCCCGCGAATTGACCGCTCCCAGTCAACGCACTCAATGCCTCATCAAAACCTGGAATCAACGCGTGCGAAGCAAAATGGTGAGCGGGCTAAATTCATAGCCTTGAAGATTGTTTGTATTCTTCACTGTTCAGATCCCAATTCCGTTATCGTGCACCTGAATTTTGGAAACGAATTTGAAAACGTTCAAGCAAAAATTATAAGTCCGAGGTTGGGAGAGAACCTGATCTCCGGGGAACCTGCTTTGAATGCCGGCGGTGCTGGGCGAATTCAAATTTCGCCAAATGTTTTTTGCTCGCTGGCCTTACCCGCGAGAGGTCACCCCAAGAGGTGCAGCTCAGAATAGGTTGCGAATGGGGGAGCCGTCTCTTACCAGCGTGATCGGGCGACCAACATTGGATTGAAATTCTGATTTTGGAGAAATGCCGATGTTGGTGAAAAAAGATGCGGCCAGATCATCGGGTGAAAAGCCGGTCGTCGCAGGCTCGGCGGCGGTAGCATCTGTTTCTCCAACTGTCTGACCCGTGCGGATATCCCCGCCGGCCATCAAAGCACACATCGCACGTGCCCAGTGATCTCGTCCTCCACTCCCGTTGATTTTGGGTGTGCGACCAAATTCACCAGATGCCATCACAGCGGTTGAGCTGAGTCGTCTGCGTTCTTCGAGACGGTCGAGCAATGCGGACAGTGCACGGTCAAAGGGCGGTAGCAATGTCCGCAGTCGGGAGAAGTTATCTGAGTGAGTATCAAAGTCAAATTCAGCTGGTCGCAAGCGTACGGTGACAAAGTGAACCCCCGCTTCGATCAGTCGAGCGGCAAGCAATAAGGATTGTCCAAATTCATGTTTGCCAAACCGAGCTGATTCGGATTCCTTTTCCTTGGAGAGGTCAAATGCGAGCCGAGTTCGCGGAGCGCTAATGATGTCATAGGCTTGCTCTTGAAAGCGATCCATTCCCCGGATTTGGTCGTCGAGATCCTCAAATCCTCGAAAAGCCGTGTCGAGATCTTTCAAGAGCTTTTTTTGAGATTTGTATTTTTCGACTGTCAATCCATCCTCAAGCGAAACTCCGCGGACGGAATATGGCATGCCGTGTTTGGGTTTGTCCGCTGTCAACGGACTGTATCGCGAACCAAGGTATCCCGGGCCGACAAAGGACTCGTCGATGGAGACATAAGTTGGCAGGTCGTTGGCTGAGGGGAACTGGTGGCTGACGACGCTGCCATATTCGGGGTGGCTGACAGTTTGCGATGCTTTATTCCCGGTTAGCAGATACTTTTTTGCCAGCCCGTGATCGGCAACGTTATGAGTGATGCCTCGAATGATGGCATATTTATCAGCGCGCTTCGCCAACAGGGGAAGATGTTCGCAGATTTGCATTCCGGTCACGTTGGTTTGGATCGGTTTGAATTCACCTCGAATTTCTGCGGGCGCATCTGGTTTGAGGTCAAAGGTGTCGAGATGTGAGGGGGCTCCTTCCATGAAAATGAAAATCGCCGAACGCTTTTCAGTTGAATTCGGATTCGCAGCCTGAAGACGAAGATAGTCTGTCAGCGTCAAGCCTGCGCCGATCGCGCCGACTTGAAGCAATTGCCGTCTCGAGAGTCCTTGGTTCATATTGGTTGCCAGTTAAAACTCTTTAATGGTTAAGTAGAAATTCTTTTGTGTTGAGCATCACCCATAATAGATCGGCGATTGCCTCTGCAAACGATTGAGATGAACTCAGGTGCTTCATTGCGCGATTGCGTTCTTCATCGTTGGGAGGTCGCCCTACCGTCCTCAACCAGACTTGGTTGACCAGCGATTCGGCGTCAAGTTGTTTTCCATCGGCCTCAGCGTCCTCGATCTCAATGATCCAACCGCTGTCGTTAATTCGCATGCGAACAAGTGGGTCGTTTTGTGTGAAGATCGCTTGCAATAAAGTTGGTTCATTTACACGCTCACAATCACAATTAATCGAGCGGTCTGGTTTGCCGAAGACTTTCATCGCATGAGTGCCAGCCATCCGCATGGAAAGATGGCCAATGGCCCGGCGGTTGAGGTTTGTGCGTACCTCGATCTGCTTGTCGGACGCAGCCGTCGCCTGCTTCATTGCATCATAAACAACTTCGGCAGGAACTCGGCGAGGAACCGCGCGGCTGAAATTACGACGGTCGTTTCGATTGGTTTCGTTCGGCCTCCAGCTTCGCTGATAGGTATTGCTGGTGGCGATGTTTCGATGCAACCACTTCATGTCATATCCACTTTCAACAAATCCTTGGGCAAGCCAATCGAGTAACTCCGGATTACTTGGAGGATTGGCGGGCGTGAACTGATCGGGTGGATCGACAATTCCGACGTGGAAATAACCGGCCCAAACACGATTGACGAAAGCGCGGGCAAACCAGGAGTTGTTTGGGTTTCGCATCCAGTCCATAACCGGCTTTCGAGGGTCATCGCCACGCTCCAGCCGTACTTGCTCACTACGGAGGAGCCGAAGTTCCTGGTCCTCGGCGGCTGCCGATCGACGCTTGGACTGTGTTACTGAATCGAAGAATTGCGCAAAGTCGTTGAAGTCTGCTTGAGTCCATCGATCAAAGGGGTGCTTATGACATTCTGCACACTGCAATTGAATGCCAAGAAATGCGTGGGCGACCGACATCGCCGTATCCTTGGGTTCCTTCAGGCTCTGGCGAGTCCAAAAATAAGGCATCCCCTCACGTCGTCCGGATAAATCGGCGAGCATTAATTCTGAAACCAAACGATCGTATGACTCGTTTTTCTGGACGCGTTCATAGATCCAGTCATACCACTGGGAGGCTTTCACGTAGCCGTCTTCTTGTGCGACTTCCAACAGGCTCGTGATCGATTTCGGATTACAACCTGTGAAATCACAGAGTTTATTTGTCCACCAGGCGGCGTAAGTTGGCCGCTGAAGAAGCTCGTCGATCTTCCGCGCGCGTTTGTCCATCGCTGTGTCGGCCAGAAACGCTTTCACTTCAGCAGGGGGAGGTAGCGTGCCAGTCATGTCGATGCTGACTCGGCGAAGAAATTCTCCATCGGTGCAAATCTCGGATGGAGCGAGTGCAAGCTTTTTGAGCTTTGCACCAACGAATTGGTCGATCGGGTGCTTGGCCGGGAGAGTTCTCGATTTGCCGTTGAGCGTCTTTGTCGGCTCAAAGCCAACGCGGTTGTAAGGCCTGAGCACTGGGATTGCGGCAACTCCATTGTCGTACATTGCGATGATGTGGGTGTCCCCATGGCCGGTCGAGGTAGCTAATCCATTCTGGTTAATATTTACGACAGCGTCGTTGTTGGTTTGGAAGCGAGCAAGGCAGGTTACGTCTTCCCGAGTTCCATCTTTCCAGTGGGCGATGATTTTGAGTTGTTGGGTCTTAGCTGACTCGCTAAAAAGGATTTCCTTTGGCTCATAGTGAAGTTCGGCGAGGACTTGATTTGTTTCTCCGGGGGCGGCCCCGTTTCCTTTGGGCCACGGGGCGCCCATCGTTACCCATTTCTCGAGGGCTGCGATTTTGTCTGCCGCAAGTTTTCCGCTGGGTGGCATTTGAAGTTGAGCGTTCGTATGTCTTACCGCCGCGATCAACAGGCTCTCTTCGGGCTTGCCAGGTGCGACTGCCAGTCCTGAATCTCCACCTAACAACGTATTCTCGCGGTTGGCAAGCGATAGGTTACCTCGACGAGCATCAAAACCGTGGCACTCGAAGCAATGGTTCTCGAGAATCGGTCGCACCGTGTCTTGGAAGAACGTAACCTCATCCTCAGCAAACTGGCGCTTGGGTGTTCGCGAGGTTGGTGTCGACAAAGCACCTTTGGCACCAGATTCGATCCACCGAAGCAACAAATGATGCTCCCATGATTCAGTTTCAAATCGTTGACCACCTTCATGGTCGGTTTGCTCGGTCGGTTTCCGTAGGATCAGGCTTTGCTCGGGGTTTTCTGCATTCAGTCGTGAACTATTTTCTGATAGCGCATCGGCAGTCAATGTTGCATGATCCGATTTAAAATCAAATCCAAACAGCGATAATTGAAGATCGCCTTGACCTTGAAATGACCCGTGGCACTTCGCTGAATTGCAACCAAGTTTTCCGAGTAACGGGACCACGTGCTTTTGAAAATCTGGCACATCTTTGGTGTTTCGATTCGAAAAACGATGGGACACAGGTGCGTCGGTTTCATCGGCTGAGACGGCGCTGGCAATCGCGAGCCATAGGAGGGGGATCGCAAAAAAATACTTCATGGCAATTACTGACTTACTAATTCACTTGTTTTAGAACGTCTGTCACGTTGAGCGCATCGCTTTCGGGATTGCGATGAGTAACGCTCAATTGGATCTTGTCGCCTTCGTGAAGATCCGCGAATGCTTCACGATGTTGATCGTAAAAACCGGCGATGCGAATTCGCTTGCCAAGGATGCTCTGGGCTGTTTTAGCGGTGCTGGATTTCGAGGGTTTGCTTTGCTGAACTTCCAGTAGGACTTCATAGCCTGCCGCTTCAACAATTTTTCCACTTAGTTCGCCACTGAAGCCTCGGAATTCCTGAGGAGGTACACCGAAGGTTCCTGGCTTAAACGGGGCCGTTCGTTCTAGGACTTGAAACTTGTAGCCGAACCCAACAACCTTCGTTTCAGGATTAAAATCACCGGCACGGACCTTGATCGTTTCACCACGTTTGATTTGCAGCAGGGCATCGAGGAATTGCCCTGAGACGCCGACAAGTTTGACTCGCGTTCCGATGAGGTCTGAATTAAGTTTCGGCCGATCACTGATGACATAGTCGACGTCGATTTCCATCTCGCCAAGTTCAATGTCTTTCGACTTCAGACGTCCAATCAAGATCGCATAAAAATTAGTACTGCCTTCTCGGGATCCAGATTTGGTTCTCATGCGGCTGTTCTTCGCGTCCTTGGCCCGGCCCTTGCTGTTCTTCGCGTTAGCTCTCAGCTTAAGAGATTGGATAATTTGTTCTTTCGTTGCTCCGCCGTTGTCCACTTTCTTTCGGATCTCGGGGCGTCTTTGAAGAAGTTTATCGTAGGCGGCATCCCAATCGACTTTGTCTTGTTTTTTCAGTTTCTCTTGGACCTTTTTTTGAGGGTTCATCGTCGCCTCAAGTTTTGCTGCATCCTCTTTGGAGAGTTTTCCGGATTGGACAAGTTCATTAAGTTTCAGCTGAAAGTCAGAGAGTCCCTTTGAAGTGCCGGTTTTCGCCGAAGGTTTTTTATTGCCTCCCGTCGATTGGTTTGGCTGTTTTTGTTGTAACCACTGAATGACATCATTTTTGGTGGCATTGCCACTTTCAATTTTCTCGCGGATATCGGGATCGGATTCGAGAAGTTGTTTGTATTTCCGATCCCAGTCGACCTTAGATTGATCCTGAGCGGTACCGAAACAGCACGGTAGCAATAAAACGAACGACAGAACTAAAGTAATTGTTTTCATACGTGGGTTCTTTCAGCAACGCTAATTATTGGTTAAAGGGTGGCGGGTTGTTGACCGCTTTTGGGGGGCATTCACTTACGCTTGCGGGAGGGTTTTCTGGAATTCTTGCCCGTTTCTTTTTCCTTGGGCTTGAACGCGAACGCCTCTCCGATCATTTCTTTCGCCTGTTTTTCTTGTGCAGGTGTCAGTTTGGCAAGCAATCGGTTGCGAGCTTTCTCTTGAAGTTGGGAAATCTCTTTGGCCAAATCCGCTTGGACCACCGATTCAAACTCCTTTAGCTCAACGGACTGTCGTTGAGAGATTTCCAAATCAGTTTTTACCGGTTCGCTGGTAAGTACATCGACCAAGCCTTGCCGCTGCAGCAGGGACTGCATGCGAATTTGCTTGAGTCGATCGAGCTGGTGAGGAAGTAATACTGAATTTAAATCATCACTTGCCTGTTCACGGATTTGTTGAATTTGTGAGACCAGATTTTCACGGTCATTAAAATCTAATTGAAGGATTTTCTCAGAGGCGCGTTTTTGGATTTGGGAGTTGAGATCCTGAAGCTCTCTGTATTGGCTGTCCACCATTTCAATGTCACGTCGAACCGCTTCATTGGAAATCAAATTGAAGGTACCACCGTTTGCTCCGAATTGGTTCGCCGACCAGCCAACGGGGCGATTGAGGGCGATGTCGTTGAGCATTGGAATCATTGCCCTCAATTCGGCATTCCCCCCTTCCCCGAAGGCAGCATTTTTTGCACTCCCCATGAATCGGTTGTATTGGGCTCGCGATTCAAAGATACCCACGGGGCCTGCTTTGACGTCACCTTTTTGACCTAGGGCCATGGTGTTGAAGGTCATGATCAGTATCAATCCCATCCAGCTTGCCGTCTTCATTTTTGCTCCTAAGGTTCGATTGATGAGGTGTTGTCTTGTTAACGGAACGCGGTTGTTTGCATGAACTGCATTGATTTGTTCGGTCCGAATCGAGTTATTTGCCAGCCGCGGATTGATACAGTTGGACCGCCTCTTCGCGGGTTAACTTTCCAGACTTCACTAGCTCTTTGAGTCGTATCGCCAATGCATCGAGATTTTTCGAACCGGCGATCTTTGCCGAACCCTTTTTTGAGCGTCGCTGGTTTTCTCTGGGCGCAGGATAGACATCGGCTGCCACTTGTTCCTGCGTTCGCTGGTGACCACTCGCAATGTTGTACAAATGCGTGGTCGAGCGGAGGATCAGGGAGGAGTGGGTGATCGCCGGGGAGGCAATGAAACTGGCGTTCAATGTGTTTCGGGCGGCGATTTCAGGCAGCTTTTTTGAGGCTGGCAGGACAACGACCTGCCCTTGTTTGCTGCTGAAATAGAGGTTGTCCTCGATGAGTACGGGCGACGCCCAGTGGTCGCCACCGAGACGTGTTTTCCAATGCTCCTCACCGGTGCGAGCATCTAGACAGCGAGCAATTCCACCTTTGGCAGTCACCATGAACACAAGGTCACCTACGATAACAGGAGAAGGAATATCTGGAGAGAATTTATTTGAGGACCAGGCAATGTGAGTTTTCGTGACATCACCTCGACCGTCAGGTTTGATGGCAAACATGGCATGGGTTACCCCGCTGGTGAAGACGTACACCAATTCGTTTTTGTAAATTGGACGAGCGGCAACATTAAAACCCCCAGGGTACAAAACACGCCAGAGTTCTTCGCCTGTATTTGGGTCGTACGAGATGGTTGCTTCACCGGCAGGCGCGATTAGCTGACGGTGGCCATTGACTTCAATCAGTTGGGCCGTCGCGAATGATTTGTTGTTGTCACCCGGTTTGGGCCCACCGCTGAACTTCGCGTCAAATTCAGTGGTTACGTTGCGGTTGACGTTCCAGCGCGTTTCACCTGTCAGTTTGTCGAGTGCGATGAAAAACTGTTGGTCATTGCCGTCGTAGGCGACATATAAATTTTTATCATCCACAATGGGTGATGAACCCTGTCGGACTGGTTGATATATCTTCAGGTCGCGGCGTTCCCATTGTTTGCTACCTGTCTTTCGATCAAGACACGCGATGCCTTGAGAGCCGAAACTGACGAACACATGGTCTTGCTCAACAACCGGCGTTGGGGTTGCGGGGCTGTTTAAGTGCGGTGAATCATTACCGTAGGCTGAATCTATCTTTCGCTCTATCATCTCGAACACCTTGATGTTCTTTGTGATCTCCCCGCTCTGTAAATCGACGCAAACCGCGCTGAGTGTATTCTTTTCGTCGTTTCCGGTTGTCAGCCAGACTTCGTTTTCCCAAACGACAGGGGAGGACCAACCTGAATCAGGAATTAAAGTTTTCCAGCGAACATTTTTCGATTCGTCAAACTCGATTGGAAGCTCATTGGCAGACGAGATTCCATCACCAGATGGACCGCGGAATTGGTTCCAGTTCTCGTCGGCTGGCGAAACCGCTACCATCGAAATGGCAACCAAGTAGGCAATGGTGAGACTGGACTTCATGGCTTGTCCTCTGGAGGGGTGTCTGTAATTTCGATGTCGGTGATCTCAAATTTGGCGGACGACGAGTCGGCAATGCACCACCAATCAACCAACTCACTTCCGATGGGAGAGCCCGTCGGATCCATTGCGTCAAGGAATTTGCTAATCGGGATTTCGATCGCTTCGTCTTTGTTAAGGGCGGATAATTCTTCGGCTGAAACTCGCGTACTGTACTTTCCAGCGAAACCACCCTCGGGGTGTCCGACGCTTAATCCAAATTGAAGTGCGACTTGCGAGTACGTGCGACCGCGAATGCGAAGACGAGTGTTTGCATTCAATAGAATGGGTGGCTGAGAGGAACGCTGCGGAGAAAGGACGATGAGCGAGCCAGCCGAGGACTGGGTGGCCCACACGCTACCCATGGCATCGTCGAGGCTTGCCATTTTTTTGAAGGCGGCTTGGGCAGCATCCTGCGTTATTTCACCTTTTCTGACAGCAATCTTAAGGCTTTTCCCCTCCATCATGAGATTGGAAACCCACATCCCGTGAACAACATCCGACCGCAGGTCACTTTGCCATACTGTCAGCGGTGCCTCTCGTTGGCTAGGGGACAATCCATTTTGATCTTCCAGCGACGCCATGACCGATTGGTGAGCAGGCACCTCAACTTGTTTTCCGTCGGTCAGTCGTTTGAGGCGAACGAGTCCCTCGTTAACCACCAGGTTGGTCGCCTCCGTGTTGGCTTCCACATTGAATTGGGTTCCCAAGACCTTCAATTCAGCCGCTTCGGTGTAAACCAGTAATGGATGATCTTTCGGTTGTGGAGTGACATCTGCGGAGAGTTTGCCGCGACGTAGCCGAACTACTTTTTGACCATTCTGGGAAAGTGTGATAAGCGTTTTTCCGGAAATTGTCACCGTTGTTTGATCATCGAATCTCAATTTGCAGAAGGCATCGGGTGTCAAAGACTCAAGTGTGCCTCCCACGAAACGATGCCCGACGACAAGATTGTCAGCAATGTTCCCACCGTCTCCGGTCAGGATAATATTACCGCGAAGATCGACCATTTCGATTTTGGGTTTTGCTGAGTTCCAGCCAAAATACAGCAGGCAACTTAACAGTAGAATTGCCGCGATCGCTACGACCTTTGTTGGTAAACCCATGCGTGTCCGAGGGAGGACTCCCGTTCGTGTCTGTAGCTCGTTTTCGCTTCGGGTTTTTGAAACAATCTCTTCTACATCAGACACAAATTGGTCTTGATCAGCGGGCAAGTAGCCCATCGTGGTCGTCAGGAATTTATTCTCTTCCTCTGTAAAACTTTGCCCATGCCATCCCAAAAGACGGTGGAGTTGATACTGATCCGTCGCCTCGGCAAGCAATTGCGGATCGTGAAGCAACTCTTGAAGTTCTGGCATTCGATCTGGCGAGAGTTCGCCTTCGAGGAAATTAGTCCAGAGCTCGTCAAATCGTTGGCGATCATTCATGCTGATTCTCCTTGACCGGACAACCGTTGCTCAACGCAACCCTGCAGTTTTCGTCTAATTTTCCATAGTTGTTTTTTTACAGCCGAAATCGAACGATCCGAACGGTGCGCCATTTCTTCAAGTGTGATTTCATCCGTGTAACGCCAGATTACAAACTGGCGAAGATGCTCGCCCAATTGGTCCACACATTGCTTTAGATGAATGAGCCAATCGGATTCATCAATCGCATCGGTCTCCGACCTGAGTTCCAATTCGCGACGCAGCAAATCAGGGGCGTAACGGGTATGGTAGTCTGCAATTCGGCGAAGACGTGTCACGTCCGTTTTGAGTTGAAACTTTGCAATCGCAAATAACCAGGCTTGAAAGTTGGTGCCAGGTTCAAATTCCTCAAGATTGGAATAAGCGGTGACAAAGCTGCGCTGGGCAATTTCGTCGGGGTCAATCCCCGGGGGAGCGTGCGTTGCCAACCAAGCCCGTAATCGGCGTTCATATTTTCGAACAACAACGGCAAACGCTGTCCGATCACCGGCCTGAACCTGAGAGATCGCGTCCTGAATGCCGTTGTCATTTTGGTTCTTGGATATACTCATCAGGGTAATATGGCAGAAGCACCGGAGAGGTTACCCCCACAATCAGAATATCCAGCAAAAATAATTGCACCCCAATCAGTCAGCAATTTCATCAACCCTTTGAATGCAATCTCGACCGTTTATTTGCTCTCCACATGAACGGTGGCCGTGTCGGTGAACGCAGGAAGCTTAAATTCCTTGCCGACGTTTTGCACCTTGATTGCAAATGTCACCTTGAAATCCTTAAACTTCCCAGGTCGCGGACCGGAGTTTTGGCTCGTACCGGTCTGCTCAGTGGCAGTAACTTCGCAAAACTCTTTTGGGAGGTTCTCAGTGGACAGGGGCGTTGGGATGTCAACAAATAGTCCGTCGGAATGCTGGTTGTTGATCCACTTTTTCAGACCTTCCTCGGTCGTGCCTTGTTTGAATTGGTAGAGTTTTCCAGTCATGGGGAAAGTCTCATCCTGATTGTCGATTGACACGACGAGAATTGCTCGTTGTTTTTTGAGCGTATAAAAAAGCAAAGTGTCTCGGTATCCGAGCATGGATTGACGAATCTCAATTTTATCTGGCTTGCTCATTTCATTTTTCTGTTTAGCTGATCGGTCAACAATCCAGATGTTGCGAAAGCGTACGTCTTGACCATGTTCCTGTAGTTTGAGCCCTTCGGGGCTGGGGCTGACAGCGACACCGCCGTTGGCATGCTTGATTGGCACGTTGTTATGAATCTTCACACCATTCCACCAGACTGTCACTCGGGCCGGCTCGAGCGCTTTGTTCCCTTCCCATTTCGCTGCGGTAAACAAAAAGTGAAAGGATTGCCATTGGCCATTGGGGCGCCAAGCATTCACATCCGGAACGCGCTCCATACAGAAAGCACCGATACCGTGGGGGCCAATCTTCCACTCGTAGGGTGCTTTCGCATTTTTGCCTTTGGGGGACTCAATTTGCATTTCGTAGCGATTTTGCAAATACACGCCACTATTGGCATAGCCCTCAGCTTTGTCGTCACCCCTTGGCCCCATCATCACAAAATCCACGTGGCACTCAAAGTCGGTGTACTTTTTTTGGGTGACCAAATCATGCGTCCCCCAGCGTTTTCCACCATTGGTCATCAGGACTTTGTCTTGGCCAGTTGGGTTGTCAACGAGGGACCAAGTGATGGGCATCTCGGGTTTTGGCCACATTTCCCAGTTGGCTTCGAGTGATTTTTGGGAACCGTCAAATGGAACATCGGCATTTTCTGGTGCTTTGACTCCAACGTCTTTCGACTTGTCGTAACCCGGTTTCTGCTCTGGTGAATTTTCTTGAGCCATCACAAGCACTTGGCCCACAAAGAAGAAAACGAACAACATGGCTCCTTTGGTCATCATCCATCGCAATTTCATCGCCTGATTCCTTCAATTTAACTTCAGTGTTAGAGAACAAATTGTTTTTGATTCGGCTTCGCCAAACAAGTCGCGCGACCCGTCTGGAAGCGATCTCGTTCGTATTGTACCAAACAACGGTTTCATCGGTCTGTTAATTCGAGGATTACGAGCCCCGCAATCATGGGAAAGCAGCATTGCTCTGACTGCCTCGCAAAGATTTTTGCACTTTGCGGACTTGTTTGAAGTGCAACTTGGTGACGATATCGAATCCAGACAAAACTGGAAAGTAAGCGTCTTGTGTTTTCGTGGGATCAAGCTTCTCAAAAATGGGTGCCCTGTGAGTTGATTGCTCTGTCCTTAGTTTGAGCAACATGTTTCGGCCGACTGTGATCCATTGATGATCACTTCGAGCGAAATTAAAGGCGTCCTCGGGTTAATCACTCGCCACAACCGAAGGTATGCCCTCTTCAAAAAGCCTGGCGATTTCTGTTTGCGTGAGTACTCGGTTCCAAATAGCAACATCATCAATGACACCGTCAAAATTTCGTCCCTTGCCCGCGCGGTGGCCACCGATGATCAATCCGCCAGTTTCCGCAATCGGTGCAGAGATCGGGAGTAGATGAGATTTGACATGTTTTCCATTGAGATAGAGGCCCAGTGTTTTTGAATCGAATGTAACGACGATCTGAGTCCAATCAGAAAACAGTCCGCGGTCAAGCAAACAATTAAATCCACCCTGGATTTTGTTACTCGGTGCGCGTTGGGAACCAACTGCCTGCGGGACGAGTGTTTCAGTGTGAAGCTGCAAGTTGATCTTTTCAGCATCCTCGCAGGCTCTCAATCCGATTGAGATGGCCAACCCGGTTTTCAGGGCTTGGGGCAAATCACAATGGTTGTTGACGTAGCTTTCCATAATGAAATGGCGATCTTTGCTGTCATGGGCGGGGAGCGTCGATGGCTTGATCCAACCGGTGGCAGTGTAGGTGCGAGCATTGTCATCGAGCATCGAGCGGGGCACGCTTAGGTATTGGTTGGCCGATCTTTTTAATTCCAAGATCCCATCGCGCGGCGTTTCAGTAGACTTCAGCGTGGCACCATTGATTGGGCGTGCGTCGAGACGCCTTCCAAGTTTGGATTTATTTTGTGCGTCGCCGCTAAAGTCCCAGTAGCCTCTCAAGCCTTTGTTCAAACCGGTCGTATCATTTCGTGGTGTTAATTGATCGAGAGACAAGGTTCTGACAAGATTTTCCTTTCCGTCCTTATCCATAAACTTGACGGTCAGGACAGGGACTTCTTTTCGGGTGTCGGCAGACATGACCAGAAACTGATTAGGTTTCGCCCGTGACCACTCGAGGTCCTGGTGATACACATTTAGACTTGGAATCACGCTGGTGTGGCCTGGGGAGATGATGAAATCGTGCAAGTTGTAACCGACTCGCTGAGGATGCATGAGGTAGCGGGAAACGTGGATATCACCGCCCACGAGGACCACTCCGGAGATTTTTTCCGTTTTAATAAAGTCTAAAAGGGCATCTCGTTCGGCATAGTAAGTCTGCATGTCGTCGGTTTCTCCATTTTTTTTGTCTTGCCAGATTTGTCCCTGCAGGAGAATTTTGAATGGAGCTTTGGATTGGCGAAGGTTTTCAAGCAACCATTGCCATTGAGTTTTTCCAAAGCAGGTTGATTGGTTGGCGTCGACCGGAGAAGCGGAGGTTTGGGAGTACCAGCGGGCATCGAGCAAAAACACTTCTAAAGCACCTTGGTCGGTTTTGTGGAAGATGCCTTCGTTACCGCTGCCGAACTGGTCGTGAGCGCGGTACTCCATAAGAGCGCGACGGGTATTGCTTTTGAGAGCAGCATCTCGTTTGCCGTTTGCATTATTTAAACCGAAATCGTGATCGTCCCATGTGCCAACGACGGAAATGCTTCTACCCATATCGGCGAGGTTGGGACGCTGGAGGAGATGACGGTGCTTTTGTCTTAGGTCAGCAAGGTTGCCGGTGTCAGCGTACGGTGTGTCACCGCCGAGGCACAGCAGATTGAGTTCGTGTTTCGCCATCTCCTTCCAAACTGGATCGGTTGAATCGTTTACACATGAAACAAAGGCGGCAGTGACCACCTGACCTCGACGTTGTTCTGGCACTGTGGAGAATTGAAAGTCCTCTGTTCCTCCCGCAATCAGGGTTGCTTTGCCAGCGACGATCTTTTCGATTTGGTAGCGATAGTGGCTGCCTGGTGTTAGCCCGGTCACCTGAAACTTGGCGACAAAATCTTGCTCGGGATCGCTCTTAGTTTCGATGCTCGCGATAACGGCATCTCGGTCGTCGCGGACCGTCAACCGAAGTTGAACGACCTCTTTTCCGGGACTGTACAGCAGGTGGGCTTCGGTCGTTTTGATTGTGCCTAGATAGGGTCCAACCGAGTCATCGGCACGAAGGCCAAGAAATGTGAGTGAACAGATCAACAGGCTGTAAATGCTGGAGTGGGTGAACATGATTGCTTATTACACGGAAGGAAACGAATGGTCGATGCGAAGATTGTACCGTCATGCGGGCGAAGGACGTTGTTGAGAAGAACAGACGCTCGCCGAGTCTGGTTCAGACTAAAGCATTGCTCAGTGGCGACTCCGGGTCAACACATTTGTTCTGCATTGCAGAGGTCATATGATTTGCAACGCGTTGATGAATCTAATGATCTCCTCCGAGCACTGCGTTGAGCTCCTCCGACCCCAGGGCGGTGATTTGTTTTTTGGCTGCGCTGAGAACCAGCCTGTTCGCCCCCAATCGCACCTTGCTGTGGAAGTGAATTTGATTTTAAATCTTGGCCATACAAATCAGTGATGGTTTTTGCTGAAAACGGATCAAACAAAATCATGCAGCCGCTTTGGCCGTATTCTTTCAAGATAAATAGACGGAAAACTGTCTGCCTTTTCGTGTGAATGTGACTTGGGATTCTGCTTACTTGGTCAAGAACCTGTGATAGGATGGGTTTAGTTCAGAATTAGGTTTCCATTAAACGAGCAGATTAATCGAATTGATCGGGTCGCACCTCATGATACGGTTCATTTATCTCATTTTCTGTTGGGTGTTGTTTGGTTTAGCGTCCCCGTTAAATGCCCAAGAGGAAATTCTCTACAACCGAGACATCCGCCCGATTCTTTCGGAGAACTGTTTTCAATGCCATGGTTTTGATGCCAATACGCGCGAAGCAGGTTTGCGTTTAGACACTTATGCAGGCGCCACTGCCGAACTCGAATCTGGCGAAGGTTTTGCAATTGTTCCGGGCGATGTATCAAAAAGTCTGCTTCTGGATCGAATTTCTTCGACGGACCAATGGGAGCACATGCCTCCGGTGGCCACCGAGAAATCACTCTCGAAGACTGAAATTAAACTACTGGAAAAATGGATTGAACAGAACGCTCAATATGAAGTGCACTGGTCATTTGTACCTCCAGTTCGGCCTTCGCTTCCCAAAATTCAACAGGTGTCCTGGCCCCGAAATTTTGTTGACTATTTTGTTTTACAAAAACTTGAACAGGCCTCGCTTTCACCTTCGGCAGTTGCCAACAAACGAACCTTGATACGTCGAGTTGCTTTGGACTTGACCGGTTTGCCTCCCACGCCTGGCGAGCTCGCGATGTTCGTGAACGATGAATCTGAGTCGGCTTATGAAGAAATGGTCGATCGCTATTTGGCCTCGACCGCTTACGGCGAACATATGGCCAAGCACTGGCTGGATCTTGCTCGGTATGCCGACTCCAGCGGGTATCAATATGATCAAAAACGGACCATGTGGGTGTGGCGAGATTGGGTCATCCATGCCTACAACCAAAACATGCCGTTTGATCAATTTACCGTTGAGCAATTGGCAGGTGATTTAATCCCCAACGCGACGGACCAGCAAATATTGGCGACCGGTTTTAATCGCAACCATCCAATCACGATTGAGGGGGGCGTGATCGATGAGGAGTATCGAACCGAATACGTGCTTGACCGTTTGAACACAACTGCAACGGTATGGATGGGACTGACCGTTGGGTGTGCACGCTGCCACGATCACAAATACGATCCAATTTCCCAAAAAGAGTTTTTTGAACTTTCGGCGTTTTTTAACCAGGTTGCCGAACGAGGATTGAACGGTTTTGAACCGACGCAACAAATTGCATCGCCGTTTGCAAAAAAGCCCAATCCAAAATCGGTTCAGGAACTGGCTGAAGCGAACCTTCAGCTTGCGGATTTGAAGCTTCCTGTGAGTGACGAAAAATTCAATCGTTGGTGTGCCAAAATTGCCGCTGCAGAATTAGCGGAATGGAAAGCATTAAAGCCAACCGCATTGGTCTCAAGTGGAGGCTCGACGCTAACCCAACAGACCGATTTTTCCATTTTGGCTGGCGGCGGCAATCCACGAAAAGACGTCTACGAAATTTCCTTTGAGACTGACGCGGTCGGGATCACGGCAATCCGTTTGGAATGTCTGACGGATCCTTCATTGCCGGCGGGCGGACCGGGGCGCCATAGCAACTCCAACTTTGTCTTAAGTGAGTTTGAGTTGGAAGCGATTTCAAAAGAGAGGCCGAGCCAAAAGGTAAAAGTAAAATTCAAAAAGGCGATGGCTGACTATTCCCAGGTGAATTACGAAGTTGAAAAAGCAATTGATGGCGAATTGAGAAATAACAACGGTTGGGCCGTCGATGGACCAACGCGAAAACAATCGGCAACCGCCGTTTTTGTGGCCGATCAACCGATTGGATTCGTGAATGGAACTCGACTGATTGTAAAATTGCGTCACGAAGCGAATTTTGCCACTCATGGCATTGGGCGTCCCCGGATTTCGATCACCCAGGATGCCGAAAGTCAGGTTTTCCTCCAAATCTTACCAGCCGGGGTCCACGCAGCAGCCAAGTCATCCCCCGGTGCGCGAAGCCCGCTCGATGAAAAGTTGCTTCGGGAATATTTACGACAGGAAACTGATTCGAAAATTGCTGCGTTGCAAAAAAAGATACAGCAGCTGTCGTTGGCAAAGCGTTATCCAAAAACAATGGTAATGCGAGATTTGGCCAAGCCACGTCAAACTTACGTGCTCAAACGAGGGCAGTATGACCTCAAGGGTGAGGTTGTCTCTGCAAATGTTCCTTCTGCTCTTAATGCCATGGCACTCAACGCCCCCCGCAACCGACTCGGGTTGGCCAATTGGTTGGTCGATCCCGCGCACCCATTAACCTCTCGAGTCGCGGTCAACCGTTACTGGCAGCGGTTAATGGGGACTGGATTAGTCAAGTCAGTCGAGGACTTTGGAACGCAAGGTGCTTGGCCAACTCACCCTGATCTGCTCGATGCGTTGGCGATTGAATTTGTGGAAAGCGGTTGGAACGTAAAGGAGATGTTTCGCTTGATTTTGAATTCGGCGACGTATCGCCAGAGCTCCAGCGTTTCTGCAGAATTGCTGGGACGTGATCCTGCTAATCGACTCCTGGCTCGTGTGCCGCGGATCCGCTTGGATGCAGAGCAGATTCGTGACCAAGCACTAGCGATAAGCGGTTTGATGACGCATGAAGTTGGGGGGCCAAGCGTGTTTCCCTATCAACCTCAAGGGTTGTGGCTTGAGCTTAATAATCGTCCCGGTTTGTCGAGTGCGTACGTGGTGGGGACGGGGGATTCGTTATATCGCAGAAGCGTGTATACGTTTTGGAAACGCACGGTTTTGTCGCCGATGCTCAAAACGATGGACGCTCCTTCTCGCGAATTCTGCATCGTGCAACGCTCGAGAACCAACACGCCATTGCAGGCGTTGTTGTTGCTGCAAGCCCCGCAATACGTCGAAGCTGCACGTTATCTTGCAGCCAGGATGATGCACGAGGGAGGAGAGCGCCCGCAAGACTGGATCCGGTATGGATTTGAATTAGCCACGGCTCGGAATCCCACCGAGCGCGAGCTTGAGGTGTTGTTGGAGTTTTATCGGGATCGAAAAGAGGGCTTTCAAAGTGACCCCGAAGCTGTCCGTTCCATGTTGGGGGCTGCGTCATTGGGGCCGTCTCAGCCATTGGACCCCGTACAGCACGCGGCGTTGATGGAAGTGAGTCGTCTGCTATTAAATTTGGATGAAACAATCAATCGAGGCTAGGTATGAATCCTGTTGAACAAGCCGCATTGTTGGAAAATCGACGCCAGTTTTTTGGCCGTACGGCGACTGGGATCGGCTCGGTCGCATTGGCGTCGTTGTTAAATCCACAGTTGTTCGGTCAGTCATCGGCAGGCAGGGGAAACGACTTGGGATTGCCGCATTTTGCTCCCAAAGCAAAACGGGTGATCTACTTGTTGCAGTCCGGCGCTCCGTCCCAAATGGAATTGCTCGATTACAAACCTTCGCTCAAGGATTTGCATGGTACTCCGCTTCCTGAATCAGTGCGGCAAGGCCAGAGGCTTACTGGAATGACCGCGGGTCAAAATTCATTCTCTATCGTCAATCCGCCGTTCGCGTTTCAACGGCATGGCAAGAGTGGGACATGGATCAGTGATTTACTTCCGCACACCGCCAAAGTGGCAGATCAGCTTTGTGTTGTAAAATCCATGCATACCGAAGCGATTAATCATGATCCTGCCATTACTTTTTTTCAATCGGGAAATCAGCAGCCAGGAAGACCCAGTGTCGGTTCCTGGTTCAGCTACGGCTTGGGGAGTGAGAACTCCGATTTGCCAGCGTTTGTAGTCCTGTTGTCCAAGAATAATTTTTACCAGGCACAGCCTATTTACTCGCGATTATGGGGCAGTGCATTTTTGCCGTCGAATCATCAAGGGGTCAAGTTTCGAAGTCAAGGTGATCCTGTCCTTTACTTGAATG
>JAQWLH010000289.1 GCA_029247405.1 Mariniblastus sp.
AAGCTGGTTGGCAAGACCAATCTGTTTCAATCGAAACTAATATGCTTGGTAGACTCTGAAATGAAAATCCGCACGACTCAGGAAATTTACTCCATGCTTTTCAACTTAATGTTGGTTGTTTTGCTCTGTACCGGTTGTGTACCGACGAAAGGGTACGAATCCGATTCAGCTGAGAAGACTGCCTCAGATTCAATTGCTGACTCAGTCGCTGCTGGGGGGGACAGCACTGCTCAAGAATCCGGGGAGGTCGATGAACCCTTGATCATCAGTGGGGATCTGACTGCCGTCGACTGGGGTTCGCTGGTTGGACGAACCGTAACGGTGCGAGGGGACCTGGTAGTTGTCGATACTTACGATTTAATTCGCCGCGGTCAAATCAAAGTAGCACGGCATCGAATTTATGTTCCGACTAACCGAATTGACCCTAATGATGCTGATCCTGAAGGAACAACTTCCAAGGGTGGTAGTAATGTCGCCAAGGTCACGGAGATGCAAAAAAACAATGACAAAGCCACTCTTATTCTGGACGATGGATCGGCCAAAGAAAATGTGTTCCCACCCACACTGTTTCCCAGGCTTGGCAAAACGCTACCGACGGTCCGCGTTGGATCGGTGATCAATGGGGTTTCGGGGAAACTGGTAAAAGCTGGTAGCAACCTTTTGCTGGTACCCAATGCACCGCTTCGATGGCAGCCAGCCGAACGTCCGCAGCGGCCCGATGTTGGCAACGCAGACGTCACTGTATCGAGTTTTAACGTGCTTAACTATTTCACGACGATTGATGACGGAGGCAACAATGCTCGCGGTGCGGACTCGACCTCTGAGTTGAAGAGGCAAGAGGCAAAGCTGGTATCTGCCATGATTGCCTTGCAGGCAGATGTCATCGGTTTGATGGAGATTGAGAATAATCTCGCTGCGGAGAATCGCCTTGTCGCGGCATTGAATCAGAAAATCGGAAAGGAAGTGTTTAAAGGATGTGGGCTACCCGATGAATTTCGCGAAACGCCCGGAGGCAAAGATTCGATTCGTGTCGGTATGATTTACCGAGTCGACCGCGTGGTACCTTTGGGAGAGGTTGCGATGATCCGTAACGATTCATTTAAAGTCGCGAGAACACCAATGGTTCAAAGGTTTAAGCCAATCGAAGGGGGGCGTTCATTCGCTGTCATCGTCAACCATTTCAAGTCAAAGGGCAGTTCAAGCCGGGCCGATGAGGCCGACAAAAACAAAGGTGACGGGCAAGGTGCTTACAATGCGACACGACGAACTCAATCGCTGGCGATTTGCAATTACGTCGCTAAGCTCAAGCAGACAAAGCAGGAAACCCGAGTTCTTGTCATTGGCGACCTCAATGCCTACGGGCAAGAAGATCCGATCGACGCGATGCGAGGGAAGGGGTTGGTTGACCTTCGCCAACATCTAAGTGAGCAGCACGTGTCCGGTAAACATTTAGAACATTACTCCTTCATTTATTACGGCCAGTGCGGCAGCCTGGATCATGCAATGGCAACAGAATCGTTAGCCACTGATGTCACTGGGATCGCAACTTGGCATATCAATGCGGACGAACCACGGTGTCTTGATTACAATCAGGAGTTCAATCCTGAGACGCTTTATGTGGCGGATCCGTTTCGAAGTTCCGATCATGACCCAGTCATTGTTGGAATTAGAAAATAGAACGCTTAAGGGAGGATGGGCCGCCGCCTTGAGGCTTTTTAGCTGGCCTGTTGTTAGCCTCTGAAGGAGTCTGGCTATCAAGCTTTGCAGGGTGTTTCAATCGAACCGTGTTTTTACCTCGCTAACCCTTCGTCACTTTGAGACGTTTGCCGGAGTCGGACACTCCACTCTCAGTTTGTTTCACTCTGTTTGCCCAAGCCGATACTTCGGCAGACGCGACCCGGTTTATTGATATTGTTCGTTAGGAAAATGCCTTCCCTGAGGTATAGATGATTTCCGACTCCGAGCACCGAACCCGCGTCTTAACCAAGCCAGCCAAATCCCAGTCCTGTTTACTGTCTGAAATGATGGCATTGAAGTAATACTATCGGTTGCCCCGCGAAGCATTACAATTACGTCTCGTTTCCATCCACGCGCCGAGGCGGAATTCTCGATTCGACAATTGCTGAAAAAAACAAGGTTAAATTATTTTGAATCCACCCGTCACCATCATTGGCATCGCAGGAGCGTCAGGAGCTGGGAAAAGTTTACTGGCACGTCAATTACACGGTCGCTTAGCGGAGCAAGGCATTGAAAGAAATGTTGCGATCCTCCACGAAGATTATTACTACCGTGAACGGAATGATCTTACTTTTGAGCAGCGCGAACAAATTAATTATGACCACCCTCGTGCGTTTGAGCACGCACTTTTGGTAGAGCACCTTGATCAACTGAAAGCTGGGCAAGCGGTGGATGTTCCGCAATATGATTATTCCCAACACAATCGCAAATCTGAATGTCTGAGCCTTCAGCCTGCGGGTATTGTTATCCTTGAGGGGATTCTGGTGTTGCATGATCCCGCGGTTGTCGAGCGATTGGATTTGCGGATTTTTGTTGACGTGCCAATGGATATTTGTTTAACGCGTCGTCTTAAAAGAGATACGCGGGAACGTGGACGCTCACTCGATTCGGTTTTGACTCAGTACGAGCAAACGGTCCGCCCGATGTATTTCGAGTTCATCGCACCCACCAAGCAGCACGCGGACTTGATTGTGCCCCGAGGAGGTCAAAATCAACCAGCTTTGGATGTTTTACACAATCATGTTCGCCAACTGGCCCGAACAACCAAAACAGATTGAGATAAGTTGAAACCGAACGATCTTCAGGCTCCAAATTGCGGGGCGATCAAATTACTTCACGCCCAAGTAAACGAATCCGATTGTTTAAGCTCTGTTAAGTGTCTCAGCTCATCTTATTGCTTCGGCTTGGCTACTGTGAGCCAATTGCCAACGGGACTGCGTCCCTGTTGACCTCGTGCCTCCGTCGTCTCGGTCTGTAGATCAATGATCCCTCAGGTTGGGGCCAAGCACCGAATTGGAAATGCAAGTTTCGTGGTTGATATGTTTTTCAGCCGCCTAAACCCTCGGCCCAGCTGCTTTGACTTCGTCACTTGCCTTGTCCTGATAGGCGGCAAAATTATCTTTGAATTTTCGGGCAAGTTGTCTCGAGGTGTGGTCAAAGGACTTCGGGTCCTCCCAGGTTCCTCGGGGTTGTAGGATTCGCCCGGGCACTCCAGCACATGATTTTGGGACCGTCAAACCAAAAATTGGGTCAGTTGTGAAGTCGACGTTTGCCAGGGAGCCGTTATGAATGGCGTCGATAATTGACCGCGTATAACCGAGGCTGATTCTTGAGCCGACACCAAAAGCACCCCCACTCCAGCCAGTGTTGACCAGCCAAGCGGTGGACCCATGCATCAGCATTTGATCAGCGAGGAGTTCTGCATATTTGGTCGGGTGCCAAACGAGGAACGCCGCGCCGAAACAGGCCGAGAAGGTTGCTTCGGGATCTTTGACGCCCATCTCAGTTCCTGCGACCTTTGCGGTGTAGCCACTGATGAAGTGATACATCGCTTGAGCGTAATTCAATTTGCTCACCGGTGGTAAAACCCCGAAGGCATCGCAAGTCAAGAAGATCACGTTTTTTGGGGGATCAGTAACGCAAGGGATCTGTGCATTGTCGATGAATTCGATGGGGTAAGAGCATCGAGTGTTTTGTGTGATCGAGACATTGTCGAAATCGACTTCGTGGGAAACGGGATCTTGAATCGTGTTTTCCAGCACTGAGCCGTACCGAATCGCATTAAATATTTGTGGTTCTTTTTCAGCCGAGAGGTTGATGCATTTCGCGTAACATCCCCCTTCAATGTTAAAGACACCGTGGTCATTCCAGCAATGCTCATCATCACCAATTAACTTGCGGCTGGGATCAGCCGATAGGGTTGTTTTGCCGGTCCCCGATAGTCCGAAGAATAATGAGACGTCATGACGGTCTCCAACGTTGCACGAACAATGCATCGAAAGGATGTCCCGCTTTGGCATCAAATAATTCATGATGGTGAAGACGCCCTTCTTCATTTCTCCGGCGTATTCGGTTCCGAGAATCACCATTTCTTTTTCGTCAAAGTTCAAGGCAACGCAAGTATCTGTTTCGACACCGTCAATCGATTGGTCTGCCAGCTCCGCTCCAGCGTTGTAGATGACATAATCTGGTTCGCCAAACGACTCAAGTTCCTCCGGCGTTGGACGAATCAACATGTTGTGCATAAACAAAGCGTGGTAGGCACGCGAGCAGATAACACGGACCTTTAAGCGACACTTTGGGTCCCAACCCGCAAACGCATCGAGCACATAAAAGTGCTCGCAAGTATCAAGATAATTGACGGCTTGGGCACGCACCTTTTGATAAGATTCTTCTGACATGGGAATGTTGACGTCGCCCCACCAAACGTCATTTTCAATACTCGCTTGCTTGACGATCCGTTTGTCGTTTGGACTGCGTCCAGTTTTTTTGCCCGAGAGTGATGAAAGTCCACCGCTGCTGGTGATTGAACCGTTGTCAAAATGAATTGCTTCTTCGTAAAGTCGGGCGGGCGCTGTATTGCGCAGAAGGCCCTCAGGGAATTCGCCCCGGTCCAATAAAGCGATTCGTGATTCGGTTGCCGTTGCCATAATTCTCGTCCAACAAAGCGGGTTAAGTTTTGATCAATCAGTCGATTTGTATCAGCGTAAACTGCCAATGCACGTCGACGCCCCTAAAGGGATATCACTCGACTCCAACAAGGTAACTTAAGCTGCGTTTTGGTGAAAGCCAATCGTTATCCTGGAAGTTAATTCTTCGCGATGAATCTTGATTGAGATTGGGCAATGCGCTCATTTTTGAGAGGCAAAAATCCACTTAATGGATACGCGTCGTGAAGGAACTTTCAAAATTGTTAACCCGCCCCTATTCATGCTCATATTTGCAGTCGAAAATCAGGGTTCACAATTTTTTCACTTTGAGCCCAGACGCGTTATGGCTGAAACTCCAGGAAGTCGTTTTCGAACAGCAATTGAGGACGAGACCCCCTTACAGATCCCGGGGGTTATCAATGCGTATTGTGCTTTGATGGCGCAGCGCGTGGGATACCGGGCAATTTATCTATCGGGGGCTGGAGTCGCCAATGCATCGTTTGGGATGCCCGATTTAGGCATGACTTCGATGACGGACGTTGTCGCTGATATTGAGCGAATTACGGCCGTGAGTGAATTGCCACTTCTGGTGGATGCCGACACGGGCTGGGGGCATGCTCTTTGCGTGGCTCGAACAGTGAAGGCATTTATCAAGGCAGGTGCTGCAGCCATGCACCTCGAGGATCAACAAGCAGCCAAGCGGTGTGGGCATCGCCCCGGTAAGGCAATGGTGGAAGCCTCTGAGATGGTCGATCGGATTCATGCTTCGGTTGACGCGAGAAATGACGAGTCGTTTGTGATCATGGCTCGGACTGACGCCTTAGCCAATGAGGGGCTAAACGCTTCAATTGAAAGGTGTCAAAAATACATTGAAGCCGGGGCGGATGTGATTTTTGCGGAGGCAATAACCGACCCGGATGAATATCGGAAATTTACCAGCTCGCTCTCAGTCCCGGTCCTCGCCAACATGACAGAGTTCGGGATGAGTCCCTTGCTGACGGTTGATGAGCTGCGAGACGCTGGAGTCAAACTGGTTTTGTATCCGCTTTCAGCGTTCCGTGCGATGAGTGCAGCGGCTCAAGAAATGTATGAGGGGATTCGGAACACTGGTTCTCAGCAGGAATGGGTCAGTAAGATGCAAACTCGCGAGGATCTTTACGCGAATCTCGACTATTACACTTACGAACAACAGATTGATGAGATTCTGAAAAAATCGAACTAAAAAGGTATTCGATCATGACGATGAAAAAAAAGAAGACGGGCGGCTTGGCAGGAGTGGTTGCTGGAGAAACTTCCATCGCCACCGTCGGCAAAGAAGGCAGCGGGCTCAATTACCGTGGTTACTCAATTCATGACTTGGCTGAGAATGCAGTTTTTGAGGAGGTCGCCTTCCTATTGCTGTACGGTCACCTGCCCGTGTTAAAGGAACTTGATAGTTTTCGCTCACGATTGCTGAGCAAACGTTCACTTCCCAATTCTCTTTGCCAGACGTTGAAAGCAATTCCCAAAACGGCTCATCCGATGGATGTGCTACGGACGGGGTGTTCGATGTTGGGTGTGTTGGAGCCGGAAACGTCATTCAGTGAGCAGCAAGATAAGGCAGAGCGTTTGTTGGCGAGCTTGCCATCAATGCTGACTTATTGGTACCACTTTAGCCAAGATGGGAAGGAGATCGACTTTGAATCCAGTGAGGACTCGATTGCGGGATATTTTCTCGACAAGATGCATGGCCAACCTCCCTCGGATTTACACAGGCGTGTGATGGACGTTTCGTTGATCCTGTACGCCGAGCATGAATTCAATGCATCAACGTTTACGGCCCGAGTGTGTACTGCAACGCTTTCGGATCTTTTCTCTGCGATCACAGGAGCGATTGGTACTTTGCGGGGGCCGCTGCACGGAGGAGCCAATGAGGCTGCGATGGAGTTAATTGAACTTTATCAGTCGGCCGATGAAGCGGAGGCGGGAATTATGGATAAGCTTGCCAGCAAATCATTGATTATGGGGTTTGGGCATCGAGTCTACACTGTTTCTGATCCACGAAGCGATGTGATTAAGTCATGGGCAAAAAAGCTTGCTGAGGCTAATGGGGATTCGGTTCTCTATCCCGTTTCTGAGCGAATCGAGGAGGTCATGTGGCGTGAGAAAAAGCTCTTTCCGAACCTCGATTTTTATAGCGCATCGGCTTACCACTTCTTGGGAATACCCACCGAGATGTTCACGCCGATTTTTGTGCTTTCACGAGTCACCGGTTGGGCTGCGCATGTATTTGAACAGCGAGCCAATAATCGCTTGATTCGCCCTGGGGCCGATTACATCGGACCTGACCAGCGGACGTTTGTTTCGATCGAGGACCGTGAGTCGTCAGTTGAGGTTTAATCCGTTGGGGTGGCAATAGGTTCTGAAGACAGCATCGCGAGTTTCGAGGTTGATCGGCTGTGCTTTTTTTAATTCATCCCCTACCTAGCCCATCGGTGGGCCGGGCGGGGCTTTTTCCCAAACGATGACAATGAAGTGGATTTGATACGTCAGGGGGTCAAGAAATCCCTCGGAGACAATTTTGTATTCCAGCAGGACGTGGTTTTGTGGAAGCGTTGCCTCGATATCGCGGAGACGCAAAAACAAATCAAAGTTCGCTTCGCCGACTGCCTCAGTGCTCGTGACTCCACAGCCTTCCGCCGTGAAGACTCCCAGTTCGTAAGTCTCAATTGCAGAATTGGCTTGGCAAGTTGAAAGTAATGTCAGTGTAGTAATCAGGATTGAAGCAAGTTTTAGGACGCGCGTCATCTTGGAAATCCCCTACAGGGCAAGTGGAAATACTCATTTGGAAAGAGCCCGCAAGTTGCTTTCAGACCATCAAGATCTGGTGTCTTACCAAAAATTAAAGTGGAAAAGTGGAGGTGGAGAAGAGAGGCACTGTTGGCTGGATCAGCAGTTGCTTGATAAATAACTTTTCGGAACCTCCCGCCTTAATCTGTTGTGAGATTTCGTGATTCGCGTAACAAATCGCAGTTGTTTCAAGCGAGCCGTTTCTGTGCGAGTGGTTTTGCGGTGAATTAGGTGCACCGTTGCGTCAGGCGGAATTGTCTCAATAGCGAGATTGCAGTCTCGGCGGTCTCGCGCCGTTCCTGGAAAATGGTTGAAAAGCTAGGGTTTGAGCTGCGTAATCGTTTGTTTTGCAAAAAAACGTTTGATGTGATTTTTGATTGCAGCAATAGTTGGTTACTCACGGTAAAATTTTGAATGCAAGATGAAGACATCTTGCTGTCTATTCTGACCATTCAACTTTTTCTTTTACGCTATCAATGCTGGCCAAACAAAACATGGGTGGAATTGCGATCACCCCAAAGCGGGCTGCAAATGCGGTCCATTTCATCGTTGCGTTGGGTGCGGTTCTTGCTTTTCAATCTGGTGCTATCGGCAAAGTGCTGCCTGTGAAAGATGATTGGGGGCATGTGCTTCTTAGCAGGAATTTCGATTGGGGGACCGCATCTGAGTCAAAGCTGCTGGCGATGTTCAAGCGGACCGATGACTTGCGGTGTCGAGATCTTAAGCGGGCGATTCAAAATGCGGAGGCTGCGTTGAAGTGGGCGCAGACCGTGGATAATTCAGATTTTGAAAAGTTGGCCCGACTGGACTTGGATGTTCTTGTAAGCTTTGCTCACGGAACCAATCGGCAACCATCCATGGTGAGACTCAATAGCCGTAAAATTGACCGGGCTGGCCGAGCGGATCTTAGGCTCCATGCGGGATTGGCCTTGTTGGATTTGCGAACCCACTCGTTGGATCCAAAGCATCATTCAGATTCAATTTTGGAATACATTGAGGAGGCCG
Organism: Mariniblastus sp.; assembly: GCA_029247405.1. Lineage (GTDB taxonomy): Bacteria > Planctomycetota > Planctomycetia > Pirellulales > Pirellulaceae > Mariniblastus. The sequence continues at coordinate 8,502 of JAQWLH010000289.1, forward strand.
CAACGGCATGCGAAGATTCGGATCTGAAGCTTAGAAGATGCTGTGCTGAATTGTATTTTCGGGTCTTCCGACTCAGTGAGTCGGTCGAGCAAGAGTCGGTTCAGGGTTTGCTTGAATCCATGAAGCAGTTTCAACCCTACGAGAGTTATCCAGATGCTCTTGTGATTGAAAAGTTGATTGCCAGTCAGGAGGCGCATGAGCGTCATGACATCAACGCTAGACTCATCAAAGTCAAGGAAGCGGAGCTTATTGCCGAAAATCTTGGGAACCGTGACCTGACTGGGAAATGCATCGCTTTTGAAAGCGTCTTGAGTCGAAAAGATACCCACCCCGAGGCTCGATTGAGCCGGTTGAAAAGAGGGGTAGAAGTTGCCATGAGGCTTGGTTCACAAGACATGATTGAGCAATTTCTTCGCGCTCAAAGTAGAGTTTTGAAGGAGTGCGGGAATCCTGAAGAAGCGATTGAGAAAATGAAGTTGCTGAAGTCTTTGGATTTATTCGAGAATTCGTCGCCATTCGTCCGTAACGCTTCTGACCATTTCATTGCCCTGCAAAGTGAAGATATGGGGCATTTCGCCCAAGCAGAGCTATCTCGAAGAGGGCTTACTCAAAACGATCTGGTAAAGCGATTTGATGAGTTGCAGGAACTGGCGGACGAGATCGAAGAACAACGTGCAAGTTCAGAAAAGGAAAACTTCAGGAAGAATCAGCAGCTTGCTGCAGCGGAAGTGAAATCCGATCGCGACGAGGCAGCTGTTCAGTTTTTGAAAAAATATTCGCTAATCACAACGGTCATCGTTTTAGTTGCAATCCCCTGGTTGCTCGTTTACTTGATACGGAACCACCTCAATCATGTGAAGGGTGAATTAGAGGGTGAAAAGGTTGCAGCGATTGAACATCAAAAGAATTACAACGATTTGGCGCTAAGACTTCAGCGACTTCAACGTATGGAAAGCTTGGGTTTAATGGCCGGAGGAGTGGCCCACGATTTCAATAATATTCTTGTGGGGGTGTTGGGCAATGCAGAAATTATTCGACTAAAGAACGATCTTGGCGATAAGAAATTTGTCCTTCAACGAGTAGACAGCATAATCAAGTCAGCTGAAAAAGCGGCAAAGCTGAGCAAGCAAATGTTGGCCTACGCTGGAAAGCAGATTATAGCAAAGCAAATTGTTGACATGAATTCCTTGGTCAGGGAGTGTCAGTCTGTACTTGAGTCCGTCTGTCTCGAGGGACAGACTTTGGTTCTCGAACTGTCAACAGATCCCATTTATACAAAAGTTGATTCGACTCAAATTGAACAAGTTTTTTTGAATCTGATAACAAATGCTGTTGAGGCTTCGAGCTCAAATGGTGTGATCACGATCAAAAGCGGCAAGCAGATCATTGGTGAAGTCGAAGATGACCCGTCGTTATTTGGGTCTCGTACCACGGGTGGTGAAATGGGGTTCGTGGAAGTGCTGGATTCTGGAAGCGGCGTCACACATCAAGAACTCGAACGTATTTTTGAGCCATTTTATTCGAGTTCGGAGAACATGGGTCGCGGACTCGGACTCTCGGTGGTTTACGGCGCCGTCGAAGCGCATGATGGACTCATTCGGTGTCAGTCTGAGACAGGAGTTGGAACATCATTCAAGGTGCTGTTTCCGCTTGAGAGTGTCGAAGCGTTTCACAATCAGTTAGACGCTATTAACGTTTCGGAATTCCACTCAATTATAGGCGGGGAAGAATCCTTGCGTGGAAAAAAGGTGTTGATCATCGATGATGAGAAATCGGTGCTCGAGACTTGTCATCAATTGGTCTCGATGTGTGGGTGTGAGGTGGTCACTGCCATTGGAGGTGAGCGAGGTGTCGAGCAGGTTTTAACGCACAAAGATGACCTCGCCTGTGTCATTTTAGATGTTGTGATGCCGGAAATTGGTGGGAATGAAGTTCTCGGTGAAATGGAAAAATTGAAGATCGACATTCCAGTGGTTTTAATGAGCGGATTCAGCAACCTAGAAATTGAGTCTTTTTTAGAACGCCCAAATGTGCTGAGGGTTGTTCAGAAACCGTTTCGAGCAGCGGAAATCAGACAGGCAGTTGAGGATTGCTTGGAACTGTCGGACCTGAAAAAGGGGACAGTCGAGTTGCCTACCGATGCTCTCACTGCCAAATAGTAGCCTTTGTCTTACGTGTCGTTGGTGTTGCGAACTCACGGCTTTAATTGGCTTGCTGCGGCTTGGTCGACGTAGAACGTGCGACCGCCAACCGGTTTTATATAGGAGGTTGGATAGGATTCAAATTGCCCTGATTGGTGAATGATTTCAGCCAAAACGGTTGCTTTGCTATCCCCGGTAATTAGGAAGAATAGATTTCGCGCGGCGTTGAGGACTTTCCCCGTCAGCGTGATCCGCTTTTGTCCGCTTTCTGGATGTGTCGCAACTTCGCAAATCCTCGGTGAATCTAAAAACTCTATTTCGTGTGGGAAGATTGAAGCGGTGTGACCGTCGGAACCCATCCCCAGAATTAGAATGTCGAATGCCGGCGTACCTGCATCGTCGGTGTCCAGGTGGGCCTTTAATTCAGTTTCGTAGCGATTGCATTCTTCGCCTGCGTCCGATTCTCCCAGCACTCGATGCACATTGCTCGCAGGGATGTTGATGAGTTCAAGCAGTAAATTGTTCGCCTCTCCAAAGTTGCTTTGAGGATCATTCGGCGATACGCACCTCTCATCGCCCCAAAAAAAATGTACCTGATTCCAGTCAATCTGGTCTGCAAATTGTTCCGCAAGAATTTCGAACAGCAATTTGGGAGTGCTGCCACCAGAAAGGGCGAGTGTGATCTTGTTTTGAGTCTGGGAAAGCTTTGAAATCAGCTCAACTAAATCCGTTGCAAATTGTTGTGCCACGGCGGGATTGTCAGCAAAAACATTAATCGTCGGACTCACGATAATCTTTCGTTTTGTATTGGCTAAAGAGTTCGAAGCCAAACCTGATAGCGTCATTGGGTTGAGTTAAGACTAGACGTTTGATCACCATCGTAAGCATGCTTGGCATTCAATCAAGGCACAGCATGTGCCAGTGCCCACTGGTTTGACTCAATTATTGATTCAAGTTAAAACCACATTCTGTGATCTTTGAAACTGAGTCATTCAAATTAGAAGACCTATGTATTTTTCTCGAACTATTTTTCCACTCAACGTTCTTTTTCTTCTGTGTTTGGTGTTGGGATGTGGCGGCGAGTCTGCGGTTGACTCACTTCAATCAGCTTATGATGCGATGAAGGGGCCGACGGCAGATCTGGAAAATGCCTTTGCGAGCATCGTGGATGAAGCGTCAGCAAAAAAGGCCTTGCCCAAGCTCAAGGCGGCCGAGAAAAAGATGATTGACTTTAGTGCTGCTTTTGAAAAAGCAATGGCTACAAATTCTCGAAATGCGATCGCTTTGAAAAAAGAAATAAACGATTATCGGGATGCCCAGAAAAAAGCGATCAATGAACATTTAATGCGGGTCAAAAACCTTGCCGATGCCAATAAGGTACTGGCGGAGTTTATGGAAAAGTTTGACGTTAAACTTTAAGAATCACACGCAGAACCGGGAGCAAAAGTCGCCTCAAAACGAAGTCAACTTAGGCTTTGTTCGGCTCGCGTGATTTTGCGTAAAAGTCGCATGAATCTTGGGCGACGTGCAAGGGAAGTTATCGCGTCTCGGATCAGGTTTTTCCGCCGCTTCAAACGAGTCAAGTCCTCGCTCAGGATTAAAGCGTTAATTCAGCTTCGTGATGTCGATGCCTTGGTTTTGGTAAAAACGTGGTCAAACCGATTTGCTTGTCAATCTCGATCATTTCCTGGCCTTCATTTGCTCTAGGAATCATGCTTGACGGACTTAGAATATCGTTTTTAGCATTAGTCTCATTCTTATTCGGATCAAATGAATCAATCAACCATTGAACTTGCCGGTATCTGCAAATTGCTCGGAAGACTATGGCTCCATGAGCTTGATGTGGAAACAATGACGGCGATGCGAGCAGATTCATTTCGACTGCCTTACGAGGATTTGGGTGGATCGGTGCCGAACGTTGTCAGCGACTCGGTCGTTGAGTCTTTGGCAGTTGAATATTGCGAACTGTTGATTGGGCCCAAGGGGCATCTATCACCGATCCAATCGGTTTGGGTTGAGAGCCAATTGCAATCCGAGATGTCTTCATCGATGCATCGTTTTTTTGAATTGCTTCCGGATTTTGAATTCGGAGGTGATTTTCCAGACCATCTTGGGGTGCAGCTTGAATTTGCTGGCGCGCTCTTATCTCAGACTGATCCGGCTGTGAGCGAAATTCTTGTTTTGTTCGTTCCAAAACATTTAAACTGGGCGAGCCGTATGCTTGATGGAGTTGCGGGGCGAGCCGGCTCAGGTTTTTACCAAGGGCTGGCGGTTGTCACAGCGGCACTAATCCGATCGTTAGGTGAATCGGCGGCCACGTCATGATTTCAGTCCGCACCATTGGAGTTTTCTTGATTGCTTGCGCTGCGATTTGTTTGACAATTGCGGCGGAGCGGTATTACTCCGCGGTCCAAACGGCGACTGCAATTGCCGAGCAAATTGAAGGAGTCGAGTTTGAATCGGCTTCCCTGCCGACGGTTTCGATCGTCTGCGGACTGGTGGGGATTGTGATGTTAGTTGCTGGAGTGCGATTGCTGATCGATGCACTAAGTCGCAAGACAGAGAAACATCACGCACCCGGCCTGCTCGAGAAATAGCCGAAAACTCAGAGTAGACGTGGCAGCGATCCCTGGGAACTCCGAGGCCTGCTATTTTCCCAATTTTTGACCGCAATTCATTTTGCTGCTGTTGGCATTGTTCCTCGAATGCCTCCGCCGACATCTTCGAACTCAATCAGCGGATCAGAAAGTTGGCCATTGTTTTCCGACTGCCTTTTTTTGAATTTCAGTTAGTTCTTTAATGCTCTTTTTTCCAAGCTTTAAAAGTGCTGCTAATTCATCTTCGCTGAAAGTTGCTTCTTCGCCAGTGCCTTGGATTTCAACAAATTGGCCTTTGCCTGTCATTACAATATTCATATCAACACTCGCTGCAAAATCCATCGGGTAATCGAGGTCGGTCACAGGCTTTCCGTCAACAATGCCGACGCTGATCGCGGCGATGGAATCTCGAAGTGGGTAAACATTTCGATCTGGCAATTCTTTTTTAATTGAGTTGATCGCATCCACCAATGCAATCATGCCACCGGTAATGCTGGCGGTTCGTGTTCCTCCGTCGGCTTGCAGGACATCGCAATCGACGGTGATTTGACGAGCTCCTAAGGCTTCAAGGTCGGCAACCGCCCGCAAGCTGCGTCCGATCAAGCGTTGGATTTCGGTAGTTCTGCCATCGACCTTATTTCGATCGCGGCGTTTTCGCGGGCTCGTGCTGCCAGGAAGCATGTTGTACTCGGCAGTGATCCAACCCTTTTCCGAATCGCGCATCCAAGGGGGCACATCGGTAGATACGCTGGCGGTACAGAGCACGACCGTTTCACCGGATTGGTAGAGTACGCTTCCGGGAGTTTTGTTGGTGTATTTCCGTTTGACTTTGACGGGACGAATTTGGTTGGCTTTGCGATTCATGGTTTGAAAATTCGTTTCAGTTGTTACTTTGAGCTTCGGTCATTAACCAGACGACCAAGCCTTTCTGGGCATGGAGTCGATTGTTAGCTTGTTTGATGATGGCACTTGCCGGACTGTCAATTACTTCGGTCGTGACTTCTTCACCTCGTCTGGCCGGTAAGCAGTGAAGGAACTTTGCGTCGGGCGAAGCGCAATTCATTAGCTCCTTGTTGACTTGGAAATCAGCCAAGTCAACGAGGCGTTGTTTGGACTCGGCTTCCTGCCCCATGCTTGTCCAGACGTCCGTATATAAATAATTAGCACCGTCTGCGGCTTCACGCGGATCAGCGGTTTGAGTGATGAGTTCGGCTCCGGCACTTTGGTTCAGTCCGTCCAAAAACTCTTTTTCAAATTGGTGTTTTTCTGGCGCCCCGATTCTCAACGGAATGCCAAGTTTACTGCAAATCAGCGCCAAACTGTACGCAACGTTATTGCCGTCACCTAAGTAGGCGACGGTTACATTTTCGAGGGTTCCCGAGAGTTCTTGCATCGTCAAGATGTCGGCGAGGGCCTGGCAAGGATGAGCTAAATCGGTCAGCCCGTTGATGATTGGGCATTGGCTATGCCGTGTGGCTTCTTCTACTTTGGCGTGGCTCTTGGCTCGAATCACCAAGACATCAAGATAGCTTGTCAGGATGGGGACGAAATCACAAATGGGTTCACGTTTGCCCCAACCGACGTCCTCGCCGAGAAAAAGACTGGCTCCACCTAGCTGACAAATTAATGTCTCAAAACTGACTCGCGTACGCAAAGACGGCTTTTCGAATAAAAGTCCCAGCACATTTTGCTGGAGTAGAGCTGGGCGGTCACCACCCGATAGTTTCGATTTCAGGTCTGCTGATATCTCCAAGACACGACGAATTTCGTCGGTGGACAAATCAAACAAAGATAAAACGTGTCTCATTGCACGTCCTTTTGATTCTTTAGATGGTTAATTGCAATTGATGTTGATCAACGTCGATCACAGATGACGGTTCCGATTCCGCTACTGGTGTAAATTTCCAGCAGTAGCGAATGGCGAACGCTTCCATCGATAATGTGAACTTTTCTCACGCCTCGATTGATCGTTTCGATACAAGCTTCTACTTTTGGGATCATTCCCGCGGAAATCGTACCATCCGCAATCAGGTCCCGAGCTTCATCGACGGTGAGGCTGGAAATGATCGATGACGGATCGGAGGGGTCACGCAGAACACCGGGAACATCCGAAAGAATGATCAGTTTGTCTGCATTAAGTTCTTGAGCGAGTTTGGTCGCGACGGTGTCCGCATTAACGTTAAGTTTTTGTCCCTCTTCGGTTTCGCACATTGACGGGATGAAGGGGACTTGTCCTGCGTAGCAGAGATTGTCGATTACCAAGCGGTCCACTTTGGTGATTTCACCTACGAATCCGAGGTCAATCGGTTGACCGGTTGGGTCGAAGAGCTCCAGTGGCTTGCCAGTCAAGACAGGAGTCGAGTCGAAATTCAAGGTCATCGCTCGACCTCCGATCTTCTCGAATTCCTCGGCTAGATAGTTGTTGGTCTCGCGTGCCAGAACTTGCTCTGCAATCTCCAGTGTTTTTTGATCCGTGTAGCGTCGGCCTTCAACGAAGCGTGGTTCGATCCCTGCTTCTTCCATTGCGATGCTGATTCGTTTACCGCCCCCGTGGACAATGACCGGACGCATCCCCACCGTTTCCATGAAATGAATGTCAAGCAGAATGAACCGGAGAGCGTCGACGTTGTCGACCATGCTTCCGCCAACTTTGATGACAGTGGTCTTGTCGCGAAACTGTCGAATCCAACCGAGGGCTTCGATCAGTGTGTTGGCTTTTTGAATTGCCTGTTCCACGGTAGGTCGGGCCTTTGGCGTTATCTGAGCGGAAACGGGCCGCGTTTTCGAAAGATGGAAAGCCCACCATCGTAGAATTGAAGGCCAAGTTCCGCAACCATCAATCGGTGGGATCAGCAACAACCAACCGATGTTTTATCGCTCCTTTTGACCAAGAGCCGTGATTTAGGCCTTTGTCTCGGAATCGGAGATCTTTTTACCGGATGCCCCGTTTGGATGGCCCGTTTGGATGGCCCGAGCCAGCCGAGGGCAAGCCATTCTTCGATGCCCCCGTCGGCAATTCAACTGTCGCAATTTTCTTCCATTCGCGGGCGATGATTTCTACCGAATCTCTGATTTGTTTTTCGGAGTGACTTGCTGTCATGAAAATACGAACCCGAGTTCCTTCTTTATCTACCGCGGGATAGAGAATGGGTTGTGCATTGATTCCATGCTCAAACAAGGACTCAGCAAGTTGAAGGGCTTTGCGATTGGCCTCATTTTTGTCCGCATCCCCAGTGATTATCGGGATCACTGCAGTTCCTTGTGCCAAGCCGGTGTTGAGCCCAGCTTCGTTCGCCAATTTCAAAAATAGCTTTGCATTCGCCTGTAGCGTTTGAACAATTTCGGGGTTCTCAGTGATTTGGCGAAGTGATCCCAAAGCGGCACCGACGTTGGCGGGTGGCATGCCAGCGGCAAATACATATCCGGGGGTGGTGTATCGTAGATATTCAATTAATTCAGATGTTCCACCGACGAAACCACCGCAACTGGCAAATGACTTACTCAGTGTTCCCATCCAGCAATCAACGTCACGGCGATCGACGTTGTAAACTTCGCCAATTCCACGTCCGGTATCCCCCATCGTGCCAATCGAATGGGCCTCATCAACATACAACCATGTTTTGTATTTCTGCTTGATCTCCACAAATCGTGGGAGATCTGGGTAGTCACCATCCATGCTGTAGAGACCCTCGATGGCGATCAGGACTCGAGCGTACTGGGAGCGAGTTTCCCTCAAGATTTGGTTCAATTCTTGCCAATTGTTGTGCTCGAAAGGCCGTCTTGTTGCACCAGAAAGTTGTGCTCCTTGGACGATGCTGTTGTGGGCAAGGCTGTCATGAAGAATTAAATCACCTTTGCCGACGAGGTGCCCGATGACCGATTCGTTGCACGCATGTCCCCCAGGGAAGGTGATGACATCCTCAACACCAATGAACTCAGCGAGCTCTTTTTCAAGCTGTTTATGAATCGTCTTTTCACCCGAGACAATTCGGCTGGCAGAGACACTGGTTCCAAATCGCTCGATTGCGTTCTTGGCTGATTCGCTGACTGCCGGATGCCCAGACAGGCCAAGATAATTGTAACTCGCGTACGAAATTAGCTCTCTGCCTTCGACGATCGTGGTGCTGCCGATCAAGCCATCGTGGACGCTGAAATAGGGATTGCGGATTCCCGTGGATTCGATTTTATTACGCAGATCCTTGAGCCGGAGGAAGTCTGGCATCTTTTCGAGTTTGTAATAAGCTTCAGGAATAGGCCCAGAAAACTTTTGTAGCTCTGGGTTGGCATCCTGATACTCGGAAATCAGCTCAGTTCCAATGTGTTCCTGAATCGCCAATGCGACTTCTCGAACCGTTTCCACTTCTTGAAGCACATCATCTGGGAGTCGTCCCCCAAAAGCAGTCGCAAGGGATTGTGCCACATCGAGCCGCTCGAGTGAGTCCAAACCAAGTGAAACAATGTTGGTGTCAACATTGATGCCTTTGGCTCGTTCCTGACCAATCTTTCGGACTTCATTGATGACCGCGTCAACAACTACTTGTGATAAACCCGAATCATCGCCGACCGATTGACTCGCTCGTTCGTCAGAGCCGCTCTCATCCGTCGCTGCTGTATGGGATTCCTCCCATGAGCACCATCGAGCCAGTACACGAACATCCTGCTTGGATTCGAAGTTGTTTTTGCAAGCGTGTCGCTGGACCTTCCCAGATGAGGTTTTGGGGATGCTGTAGGCGCGAACGAGTACGATCGCATCGGGGGGCAGGTCATGTTCTTCTGAAATCGTCCGCTGGATCGTCGAAATGACTTCTTGATACTGCTCTTGGCTTGCTTTGGAATCTCTTTTTTTGCCGTCACCTCGAGGTTGAACAAACTTATCAACCTCACAAACGACCACCAAATGTTCGCGATCCCAACGGGTGACTGCAAACGCCGCTGAGCCACCAGACCGAGTCAACGGATGGCACTGCTCGACAGTGGCTTCAATATCCTGAGGATAGCGATTAACACCGCGGACAATGATCATGTCCTTAAGCCGACCGGCGACAAATAATTCACCACGATCCATGAACCCTAGATCGCCGGAGCGGACGTAAGTCTTGCCGTTGTCCGGATTCGGACGTGCTTGGAATGTTTCGTTTGATTCTTCTTCTCGCTCCCAATATCCCAATCCGCAGCTTGGACTGTGAATCCAGATCTCACCGATCTTATCATCCGGCAATGGACGCCGAGTTTCTGGATGAACGATTAAAACCTCTTCTTCTTGGAGGACTTGGCCGCAACCGACCAGTGGCCTCGCATTTTCGTCATCCTGATCGACGCGGGCGACGCGGTGTTGAACCAATTCATGTTTGTCAAAAGATCCTACAACCGGTGGTTCTTGAGGGGCGCCCCCTGTCACGATTAATGTCGTTTCGGCCATGCCATAGCAGGGATAAAACGCTTTGTAGTCGAATCCATAGGGGCCGAATTTATCGGCGAACTGCCGCATCACATCGGCCCGTACCGGTTCAGCTCCGTTGAATGCGACTTTCCACTGCGATAGGTCCAAACCTTCACAATCTTCCGGTGTAATTTTCATAGTACACCAAGCGTAAGCGAAGTTAGGTCCGCCACTCGCGTAGGTACCGAAATTTGAAATGGCTCGTAGCCAACGACTTGGACGGGTTAAGAATGCAACCGGGGACATCAGAACATCTTCCACGCCGGTGTACATAGGCGAGAGGCAACCGCCGACCAGTCCCATGTCGTGATAGAGAGGAAGCCAACTGCAGACCGGACGGTTCCGGCCGAGTTGGAAGGCGCGAGTGACCAAGCGACAATTCGCAATCAGGTTTTGGTGCGAGAGCATGACACCCTTGGGGGTGCCGGTCGAGCCGGAGGTGTACTGAATTAGCCCCAAGTCGTTGGGGGAAAGTCTTGGCTTGACCCAGTCGTTGGCCAACTCAAGTG
>JAQWLH010000292.1 GCA_029247405.1 Mariniblastus sp.
AAAACAAAATTCAACGCTAAAAAATGTTGAGCCTTCCCTCGACATCCGGATCAAACAAGCAGTCGCTGGACTTGAGTCAATTCAGTCTCGACGCGGGGGCTGGTATCACGAGTATAACAATCCATTTGTCACGTCCACCGCATTGATGGCTCTTAGCGAAGCGCAGTCCAACGGTGCAAGCGTTGACTCCCAAAAGGTGGAAGCTGGACTTAGATCATTGGCAGGTGATCGTTATGGTAATGGCGCGTATCCCTATAACAGTTCGAGAGGCGGAACATCTGGCAAAAAGAAAGCTGGCAGCGAGCGGCAAATCGCGGCTTCGGCAGGGCGGATGCCACTCTGTGAACTTGGCCTTTGGTATTGGGGCGAATCCTCCGAGGAAAAGCTTGCCAATGCCATCCAGCAATCGTTGGATGGGCAAGCCAACTTGGAAAAGGCAAGAAAATACGACGATCACACGTCCACGCTTGCCTATGGTGGATTCTTTTTCTGGTACGACATGCGAGCACGCAGCGAAGCGATTTCAAAAATCTCAAACCCTGAACTGAAAAAGAAAATGGGGGATCGCCAAAAGACGATCATTCTGTCACTACCAGAGCTCGATGGATGTTTTGTTGATTCATATGAACTGGGTAGGGTTTATGGAACCGCTATGGCGCTCTTGAGTTTAGCGAACTGCGACTAACCCCCCTTGAATGCCGCAGCAAAATACTCTGCCTGCATTGGAAACCCACGACGTTTCAACAACCAACGTACGATTCGAATCGAGCTGGAATTCGCTCAGGCAGGCGCGCCTGAGTGACGAAGCAATTCCGAACAGACCAATTGCATACGCGGCATATGGAAGGGCCCCTTCCAAAGATTTCCTTTCAGAGAAGAGCTCCGGCTTCCGTCACGATGCAAGTATCCAAACCACTCGCCATGCACTGGATCAGGAAAGTGCTCATAAGTCCAATCATGGACTAGACGATGTTGATGAGAATATTTTTGGTCACCCGTTAACAGCCAAGCCATTAAAGTGGCAATGATTTCTTCATTGTGCGGCCACCAAAACTTCATGTCGTGCCAATATTCTTGCACAGGTCGATCGTAGACATCAGCAAAATATAGCAGTCCTCCATGTTCTTTATCCCAACCGCGTTGCCACATCCAATCGAGCATCTTGCAGCCCATTTTGATCAACCCCTGATCACCTCGCAACTGTCCCTCATGCATAATGAACCAAGCCCCTTCAATTGCGTGCCCCGGATTTAGCAAGCGACCATCATAAGAATCAACGATTTCACCGGTCGGGCTTACCGATTCCATTACACATTGAATGTCCTCTTTCATGTGAAATTGGCAAATATCCGCGATACTACGGTCGATCCAGTAGTCTGCCGATTCTAAACCAATTGAGTCACGTAGTTCCTGAGCAGTGACAATAGTAATCATGGGAAAGCCCAATCCGCGCATCGGCCGCACCCCCGTAAACTTTGGCTGAACACCTTGCGGGTCAAGGCTGTGACTAACAAACTGATCAAAGGCCAATTGGGCTTTTTCCGCATAGATTTGCTTTCCGGTGGCCTTGGCAAGCTCTCCATAAGCAATTGCCGCAAAGCTTTCTGAAAACGAGTATCGTCGTTTGCGAATTGGTTGGCCCGAACGCGTTACATGAAACCACATCCGCTGATCGGCTGGATCGTAACAATGTTGATCGATAAAGTTGATTCCATGAAGGGCCAGTTCCAGCCACTCTTCGCGTGGTTCAACGTTATTGTACAACTCACCCAAGAGCCAAGTGAAACGGCCCTGCTGCCAGACTCCTTTGTCTGTATCAACAACGTCTCCGTTGCGATCTAGTGACATTAAGAAGCCACCAAATTCACGATCAACGCAAAACTTCGTCCAAAAAGGCAGCGTGTCACCAAGTAGACCGTCTCGGTAAGTAGAAAATAATTGGTTTTGTCGCTCTTGGTTCATCAGTCGATCGTCACTCAACAAAACTAGGTTGGCAGTAAACAGGTAGTCATTCGAAATTAGCTCAACCCCTCATGCCCTCTTTTGAGATTGCACAGTTTGAGCCATAGAAGAGTTAGATTTTACCCTGCAATTTTAAATTGCAGTTGAGTTCTGACTGGTATCGCGTCCAAGCCGCAACGTCCTGCTTCGCATTGACACTGTAGTAAATAAAACCAAGTGCTCGTCGAGTTCGAGTCGGGCTACGATTCTCATCAGCACGATGAATTGTCAGTGCATGATGAGCCAACAGGTCGCCCGCATTTGCCGGAAACGCAATTTCATGTGAGCTATCGTCTGTAGTCGGGAAATCCGTGATGCCCTGACTAAAGCCTAATGTCCCCGTCTTAGCATGAGACCGAAGACCGAGTTTGTGAGAATGCGGGAGATAGCGGACGCATCCATTTTCTTCATCCACCGGTTCAAGTGCCATCCACATCGTAATTGCTTCACATGGCTCAAGTTTAAAATAATATCCGTCTTGATGTGCCGGTGTCGCCTGTCCCACTTGCGGGGGCTTGTTAAAGTACTGCATGTTTTGACACGTGACCTCGCTTCCGAGCAACTTCTCCGCTAATTGTCGGAACGGTCCATCCGCCATTAACTTATTGAAAAACCCATCATAGTCCTGCATTCTTTGGATCTGCTTCAATGTTTCTGGGGCGGATTTGTTCTCATAAAAGACATGTTCATCCGGCAAACCTGGTAAGACTTCGGCAATAAAACGTCCTAAATTGTTGTTGATTTCATCAACTTGCGCAGGTGTTTGAAAGGATTCAATGAATACAAACCCTTGATCCTCAAATTCTTGTTCTTGCGAAGTGATCATCCCGAGCCTCTCCTCTATCAACCGGTTACTACTCCTACCATCGCATGGCGTTGGCAAACCCTTAAACTACCACCAGAGGGTCAACAAAACATCTATGGAATACAAGCGTATGAAAACTATTCTGACAATGGCCATCTTGATTTTTGTTTTACCCGCAAAATCTGGATCCGCCAACTCGGATCTTGCCCAGTCCATTCCTTGCTCCCCCCAACCAAATATCCTGTTCATTGCAGTCGATGATCTGCGAGCTGAGCTTGGCTGCTACGGAAGTGAAATTGTCAGAACGCCAAACATTGACCGGTTTGCAAAGAGTGGCCTAAGGTTCACGCATGCCTATTGCCAACAGTCCGTTTGCAACCCGTCTCGAACGAGTGTGATGACGGGACTTCGTCCTGATACGATCGGTGTCACAGGAAACCACATTCACTTCCGCACAAACCGACCCAACGCCGTCACGCTGCCGCAACATTTCAAAAACCATGGCTATCATGCCGTCGCGATCGGCAAACTATATCATGGCGTTTTCCCCGCCGGAGCAAGTAAAACCAAGTGGGATACAATGGGCGATCCAGAAAGTTGGTCCGAGCCAGCGATTCGATTTGGTCCTCGCTACTATTACACAGAGGACGGAATTGAAGCAGCTAAAGCAACATTCTTACGCGTTTACAAACCGTCCAATCCGGGGCCTGAGGATTGGAAGAAAAAATTGGTGTTTGGTCCAGCGACGGAATCACCAACTGTCTCTGACAATACTCTTTACGATGGCAAGGTAGCTGACGCCGCAATCAAAAAACTTCGTGAACTAAAGAATCAAGCCCAACCTTTTTTTCTGGCCGTTGGATTTATTAAACCCCACTCCCCCTACATTGCTCCCAACAAATACTTTGATCAGTACCCTGATGTCAGCGTTGCTGAACACCAAGAACTGCCCTTAGGGGCCCCGCAATTCGCTGGACACGGATCGGGGGAACTACGACGATACACCGACCAACCCAACACGGGCCCCATTCCAGAAATCAATCAAAAACGAATCCGGCAGGCCTACTACGCCTGCACCAGTTACATCGACGCCCAAATTGGCCGAGTGCTCGATGAATTAGATCGGCAAGGGCTCACCGAAAATACGATTGTCAGTTTGTATAGCGACCACGGCTACCACTTGGGAGAGCAGGGACTTTGGGGAAAAACAACGAACTTCGAATTAGATACTCGTGTTCCTTTAATCGTTCGTGTTCCCGGAATGGCGAGAGGTACGTCCTCCAATTCAATCGTCGAATTAGTTGATCTATACCCAACTCTTGCTGACCTCGCAGGGCTCCCAATAAGCGAACAACTTGAGGGGAAAAGCTTTGTTTCAATCCTCAAAAATCCTGATGCAAAAACAAAAACCATCGCACTGAGCCAATACCCTCGGAGAGGTAGCCTGATGGGATACTCGATGCGAACTTCCTCCCATCGGCTAACAAAGTGGATTGATCTCAAATCTGGAGATATCCGGGCCACGGAGCTTTATTCCTATTCGCATAGCCAGATTGAATTAGAAAACATATTCAGGAAAACAACCAATCAAACTTTGCTCAACCATCTTCAAACGCAATTCGATACTGCTTTTGCGAAAAGCCTTGGCCGGGCAAAATCGAAATGAAGTATATTTATTCCCTTAAGTCTTAAACCACTGTAAATTTCGCGATACGATGTTGAGATGCAAGACTTCATCAAAACGCTATTGGTTCTCCTTTATTTGGGGTTTGTTTCCCCCGTCAACTCCTTGGCCCAAGAGCTTAGCGAGAATCAGCGGCTAACCTTCGATGCCGTCCCCAATCTCCCTGACCGTCTTGGCGTCGCGGGTCCCTTCGTTGGAGTGATTGGCGATTCGATGATCGTTGCCGGTGGTGCAAATTTTGCGGAAGCCGAACATCCAGATCTTTGGAATTTGCCGAAATCGTATCACAACACGATCTGGGTTCTCGATCGAAAAGGAAAACCGGGAAGTTATACGTACCAGTGGAACCCAAATGTTAAGGGGAACCTCAGCCAAAATGTAGCTTACGGAAGTGTTGTCAGTACCCCTTGGGGTGTATTGTGTCTTGGCGGCGAAGACTCAAACGGTCCAACAGACCGAGCGTTCCTGTTAAGCCTTTCCGCTTCCCAGAATGGCGGCTGGACCGTCATTGAAAATGACGTGGGAATTCCCGATTTACCCGAGCGATGTACGGCGGGAGGAGCCGCGATTGTTGGAGATTATGTTTATCTTGTTGCGGGACAAATACAAGATATGAATGACCATCGAGCCGCGAGCCGTGTCGTTTGGCGTCTTAATTTGGGGCTGCTGAAGCAAGACCTAAACTCTAATGTGAAAGCCAAAAGTGAACGCTGGGAGCGTGTGGCCAGCTGGCCCAATTCTGGGCCGCGACGAATGTTTCCGCTCGTCACGTCACAGCATGATGGTTTCGGCGACCGACTTTACGTCATGGGTGGGCGACGATTTCTCGATGGATCAGACCAAAGTGACTTAAAGAACCTTCAAGCAACTGTGGATGGCTGGTCTTTCAATCCAACTCAATATGATTCCAGCTTGATGGATGCTGCAACCGGCGAATACTCTGGCAGCGGAGCGTGGAAACGCTTGGCCGACTCGCCCAAACCGCTCACGGCAGGAACGGCGGTCCCGTATGGCCCTGCTCATATCATTGTCCCCTCGGCAGCGACGATGGAGATTTTTCATCAGGTATTAGAATCGGGTACCGAGATGAAAGACTTTGAGCATCCCGGTTTTCCTCGCAAAACTTTTGCCTATCACACGGTCACGGATACTTGGACCGAGATGGGCAACAATGCGGGAACCCAAGTCACCACACCCGCCGTTACTTGGGGTGACGACATTTTCTTGGTGAGCGGTGAAATCCGCCCGCGCGTCCGGACCAATAATGTTTGGCGGATCCGAGTCAAGGAAAGTAAGCACGCTTTTGGCTTTATCAACATGAGTATCGTCGTTGTCTATTTGCTTGCAATGGTTGGTATCGGAGTCTTTTTTACGTTCCGCAACAAATCCACTGACGATTATTTTCGCGGTGGCAAACACATTCCATGGTGGGCTGCCGGATGCAGTATTTTTGCCACGATGCTAAGTTCGATCACTTACATGGCGGTGCCCGCCAAAGCCTTCGCCCAAGACTGGGTGTACGCGGTTGGCAACCTCTTGATTTTAGCGGTCGCTCCCGTCGCAATTTACATAGCGCTGCCGTTCTTTCGTAGAATCGATGCAACCAGTGCCTACGAATATCTTGAAAAACGATTTAACCGAGCAGCGCGTTTGGTCGGCTCTGGTAGTTTCAGCCTGTTTCACATTTTTAGAATGGGGGTCGTACTGGCATTGGCCGCATTGGCCCTGGCCAGCATTACGCCGCTGACTCCAGCCCAATGCGTGATCGTGATGGGGCTACTGTCAATCATTTACTGCACGCTTGGAGGAGTTGAGGCAGTGATCTGGACTGACACCATTCAGACTTTCATTTTGCTGGTGGGGGCTCTTTTTTGCTTGTTTTTTGCCTTACGCGGTGCTGATCCAGGCAGCTTTTCGGCAGCCATTGACGCAGGTAAATTTCACACCGTCAATTTAGATTTTGGCTCAACCTCATTCATGACAATGGCCATCTGGGTTGTCATCATTGGTGGTGTGGGGCAAAACCTCGCCAGTTATACGGCTGACCAAGCGGTCGTTCAACGCTACATGACGACCCCCAATGAAAAACTCGCTGCCAAATCAATCTGGTTGAATGGCTTTATGGCTGTTCCAGCTGCAGCAATTTTCTTTGGCATGGGGACTGCGTTTTGGATGTTTTATCGCTCGCATCCAGAAAAGCTGGATCCAACAATTGCTGCAGATCGCATCATGCCATTATTCATCAGCCAAGAATTGCCGGTGGGGTTGGCAGGATTGGTCGTTGCCGGAATTTTTGCCGCCGCGCAGTCGACAGTTTCGACAAGCATGAACTCAGGCGCAACCACGATTGTGACCGACTTTTTACGCCCCGTAAATTTCTGCAAATCAGAAAATAGTTACCTTTGGATGGCGCGAGGCGTGACGCTAGGGATGGGAATTCTGGGAACAATGACAGGCCTGTTGTTTGTTGACCCTACGATCAAGAGTCTGTTTGATCAATTCATCGGGATTCTTGGCATGTTTCTCGGCGTGCTCGCTGGTTTATTTGCTCTAGGGGCGACGACCCGACGTGCCAGTGGTCCGGGAAGTTTGATCGGAGCTTTCGTTGCGATCCTCGTCATGATCTCCATCGTTTTTGCAGCCAATGAAAAACAACTCTTAGGAGTTGATTTTAAAGCCCTGTTCGACTTCTTCGGACTTGAAATTTACAAAGTCAGCGGCTATCTGTACGCGTTTATCGGAATCGCCATTTGCTATGGAATTGGATTCCTGTCGAGCCTGATTTTTCCCGGCAATCCAAAAGATCTGGCGGGTCTGGTGCTCTGGGAGAGCTCTAAATCACCGGATTAGCTTTAGGGCTAACTCCGGCACCGAGGATGGATTAAATTGATCCTGGTGCCTTTCTTGGTCCGTAAACCGAGTTAACACGCAATTCGCTATACAAACAAAAACGCCGGCTGTTTGACAAAAAAACAACCGGCGTTTGAGATTAGCGGAGAGCACGAGACTCGAACTCGCAACCGGTAAACCGGCACTTCCTTTCCAAGGAAGCCGCTAGCCATTCGCTTACTCTCCTGAGAAAACCTGTTTCCAGATTTCTTGACCCGCAATCATAGACGATTGGCTCTGAATGGCAAACTGGTCATTTGAGACTTGGGGCCAACAAACCAAAATTTTGTCCAACGCCAGCTCAAAGTGGCGAGCAACATAGGCTCAGCCTGGGTTGCTAGAAAGCGAGGCCCGAGCGGATCATCAATGTATCCTGAAGGTCCAACTTACCCGACGAATTAGATCGGTACACGATCTCGCGATCGAAAACGTATCCAAATTCAAAGAAACCAGTCACGCGACGCGGGCCCATCCATTCAAGGCCAATATATGCTCGCACATCATTGATATCAGCTTGATCACGCGCTCCAAATCGACGCTCGATCGCCCAGCTTCCGCCTCCATATTCGGCCCCAGCGTAGGACCAAACCTCAAAGTCTCCAACATTCGGAATTCGATGGGATAATTTGGTCTTGGGAAAATAAAGATCGAATTTCATGTCTGGATTGGGCGTCATATAAACCCCCACAGCGGGCAAGAGCTTTAGGCTAACACGATCAAAATACTCGACTCCCAATTTCGCCACGGTGTAGGAGTTGACTCGTTGCCATCCCAATAACTTACTCCCAATTCGGACGGCATCGCTCGATGTATTGGCAAAATCGCCATAGTACCCGATCGTAAAATTCCCCTCTAAACCGGCACTCTTTTTTGGATCAGTCACATGATCAAAAGACAGATACGCGCTGTAAGCTCGAGCCGGCAAATCGTATTTTGGAAAAACGGTAGAATCCGGGCCTTGCCAATAGTGAAAGATAAAACCTGGACTAATTCTAAGCGGTTGATTTGACCTCAGGAAATTCGGAATGGTTGCAGTTGTCGCAAGTTCAATGTCGTTAATCCCTAATCCGTTTCCGCTTGCCCCAGGCATATAGGTCTGTCTGACACGTGGACGCTCAAGAACACGAGGTAGAAACTCCGTTTGAAATGATTGCCACGTATCCTGTGCCCAGTTGACCGAAGGTTGCCAATTAGTTCCCGTACCTGCATAAGGCGAGCGATTGGGGGGCTGTCCGTACGGGTTTTGATATTGAGGCAATGCTGGAAAATTACCCTGAGATTGCAAATTTGGCGATTGGAAAGCTGGATTCCCAAATTGAGGCGGATTGACGGGTGAGAAGTTTTGAATCGGTGGTTGAGTCACTCGTGGAAAAACCGGAAATGGCTGATTAGGTGCTAATCCGTTAGGTGCTTGAAGAACTGGATTGCCGCCAACAATCTGTCCTGGTTGAATTCCGCTCCCTGGATAAATCCCCACCTGCGGGGTGGTGATGATTGAGCTGTTACCAGGAATCGTGGGGACCGAAGGTTGTACCGAAGTAGAACCTTGAGGGGCGAAGAAATCATCAAAGCGTGGTCGCTGACCATTGGCCCCAGCGCATACAAACATACTGCAGGCAAACAGTGCCAGCACAATTTTTTTCGATCTCTTTCCGCAATGGCTAAACAAAACGTCTTGCTTTCGTCGATAACCGGATTTCTCGTTCGGCATGTAGTTATCAGCCGAGTAACCTTGGGTCAAGGCGAGTTAAAGCAAGCCTAACTGATAGCGATCTCTAATTTGCCAAATTTAGGCTGCCTGAAACACCGGTCGCGCGAATGATTAGACAATTACGGCCAGAATCTGAAGCGTGACGCTGGCTGGCATCTTCTCGGTGCGATGCCTGGATTGCCGCAGCCTCTACGGAAGGCCTCTTCAGTAAACAACCAAAGGCAGAGTGCAATAGAAGTGAATGCAGCCGACCAATTGAGTGGGCAAAGTTTTAGACTGCGATGATGCCCCGAAATCCCCGCTGAACGGGCAACCTACATCCGATGGCCATTGGCTTTACCGGTTGATTCTGAGAACACGCTAGGTCTTCAGACTCAGCCCCTTGGAGGTGAAAAATGGATGACCTGCCGAATCACTGCACATCATCGCATTCCCACAATCGCGAACAACCTCACGGCCCCTCTTGAAATAAAATACTGCCCCTTAATCTCCCGAGCTTCGTTCAATTCGAGTTGCGGTAACCACATTGGACCTCTTCCCCGAACTAGAGCTTGGGAACGGTTTTTTTTGTTCGCCTAATTGGACCAACACGTTGCTGGAATTCGGCAAAATATCGACAGATGCTTCGGACGAAAGCAGATTTTCGACTTCCATTACTTCGAGAACGGTATCAAGCACTTCAGAATCTTGCTTGGCAATTTCATTAAGTGCTTTGCCAACGATACTCGGACGAGCAGCAGCAGCTTCTGCCATTTTTTGGGAGACCTTGAACGCCGTTTCACTTTTGATCAAACCGACGCGATTTTCTCCATCCTGCTTCATGGCACTGGTGACTTGAACCAGCCTTTTGACAACCTTCTCTGTAATGTTTTCGACCATGTGAACATCTGTGAACTCAACCTTGCGAATATAAACGCTGCCTAGCTGGTAGCCCCATTTCTCTGACAAAGGCGAGACGGCCTGGCGCACGGTGCGACTGAGACTGTGCCGGTCTTCCAGCATCGTCTCCATTTCGAGATTGCTAAGCGTCGAGATCGTGGAGCTGGTCACATTGGCCTGCAACGATCCATCCGGATTGGAGTTAATGAACAGGTAAGAAACAGGATTCTTTACTTGCATCTCATACCAGATCCCGACTCCCATTGGAGTTCCCTCCTCAGAGTTGACCATTTGGCTTCGCAAATAATGCTGTCTCATCGCTGTACTGACAACATAACGTTTTCCAAAGAACGGAATGAGCATCGCTTTGGGGCCATAGTGACTCACTGGAAACTGGAGACCGGGAGTATCGAACGTACCCAGAACTTTTCCAAAGAGGGTAAATACCTGGGATTCGCATTCTTTCACGCAAGTATAAAGTCCAAACAAACGAGCAACTCCCAACATCACGGGGAGAATCAGCAGACCTGGGATTAATCCATAAACAAATTCCATTAGACCGACCCTCCTTTGTTTTCATTTTCAGATGAGACCTCAACAATTCGACCGGTTCGTTTGTACAAGGGCATTCGTAAATTTCGAAGGTAGGAGGCCAAGCACACCGATCCACCCTCTGACTTAATCGTCGTGAGTGTTTTGGCCAACTCCCTGAGTGGAGCCACTTCGGCTTGAGCATTATTCGTCGCAATTTCGACGGCCCGTGCACTCATTGTAATCTGCTGCTCCGAATCCGCTCGGGCAGTGCTAATGTCTGCTGCAACTTGATTTCGCGTACTATTAATCGCCGAAAGAGCATGGTCCACTTCGCGTGGTGGATCAATCTCCGTGATCAATGCCGCGTCGAGTTCGATGCCATAACGCCCCATCGTTGAGCGGCATTGCTCCTCCATGTATTGATTGATCAGCGGCAAGTTCTTCCGCAAGTCATTGATGGAGACACCCTCCGAAAGCTCGACGGCACTGGATGATTCTTCATCCCCATCTCCCTCAAGGTCATCCCCCGCTAATAAACTCTGACCTTTGGGATCGACGAAGTTTGCGATTCGCTCTCGCAACACAGAGACAAAATAACCCATTACGTGCTCGAGCGGACTGGCCACCCCAAACAAATATGGATAGAGATTACTCTCACTGACTCGATATCGGATTTGCCCGTTAACGCCAGTCGTCAAATTATCTTTGGTGACCGCTTCAATTGTTGATTGAGATTTTGTCGGATCCCAAGAAAGGTCAACAGCTTGCGTCGCGACGCTAACTTTGTGAACTTTCTGCCATGGCCATTTGAAGTAGGGCCCCCCCGGACCAACGACACGCACTTGGGGATAGTCGTACCGGTCTTGCTCGTCACCGCTCAACGGTGCAGGGGCGGATTTATCCTGTAGCCGCTGGACCGCTCCGAAGCTGGAAACCGCAGCCCTTTGATCCGGCCGGATCGTGTATACGCAACCCATTAAAACCCGAAAGATCACAAAAACGACGATCCCAGCGAGCAAACCAAAGAAAAACAGCATTTTATTCCTCCACAATTGAGGGGATTCCCAACGGAATGACGCTCTTCGAGATCACAGGCATTGGGATGATTTTCCGGCAAACGGTATTATAGCATCGCAGAACACAGAAACCGAATTATCGCTGGAACTGCTGTCGCAAACCTAAGTTCTTCGAGGTGTTTAACCGAAACAATTGGCACGACTCACAAAACCGAACCGCTCAGCAGCCTACGCCCGGCCGCAAAGGTGAGGTGAGGTGACGTCACGCCCTCTATTCGGCGAAGAATGAAAATAATTGGCATAAAATAATTGGCATAAAGTTCAAATTTTTTTCCTCGCGTATCTGGCTATTCCCGGCGTAAGCCCTTGGATATTTTGATTTCCGACTTACGTGAAATCACTCATGGTGGCCCAAGCAGAGGTCGAGCCCCCGTTGCCGAGCACCACCTGCTCTCAACGGGTCCGTCGATCGACCGCACTCAAGTACGAAACGCCCCCAATCCAAAGTGTTGAGTAAGCTCAAGAGATTGTGCGTATTCTGATTGAGCAAACGGAACAAATGTCCGCTTCAATGCAAAGCGTTAGGAACCACTGTCAGTTCCCAACTCCGTCTCGCTTTGGGTTTCCGTTGTCACAGCAGACTTTTTGACGCTCTTCTTGGTCGTCTTTTTCTTGGCAGCGGTCTTCTTTTTCGTGGTCTTCTTTTTGGCAGGCTTCTTTTTTGTTGTCTTTTTCTTAGATGACTTTTTCACCTTTTTGATCTTTATCTCACCCTCTTTGCCTGCTTCATCATCACTCTTCTTTTTTGCATTCTTGCGCGGCGCGAACTCAAATCCGAGCTTGCCTTTTTCACGATCAATCGTCAGATGAGCGGAAAATTTACGCCCTTTTTTCGATAAAAACCCCGGCATCAGATCGGTTTTCCCGTCCACGAATAGCTTGATAGCTTGATCCGTCGGAATCTCTTTTTTCAAAATCGTCTTGCTGATTCGGACACCACGCTCGTCCACCTTAATCGCCATCAAAGGGGCAAGAAAAGCATTCTCAACTTCGTAAATCGGTATCAAGTCTTCCGATTTATCGGATCGCTTTGCTTCACAAATGATGTGTTGATCGGTCAAACTCTTGAGTTCCTCTTCACGACGATCGTCACCTTCGAAAACAAACTCGACCTTCCAAACCTTTTTTGGTTTTGAAATCTTAAGCTCTGCCTCAAACGGTTGGCCAAACCGATTCTTAAAATCCTTGATGACGCCAAGCTGTTTGTTTTCAATCAACTCACGAGCTTCGTCTTCGGTCAGCTCATGCTGCGCAATATACTTTTTGAGGCGGAACCCACATTCAGGATCCATGCACTCAAAAACCCCATCGGTCTGGCGAAGCGCTTTCGCTTCGCAATCCGGACATTGAACAATAAGATTGGGAAACGTTCGATTGACTTTCTCCGCCGTGTATTCTTTAGTTTGATTAACGATGCCAATCGTGAGTTCTTTGATCTCACGCATGAACGAGTCCCGAGAAAGTCGACCAGACTCCATTTCTTTAAGTTTGAATTCCCACTCGCCCGTCATTTCGGGTGAACCCAACGTCGTAATTCCAATCTCTTCGAGCAGGTCAACCAACGCGATCCCCTTGTTGGAAACAACGAGTTCACGCTTATTTATCTCATTTCGAAAGAGATACTTTTGACGAATCAGATTTTCAATAATTGCTGCACGAGTCGCCGGAGTACCGAGACCACGCTCGCCCATAGCTTCTTTTAATTCATCGTCCTCAACGAGCTTGCCCGCCGTTTCCATCGCCGAAAGCAATGTACTATCGTTATACCTTGCAGGCGGTTTGGTTTCGTTCGCCTTCAGCTCAGTCTCGATATTGTTTGCCTCTTCGCCATCGGCGACCGCAACCAACTCGTCTTTATCCGCCGCGGCTCCGGCTTTGCGTCCGTAAACCTCTAGGTATCCCGGCACGACAAGTATTCGACCATCTGTTTTGAAACTGTCAGCCCCAATTCTTGTGATTCGTTTGGTGACCTCGTACTCGGCATGCGGGTAAAAGATCGCGATAAAACGCTGAAGAACCAATTGATAGAGCTTGAAGGCCCCGTCATCAAGTTTCGCCGGCGGAAGTTTTCCCGTGGGAATGATGGCAAAGTGATCGCTCACTTTTGCTGTATTAAAGATTCGCTTTGTTGGACCAATCCGGTCATTGTCCACTACCCACTTGGAGCAATTGATCAACGTTTGTGAGAGCGCATCATTCGACGAAGCTTTCGAATACGTCTTCATCGTTTTCTTGACCGTGCTGAGATAGTCCTCGGGCAAGTACTTGGAATCAGTACGCGGATAAGTCAGCAATTTGAAGCGGTCATAGCAAGCCTGAGCCAGCTGCAATGTTCGCTTGGCACTAAAGCCAAATTTATTTCCCGCTTCTCGTTGAAGACTGGTTAAATCAAACAGTTGCGGTGGAGCTTGCTTGGAAGGTTTCTTATTCTCTTCAACCTTGCCAACCTTGCCTTGGCAACGTTCAATGATTGCCTCGCCCTCCTCAATCGTCCAAAGACGCTCAGCCTTTTTGTGCTTGTCCGTCTCATCTTTCTTAAAATCTTCGCGAAACCACTTGGAAGCATATTCACCATTGGCCACTTCAAAATCCGCATGCACTTCCCAATAAGGCTTGGGGACGAAGCTCCGAATGATA
Source organism: Mariniblastus sp. (assembly GCA_029247405.1). Classification (GTDB taxonomy): domain Bacteria; phylum Planctomycetota; class Planctomycetia; order Pirellulales; family Pirellulaceae; genus Mariniblastus. The sequence continues at coordinate 14,217 of JAQWLH010000292.1, forward strand.
CGTTCGCGTTTGGTTAGTATGACCAACGTTGGAGTTTGGACTCGACCAGCCGACGTAACATTGAAACCTCCATTACGCGAATTGAAAGCAGTCAGAGCACGCGTCCCGTTAAGCCCGATTAACCAGTCGCTTTGACTTCGACAGATCGCAGCATCAGCGAGATTATCCATCTCATCCCCGGATCGCATCTCGTTCCAGGCTTCGATAATGGAGCCGTCGGTCATCGACTGCATCCACATTCTCTTAATGTCAAAGTCCTTGTTGACACTCGCCATTTCCATCAGATAACGGAAAATCAGTTCGCCTTCTCGCCCCGCGTCACAAGCGTTGACGACGGTCGTGACATCCTTCTTTTTCAGCAGACGGACCAAAAGCTTAAATTTTTGCAGACTACGCTCGATTGGCTCGAGCTCAAACTGATTGGGAATATGCGGAAGATGCGCCATGCTCCAAGGAAGTTTTTTGCCGTCCTCTTTGGTTGGCATCTTCAATGCCACCAGATGACCGACAGCCGAAGCAACAAAAGCCTTGTCGTTTTCGAAGTAATCCTTCTTCTTCGTAAACTTCCCAAGGTCTGTATTTTTACCCAAAACCCGGGCTAAATCGGTCGCGACGCTCGGTTTTTCGGCAATGATTAGTGTTTTCGACATCAGAAATGTTGACCTGTCAGGCTTTCAAATGGACCACAACAAATTTTTCTCAATAATACTTCATGGATCACAGTCGAAAATTCAATTTCACAGAATGTCCCGAAACTTGCAGAATCAATGGGACAATCCCGTTTTGGCATTGAATTTAGGCTGATTCACCTTTAAATTCCGAAATTGACCGACTTTGCTGAAACGCATTGTCAGCCTTCGGTTGATTTCCATTGGGAAGAGGCTTAATCCCTAACTACCAACGTTGTCAACCCCTTACGCAGACCATGGCTCCCGATTTGGGTCCCCTGTTAGTGGAACTAACAACCCAAACGAAATTCAAAAACACGTTCCTACAAACGGTTTCTGAATGGCCTTTCCCTTATGACATACTAAATCGGACATTCCAAAATGCTCAGTTGGTTTCGACGTCACGCAAAAGTTCTTATGGTCGTTCTCGGATCGGCTGCGATGGCCATCTTCGGACTTGGTCCTGTATTTGATGAATTGGCAAGCCGTGGTCAACGCGGTGATGACCGAGCAGATCAGGTCGTCGCAACTTGGAACGGCGGGAAAATCACCCGCATTGATTTAGACAAGTGGGAACGCGGTCACTTTCAGGCTCAACGATTTTTGATGGGTGTGAGGGAAGCGGCGTCTAATACAAAAGGCAGCGATATCGTTTCTCTAGCTGCCCCGATTCCGATGCTCCAAGACGGCGGACGCCAAGAAATTGTCGATGACCAACTCATCTCGCGATTTCTTTTATCCGAGCGAGCGAAGAAAGAGGGGGTCGTTGTCAGCAACGGCATGGTCGATGATTACATCACGCTTACCGCTGGTGAAGTTGCTTTTAGTAAACGCGATCTGGAATCAATCAACCGCGAAGTCAACACTTACTGCTCCCTGCAATCGGTTAAAGAACACTTGAAGTTTGAGTTGCTCGCTACCCTAATGCAACAGTATGCGTCGGCGGGAATTCCAATGGTTCCCAACCCAACTGAGGCCATGGAACTTTATGCTCGCACCGCTGAACAAGCTGAATGCGAAGTGCTCGGATTCAAAGTTGAGGAATACGTCTCCAAAGTAACGACGGCCCCCTCAAGTGCTGAGCGACGGAAAATTTACGATCTGGGTAAATACGAATTCCCCGACCCCACAGGCGAGAATCCAGGATTCAAAATCGGTCGTAAGGTAAACATTCAGTACCTCAAAGCGGACTACCAAACTGCTTTGACCAACGAAATGAACAAACTCACCGACGCCGACATTCAAAAAGAGTACGAGCGACTCGTCGAAGAAAAAAATCCAATCGTCATGCAACCGATGGAGATTGAGGACAACTCTCTGGAAATCACAACACCACCGACAACACTTCCCGGCCTCGATTTGCCAGGAGCTCCGCCAAAAACGGATGATAAAAAAGATCAAGAAGTCACCCCTCCTCCGGTCCTTGAAGGTGCAAAGGAAGCGCCCCCCGAGACAAATACAACCGCACCCGAAGAAACCGGAGCAGAAAAGGAAGCGGCTGCAGATAAGAAAACTGCTGTCGAAAATGAAGCTGCTGACAACAAAGAAGCTGCTGACAACAAAGAAGCTGCTGACAACAAAGAAGCTGCTGACAACAAAGAAGCTGCTGGTGAAAATGAAGCGGGTGACGAAAAGAAAGACGGGCAGTCTTTCAATGTAACCCAATCCAAATCACAGTTTGTTTCAACGATCCTTCAGGATCAAAAGACCTCCGAGTCGCAAGAGGTGACACCTCCACCAGCTGCTAACGAGGGAACAAACTCGGAAGCAGCTTCCGAAACCAAAGAACAAGCCAGTGACGAGACTCCGGCGGCAACGAACTCGACCGATCAGGATCCTGTCGCAAGTATCGGTGATATTCTAGAAAGTGCTACCGCGACTCAGGAGCAGAAGGCGGAGGACAATCGAAAAGCCAAGCCACTGATTGAGGTTGCGGAAGACGTGAAACGGTCGCTGGCAGAGGCTCCGGCCCGCAAGGCGATGGATGAGGCACTCGCCAAAGCAAGTGTTCCTGTCCAGATTCACTTTGAAAAGCTTCTACGATGGG
>JAQWLH010000295.1 GCA_029247405.1 Mariniblastus sp.
CAACGATCAGTGGAACGCCCGATGCGCTGGACTCCCACTCGCTAAACGTTACCGATATCAACGAAGCACCAACCGAACTCCTGCCCTCAGACATTTCACTTCCGGAAAACACGGATACAACGGGAGGCTTGCCCATTGCAACGCTCACCACTTTGGATGTTGATCGTGGTGACACTTTTACCTACGAATTAGTTGGAGGTTCAGGTCAAGAGAACTTTTCAATCATCGAAGACAAGTTGTTATTCGATGACGGCATTCTTGATTTTGAAACCAGAACCAATTATTCAGTAACTATAAGAGCGACCGATTCAGGAGGATTGACCCACGATGAAGTCGTAACAATCTCGATTACCAACGAAAACGAAGCACCTTTTTTGACAGTCAACAACACCGCTACATTGGACGAAGGAAATTCTGTATTAATCGACAGTTCACTTTTAGCGGCTAGTGATTATGAACAAGGCCCAGCCGATTTAACTTATACCGTAACTGCATTGCCAGCTAATGGAACGCTATTGATCGGAGGAACGATTGCAGGGATCAATGAAACCTTTACGCAAGCAGATATCAATGCGGGAATATTTAGTTATGCTCATTCAGGAAACGAGGCCGTTTCTGACTCGTTCACTTTCTCGATTCACGATAGCTTGGGAGCGGGTATAACGGGGCTGGTGTTCAACTTTGAGCTTAATCCAATCAATGATGCCCCAATCGCTGTGGACGACATATTCTCAATGCTTGAGGATGACACTTTGAGCGGTGATTTGATCTCCCCCAATGATACGGACGCTGAATTTGACCAGCTGACGGCTAAACTATTGACCGAGCCAGCAACCGGAAACGTGCTGACGCTCGATGCAAATGGAACCTTCAGCTACACTCCCGCATTAAATTTCCATGGCACAGAAACCATCACCTATCAGGTAGATGATGGTAACGGCGGGGTCGCTTATGCGAATTTAAGCATCACGGTCATTCCAGTGAACGATGCCCCCCAAGTGGAAAATGACAGCTTCAGCGTACTGCCGGGCCAACCGTTTGCCTCGATCGCCAGCGTGCTCGACAATGATTCTGACGTGGACGGCGACGCGCTGGTTGCGATACTAATTTCCGGTGCTGAACATGGTTCTTTGACACTTAAGGCCAACGGACAATTCGTCTACACCCCCGATTCCGCGTTTTTTGGTCTCGATCGTTTCACCTATCTGGCAAATGACGGAACCGAGGGGACACTGACGACCGTTGAAATTGAAGTATTAGGGGTCGTTGTACCGACTCCGCCTGGCCCTACCACGCCAACGCCCACAACTCCTAATGATGGACCGGTTCTTGAAGAGCCCAACGTTGAACCTGAATCCGAGCAAAAAGACACCACGGTTACAACAGGTGTTCCCGTCGCCAATATCAGCGTCCCGGTGGTAAATCTGACCAACCAACCCATCTTCCAAGCCGATGGTGAACTCGAGGATCTAATTGAACTGATGGCAAATCAAGATCGTGCGCAAACGGTCTTAAGAATGATTCTTTCCAGTATTTCAATTGAGGAAGCAAACGAACTTGTTGGAAACGAAGAACTCGATCGGATTCGTAATCGGGCAAGGTTCTCGACCACCTTTAACGCCAATTACATTTGGAATGAACTTGATGAGATGGCGACGCCCAATTCCGTCCTCACGGACTTTCGTTTTTCGGTCGGTGCAATCACCTCATTTGGCGGATTAGGTTATATCCTCTGGTCTCTACGCGGAGGGGCAATGGTTGCGGTTGCGTTGGCCCAATTACCATCGTGGCGAATGATTGATCCGTTACCGATTCTGGAAAATTTCCGGGAGGGCAAAATCAAAAACGGCTACGAGCAAGTGGACAGTTTCTTCAGTTAGTCCTACTGAAGAATTATAAATCACTGCAACCGCTAGATTGGGTAATTCCGTTACCTCCATTAGCCTTAACGCCCGTTGCCTAGTCAAACTTTTCGGGAGTAGAGCTTTCTTATTCACTACAAATTAGCCCCAAATCCCCAGCGTTTTGCTCAGCACCGTGTAGATTTCCCTAACGATTAAATCTTTCGGCGCGGTCCCAATGATAAAAATCAAATCTGCAACCCGACTTGCGTTGTTCCTTGGTGTTGGCTGCGCCACTTTGGTTTGGATCGCAATCGGATTGGGACTCATCAGTGATCCCTACCAAGCAGAACTTCAACGAAGGATTGAATTAACGAGGCACCTAGCTGTCAATGTCACTGCTTACGCCGAGAATCGTCAATCGTCTGACTTGCAATCCATCCTCCTGCGTTCCGTACAAATCCACCCGGAACTAATTTCTGCAGCGGTAAGACCCAAAGGCCGGCGAACCCCTTCGATGGTGGCCGGTCCCCACACAAGCACTTGGCGAGAAAAGCAAGCCCTCGATCCTTCCGACCAGATGGAAGTCGAGATTCTCACCAATGGGAGGAAGTGGGGGCAGCTTGAAGTCGCCTTCGCCCCTATGGAGCAATCGCTTGCACAAGCCTCAAGATCATTTCCGTTTGGTGTCATCTCGTTTATCGCTTCAGCGATGTCACTTTTGGCATGGATCGTTTTGTCTCGGACATTGAGGTACCTCAATCCGTCCCGAGTTGTCCCAACGCGGGTTCGCTCCGCACTCGACACCCTCACTGAAGGCCTGGTATTGCTCGACAAATCTGGACAGATTGCCCACGCTAATGAGGCGTTTCGAACCATCGTCGCCTGCGATGAGCAAGAGTTGCTAGGAACTCACCTAGATGACTTTAAATGGTCAGCGACTGAAAAAAGCTCGCCCAAGCAATTGCCATGGACCCAGTGCCTGATTGATGAAAACCCAGTCTGCGGTGATATCATCGAACTCACAGGCCCACGAATGTCAACTCGAAAATTTGTGATCAATGCAACTCCCATTCTCGACGGAAATGGCTCTATCCGCGGCGTCCTCGCGAGTTTTGATGATGTAACGGCGATGGAAAACAAAAACGCCGAACTAGCTAAAATCATCGGTACTCTGCGAAGTTCCCGCGACGAGGTCGCTCGCCAAAACCGCAAGCTGAACTTCCTTGCCTCTTACGACCCGCTAACCAAATGCATGAACCGAAGGGCATTTTTTGCTAAGTTCGAAACGATGTGGGCAGATCCTGACTGCTCCAAATTGAACTTGATCATGCTTGACGTAGACTTTTTTAAGGCGGTCAATGATAACCACGGTCACTCAGTCGGTGACGAGGTTCTCAAGGCCATTGGCAGCCTCCTTCGAAATGCAATCTCAGACCAAGGATTGGTCTGTCGTCATGGCGGTGAGGAGTTTGTCATGCTCATCCCACATAAAAGCGTGTCTGATTGCGTCGCGTTGGCCAACAACATTCGCGAAACAATCAAGCGAACTGAAACCTGCGGCATCAACTTCACAGCAAGCTTTGGTGTTTCCTGCCGTGCATTCAAACCGATGGACCCACAGCACATGCTTGACCAAGCTGATGAGAGTCTTTACATCGCCAAGCGAAATGGACGAAACCGCGTCATTCGTTTCGACGAGCGCGATGACCTTTCTCACAGCGAAGTTTTAACCGAAGATAAGGTCGAGGCGGAAATCCCCTACTCCGCTGTTTCAGGACTCTTATCAGCGCTTTCGTTTCGTTGCCCTGCAACTGCGGAGCATTCGATTCGCGTCGCCGATCTATGCGTCGGCGTTGGGGAAGAAATGATGAACAGCCGAGAACTGTATCGGTTGGAAATTTCAGCACTTCTCCACGACATTGGCAAAATCGGAGTCCCCGATTCGATTCTTCATAAACCCGCGCCATTGACTCCCGAAGAATGGAGCGTCATGAGAAAGCACGATGACATTGGGGTTTCAATCGTCCGGAGTGCTTTTGCCTCAGAATATGTAACCAATGCAATCGAATCACATCACAACTGCAGCCAAAGACACACCGATTCACAGCATCAAGAAAACGAAGTGAAAGACATACCACTCGCGGCAAAAATAATAATTGTTTGCGACGCCTATGATTCGATGACGAATGACCAACCTTATCGAAAGGCGATGACGCCCGCTGCCGCACTCAAAGAAATGGAATTCAATTGCCCTATTCAGTTCGATAGGAAGGTGTTTCAAGTGCTGTACAACTATATCGCCAATGGTTGTTACAAACCCAGCAATCCAAAAGCGGCAGATTTGAAGTCGGATTTGCGTTCCGCAACTTCGCTGGGGCAACATATTGAAGAGCTCTATACAGCCATCCACGAAGAAGATCTTGAAGGTTTGCGTTCGGTTGTCAATCAACTCAAGCAGGAAACCGTAGAAAATGAACCCGTCGCTATCATCGCAGACCGCCTCGACGACGCGATTAACACCCCTAACGGAGATTTGCAAAAGGTTCTTTCTTTAGCAAACGAAGTGATGGACATTTGCAGGGCATCCCGTTCAAGGTTTGTTAATGTTGCAGAAACAATCGTTGGAAAAAACTCAATGGAGACAAAGTAACCGATCAACAAAGTGGATCTATTTTGCGTTAACCAGGGAACGGTTTTGGCTGGACATTATTTCTGATGAATTAATCGTTACAACCCAATCGAACTACTCTCGACCTGCCTCCCCGAGACGGTGATCTTCCGTGTTTTACTGCGAAAAAAAGCTACTCTTGCAATGACTCGCAAGCTTCAAGCAGAGGACTCATCGGCCTTTTCGAAATCACGCTCATGGCAAACTTTACAAATTCATTGTCCAACGTCATGTCAAAGTGGATATCCAACACTTTTTCGGAAACAGCCATTGGGCTTCCGCTGGATTTGCAATCGCTGGAAGACCGTGTTCTCTACAGCGCGGGTCCCGTTCCAGTCGAACTGGTTCAGCCAGCGGAGACATTGGATGTGGACATCGATCCACAGGGTTTAGAAATTTACGGCGACTTTGATGTCGTTGATACCAATTTTGATTTCATCGGCCTCTCTTTAAAGGCTGCCGAGCTTGACAACGACTCACCAATCTTTGAAGAGCACCTCTTTCACCTCGAAGAATCGAGTAACGAATTAATTTTTGTCGACAGATCCGTTGATGGATATGAGCAACTGGTGGATGATTTACTCACCAGTCAATCTTACAATCGCAACACCGAGATCGTCTATCTAGACAGTCGTGCCGATGGTGTTCACCAGATAAGTGATTCGTTAACACAACGCCTCAACCTCAACGCCATTCACCTCATATCACACGGCAGTGACGGAACCATCAATCTTGGAAATGCGCGACTGGATATATCAACCATCGCTCAATACCAACAGGAACTTGTCGGTTGGAGAAATTCACTGGCAGTTGACGCCGATTTGCTCATCTACGGTTGTAATGTCGCCGAGTCCACAAGCGGAGAGCAATTTGTTGATGAATTGTCGGAACTAATTCAGGCCGACATCTCGGCAAGCGACAATACAACGGGACATTCTCAACTTGGTGGAGACTGGAATTTTGAGTATCAAGTTGGTGAAATTGAAGCGACGGCCGCATTTTCAAGCCGCATTGAATCGGATTGGTTCGGTACGCTCGCGGTGCTGGACGCCTCAAGTGAAGATTCCGTCATCAATGGTTCGGCAAGCCGAGCGATCGCCGTCGATTTTGAAGGGAACGTGACTCAGGTGTTCACCTCCGACAGCATATCGGGGTCCGTCAACAATGACGTTTACATGGTTCAATTCGACTCCGACGGCAACCAGTTAGGAGACGCTCAAAAAATCAACATTGATGACGACGCAGGCGATCAGCACCATGCGACGATCGCAATGAACGATAACGGGGACTACGCCATCATCTGGACGAGCGATGACCTCGCGGGTAATGTCACCGTCAAAGGAAAAGTGTTTAGTGCGACCTTCGGAACTGCCAACTTTGAAGTGGGGGACCAAGAATCCCTTCATGGTGGACTCACCGGGATGCCGTCACTCGTGGGAGGCACAACATCCTCAATAATCGAAAGTGCATACAATGCTTCGATTTCAATGAATGAAAGTGGCAATATTATCGTTGCTTGGGAAGGGAACGGAAGCCAAGACACCACTGGAATCTATGCCCAACGCTTTCAACTTGACGGCACTTCGATCGACGATATGGCATTTGTTGTCAACAATACACTTCAAGCCGGTTATCAGGGAAGCCCCGATGTCGCGATGAACAGCACTGGCGATTTCATCGTCGGTTGGGACACCGCTGTCGATACTACAACAGAGAGTTCAATCGTCTATGCGTTGTACGATTCAAATCTTGAAATTTTAATAAGTGACACAAAACAATTTGAATTAACTTCGGCCTATCACACCGCAGCGTCGGTTGACATCGACGACTCACGAAACTTTGCAGTTACCGGCAGTGGGAATTCGACGTTTGCGTTGCCCGGCCTTGTGTCCCAAGACATTCGCTTGTCTTCATTTATCTATGACGGAATTTCAGCATGGACGTCAACTGGGATAATCACGCCTCACGATGACGCTGGCGACAAGGGAGACCAATTTAATTCATCCGTGGCGATCGTAGACGGCGAGGTAATTATCACGTGGGAAGGTGATTCTACCTTGGCAACCGATGCCGGGGGTGTGTACTACGCCGCCTACAATCTCGATCTCACCACGCAGCTTCAAGCCGAAACACACGTCACTACGGCAGACGGACCGCTGCAAACGACAACGTCAATCACCAAATTTCACGGCGACCGCGAATGGGCGATTGGCTGGCGTGATTCGACGCTTGGATTCCAGTACCTGATCGGGAACGAGCGACCGCTGGGCAGCGATCGGACGGTAAATATCTCCGAGTCAGAAAGTCACGTGTTCGCTCAAACAGATTTTGGATACGACGACAGCAGTAGTGGAAGTTACGCCGATAACGACCCATTCAATTCGATCAAAATCACAGCCATCCCGGATGACGGAATTCTCATCTACAATGGAGTTGTGGCCTCAATTGGTGATATCGTTCTTGTTTCCCAAATTGAAGTCGGCAATTTTAGCTACGTGCCAAGTCAATATTTTCTTGGGACAGACAGCGGCTTTTCCTTTAAAGTTTCCGATGGCTTTGAAGTCTCCGAACTCTCCAACACCATCACCTTCAATGTCACTTCATCTCCTCCAAGCGCGCCATCAGATCTTTCAAGCGGAATTGAGATCAACGTTGATGATGGAAACGATGCATACTTCGAGGCCCGAGACACCTCTTTTCTGGGCGGAGTGGGAGATTTCCTCGTCGAGATCGCATTTTCAAGCACCCATGTCAACACTTCGCCGTTGATCAGTTACCAAACGACGGATCAGCCCGATGGATCCCTTTTTCACAATGATTTTTTAATTCAGTATAACGCGGGCGGAACAATTTCCGTCTACCTTCCCGGTGGAAATGGCGCGAGCGATATCAGCAATTTGTCAGGAATTGACTATGCAACATTGATGGACGGAGCACGCCACACCATTGCTTTTTCTTTCGAATCCAATACGGGAATTTGGAAGTTCTTTGTCGACGGAGCGGAAACCGACAATGGCACGTCGACGCTGTTTAAGGACATGACTTTCAACAGCGGGGGATCGCTCGTTTTCGGGCAGGAACAGGATTCACCCAACGGAGATTTCGACCCAACTGAGGTGTTTCGAGGTACCTACCACGATGTTCGGTTTTGGAATGTGAAACATGGGCCGGGGTTCTTTTTTGACTACCTCGACAAAAAAATCACCCCGGGATTTTCATCCTCTCAAATCGTAGCGGCTTGGCAATTCGAAGATCTTACCGGTGGTCTCGTTACCAATGTTATGGATGCCGCAAACCCGCTTGAGATCAAACATGTTTCAGACTCTGGATTTTCCCCAAGTTCTCCCCTAACTAACATGACCGTTGAAGAGAACACCCAAAGTGGGTCTGTCGTCGGCACCGTTGTTCCAACCGACATCAATCTAAACAATACATTTAGTTTCAGCCTCCTCGACGATGCAGACGGTCGTTTCGAGATTGACATGACGTCAGGCCAAATAAAAGTGCTCGATGGGGGTAGACTGAATTTTGAATCAGCTACATCCCATGCAATTATCGTCAGAGTCGAGGACAGCAATTCGCTCACTTATGATGAAGTGTTCACTGTTGATGTCACTGATGTCAACGAAACACCGCTGGTAACCAACAACGGCATCTCCATCAACTCAAACTCGGTGGGGAACACGATCACGACGGCGATGCTCAACGAGAATGATGACGATGTCGGAGACTCCGGCGCCGCAATGGTTTACACCATGAACCGCGGGCCGA
>JAQWLH010000299.1 GCA_029247405.1 Mariniblastus sp.
TGGAGACGTTGGTTGGCTTTCGTGTTCAGCATAATAATGCACGAGGTCCGATGAAGGGTGGGTTACGATATCACCCGGAGGTTGATTTGGATGAAGTGCGAGCCCTGGCCTCTTTGATGACGTGGAAGACAGCCGTCGTCAACATTCCCTACGGGGGAGCCAAAGGCGGGATCTGTGTCGCGCCCCGGGAGCTTAGTCGCAAAGAAACCGAGCGAGTGACTCGTAAGTTTATCGATCAAATTCACGACATCATCGGCCCCGATAATGATATTCCTGCTCCGGATATGGGAACCAACTCGGAAACCATGGCATGGATTCGCAATCAATGGGAAAAGTACCACGGTTTTAATCCTGCCTGTATCACAGGAAAGCCCGTTGAAGACTATGGTGCCAAAGGTCGTGAGGAAGCGACAGGGCGTGGCGTCGGAATCCTTTCCTTCAAGATGCTTAAACGATTGGGAAGACGTCCTCAGGATACCCGTGTTGTCATTCAAGGATTTGGCAATGTGGGCTCGCATGCCGCAAAGTTTATGCATGAATCTGAATTTACGATTGTTGGTATCAGTGATGTGAGTGGTGGTTATTACAAGTCGGATGGAATTGATATTCCCGAGGCTCTGCACTACATGATCGAAAACCGATCGCTAAAAGGTTTTGAAAATGCTGAAAAAATTTCCAACGAAGATCTGTTGGAATTGGATTGCGAGTTGCTTGTTCCTGCTGCACTCGGCGGGGTCATCACAATGGACAATGTTGAAAAAATCCAAGCCAAGTATATCGTCGAGGGGGCAAACGGGCCGGTCGATTCCGATGCTGATCAGCGACTGTTTGAACGCGGGATTGCGGTCTTGCCGGACATTCTTGCAAACGCCGGTGGTGTGACGGTTAGTTATTTTGAATGGGTTCAGAACCGGCAATATTACAGCTGGGATTTAAATCGTGTTCGGCAACAACTCGATTCCATTCTTTCGGCTGCTTTCGAAGAGGTTTGGCAAACGGCAAATGATCACCAAGTCAGCCTGCGAACCGCCGCATTTATGATTGGCATTAGGCGAGTTCAGCGAGCGACGGAACTAGGAGGATTCTAGATCGGTTAAGATTCAGATCATGATCAGCCACGTATTCTGTCCTGATTTGTGGAGCCTCGGTCGCCTCCGTTCGTGGGGAACTCGATTGGGCATGGATATCGGTAACCGAGCGCTCGCTGTGATGGCGCCGAGGTACACGGGTGAAGTTAATAACCCCTCAACTCAGGATAACCTCCAGCGCAACAAGTTAATTTGCTGGAGACCTTGATTCGGTATTACTTTGGCAGGTTTCGTTGAGACCAAATTATGTCGTTCTTAAGAAAACGAATCGTCACCCTTGTGCACAATTTCACTTTGACCTATTAGAATTGTTACTTCCAGTATTTGACTCGCGAATTTCTGTTTGAATCGCGAATTCCATTTGATGGGGCGTACCGCAGTGTGAGTGCTCTCCGTTTTGTAAAAGCGATCAACAGACCTATGAAATCCCCATCGTCATTTGAGGAAGTCCTCCAGTACTACGAGGATAAACTAAGCGAGCAAGAAGCGACTGCCAAACGTTGCGGGAGTTTGTGGAGCAGCATTGGCTATTTGCGCGGCGTTTTGTTTCTCGCTTTTCTGTTTCCTTTTCTTTTGGGGTTTGCCGATGCTTGGCAACAGCAAAGTCTTTTGTGGGTTTTTGCTGGTTTAATGTTGGTTGGATTCCTCGTTGTGGCATTTGTTCACGAACGAATGCAAGCGGATTTGAAACTTGCCACGCTCCTCACGCGAATGCATAAGGAGTCGATCGCCCGCTGCAAACGCGACTGGACCCAGATTCGCGACCGAGAGATTGATTTGCCGGAAAAATTTCGCCCGATTTCTAAGGATCTCGATTTGTTCGGGCCGAATTCTGTTTTCAAATTGGTCGGGATAACGCGAACTCCGCTTGGAACTGAAACGCTTCGTAGCTGGATTATGCAAGGGGCTTTGTCGGATGAAGTACGACTTCGTCAAGAGGCTGTCGCTGAGCTGCAGCCCCAGTTTGACTGGCGTTTAAAGTTCAGGATTTCCTGTGAGCAATTGGCATCGAGCCAATCTGGTCCCAGCAAATTTGTCGAATGGTGCGAAAGCGAGAGCTGGTACGCGGGGCGAAACTGGATCCTTGGAGCTGCTCGGTTAGTGGGCTTGGTTTCGTTGCTGGCAATCGGCTTGACGATCATCGGAGTTGTGCCGCTGACGATTTCTGGACCGACGCTGATGGTCACGTTTTTGATCAACTTTATCATGTCGATTTTTTATGCCGGCTCGATGCACGATGTATTCAATCAAGTCTCGTCTCAGACCAATGATGCGGCGCATTACGTAAAATTGTTTGACATGGCGGCAGAATTTTCGGCCCAATCAACCAAACTTCAAAATTTGCAGTTACGCCTTAAAAGAACCGACGATGGGGCGCAGCCAAATGTCAGAAGACTCGGTGGTTTGATCTGGTTGGCAAACCTTCGACGCAATGGAGTGTTCTTTCTTCTCTTTATGATTTTGGAGTTTTTGTTTTTCTGGGACGCGCACGCCTTGGACTTGCTGGAGCGATGGAAGAAAAAAAATGGTGATCGTGCTCGGGGATGGTTTACCGATCTTGGTGAATGGGAAGCACTTTGTGCTTTGGCAAAACTTGCTGGCGATCAGCCAACTTGGGTTTTCCCCACGGTGGCTGCTGCCGAGGCGGAGAACGCGGTCATCCAGGGAAAGCAGATTGGTCATCCATTGATCGATCAAAGCCGGGTGCCCAATGACGCCCAAATCGGTCCCGCGGGGACGGTGCTGCTGGTGACCGGTTCGAATATGTCAGGTAAAAGTACATTGCTCAGAAGCGTCGGCGTCAATGTTGTTTTGGGGCAAATGGGAAGCGTGGTTTGTGCAGACGAAATGAGTATGCCACCGATACATATTGAGAGCAGCATGCGAATTGCGGATTCCCTCGCCGATGGTGTTTCATTCTTTATGGCGGAATTGAAACGACTTAAAGAAGTGGTCGATACCGCCAAGACCCACTCGGGGGATAATCCCCGACGTCTGTTATTTCTGCTGGATGAAATTTTGCAAGGAACCAACTCCCGCGAACGCCAGATTGCGGTTAGCCGAGTCGTTCGAAAACTAATTGATGAAAATGCAATTGGTGCAATTTCAACACACGACTTGGATTTGGCAACCACCGATGACTTGGCTCAAGCCTGTCGGACCGTTCATTTTTCAGAGCAATTCCACGAGGTCGATGGTAAAAAGAAAATGACTTTTGATTACCAGATGAAATCCGGGATCGCCGAAACAACGAATGCTTTAAAGCTTCTTGAAATCGTGGGGCTTGGCGAAACGGATGCTTGAGAGGTGGCAAATTTAAAGAATCTGAACCGAAGATGACGCAGTTTGGATTTGGGTCAGTGGTGCGACTGTTGCTCGTGAACGATAGGGATCTTCTTTTCCATACCCATCAAGTGACGTGACTTAAGCGACAGCAAATCACGACTGCTGAGGACTCCTTCTTCTGAAAGAATGCATTCGGGTTCGATTTTCATCTTAAGCAAGGTTTTCCAAAATCGTCCGAGTAACGATTTGAGACTGCGCTGGCCGTCGAAATCAAGAAAGCTGGCGAGGTCAGCACATTCGTAAAACAGTTTTTCAATTCGTGAAGCATAAAGCCTTATCAGGAACCGGAACGACTTGCTCTCACGACGTAGCTTGAGTCTTGGGATGTCGACTTTGCAATCTTCAATGTCTTCCAAAGCAAAAAAGACTTTGTTTTGTTTGAAGTCGTTGACGGCATTGGCAAGGATCTGTGTCAGCATGATTGCCTTGCCGCACTTGATCGCCTGAACGTCCCAGCCCTTCCGGGTAACACCGAGGACCGGCATTGTAGCCGCCAAGGATGCACCACCGACATTACTGCAAAATACTTCCAGCTCATCAAAGGTTTGGAATTCTCGGTTGCGAATCCAAAAATCGGCACCACGGTACGGGTCAAACAAGTACTGCTTGGGGATGTTGAATTTTCTTGCTGTATCGACAAGGGCCGCAAGCTCAACGGAGGTGCAATTGTCCTGGAACGCATCGCTTAAATCGTCGCGTGTTTCATGCCAAACGTCCAGCGAAAGTCCATCGACACTATCGAGATCGAGTAAATCAATAGTTTTCATCAAATTGAACAAGACCGCCTCAATCCCACGCCGTCGGCCACTTGGCATGTTGTTGATTGTCCAGATGTGACTTTTAAAGCACTTTTTGACAGCCCCACGAATGCTTTTGTGTCCGCGGTCTATTGCTGAAGTATTGAGCTCGATATGTTCTCGGGTTTCCAACATGCTATTTGGTCCAAGTGGATGAAACTGCGGAAGCTTGTCCGGGCTCATTTAAGGAGTCGTAGGTGGCCACGCCAACCAATTATAGATTAACGAAATGAAATCTGGCGTGAAAGTGCCGCCGAATGTGAAGTTGCCTCCCGGAAACCGTGACGGTCCAGTAGGATGAAGGTGAGCAATTGCGTCGTTCTACTGCCGCGGGGATTCTGTGGGCAAAAAACAACAAACTTCTGAGCAAACTTCTAAGCAGGCTTTGAGAAAACAATGAAAATATTATTGGCAAGTCCACGCGGATTTTGCGCCGGCGTCAATATGGCAATCGAAAGCCTTGATTTGACGTTACGAGAGTTTGGAGCGCCCGTATTTGTCTACCACGAAATCGTGCACAATAAATACGTGGTGGAATCTTTTAAAGCAAAAGGGGCCATTTTTGTCGATCAGCTCGAGGAAGTGCCCCCAGGATCGGTGCTGCTGTTTTCTGCCCACGGAGTTTCTCCAGAGATTCGCGAAGTTGCCCAGTCGCGAAATCTCAATGCGATTGACGCGACGTGTCCGTTGGTAACCAAAGTTCACTTGGAGGCGGTCAAATATGCACGTGAAGGTTACACGATCTTCCTGATTGGACATGACGGACACGACGAAGTCATTGGGACGATGGGGGAAGCTCCCGAGTCCATGATCCTCGTCGAAACCGAAGGCGATGTTGACAATCTCGAAATCGCCCCTGACGCTAAAGTTGCCTACCTGACGCAAACGACATTGTCGGTCGATGACGCGAATCGGATTATCAAACGACTTCGGGATAAGTTCGTCAATCTAGTAAATCCACCGAAAGAAGATATTTGTTACGCGACCCAGAACCGGCAAGAAGCCGTGCGGAAAATTGCTGCTGCTGCTGATGTATGTTTTGTACTTGGGAGCCAGAATAGCTCTAACAGTCAACGTCTTCGGGAGCTTGCCGAAGATGAAGGAGTTTCAGCCTATCTCATCGACGGCTCTGCCGATCTTAAGCCGGAATGGCTTGACGGGGTTGAAACCGTGTTTATGACGGCCGGCGCCAGTGCTCCTGAGACGGTCGTCAATGAGTGTATCGAGTGGCTCAAAGCACGTTATGGGGCGACCGTCGAGCCCGTCATCGTTCGCGAAGAGAATGTTAAATTCCCGCTACCGAAGAAGCTGCGAAAATTGTCGTCGCTCAAATAATCAGCCGTTCGGCGACTGCTTTGGCGGGTGAGTTGCGGATTATTTGCTGCGCACCGGCTGGCGAGCAGAGAGCTCTTTTGCTCGGATATTTTTGAGCAGGATGTTGGTGGTCGGATCATGTCCCTGGAAAATCAAGGACCCTTTTTGGAGGCGGAGACCTTTTCTGGGGTTAGGGTTTTTGGAGCGGTTGTCTGTCCAGTCGGTCACTTGATAACCGTTGACCCAGACGCTGACGTGAGGTCCGGTAGCAATGATTGTTTTGGTGAACCATTGGTTGTCGTTCGAGTTGATCCGACGCGCTTGGCTGCGCCGAAAGATTCCACCCGTCCCTGTGTCAACCGGATCAGTTCGCTTCCCATTTTTAAATTGGTTCTGGATTTGACTTTCGTATCCATTCATCAAATCTCCGGGAATACAACGATAGAAGACGCCCGAATTGAGACCCTTCTCATTCGTTTTGCATTGCATTGAAAAAACGAAATCGCCAAAAAGTTTTTTTGACTCTATTTGTCCTTTACCACCAAGAATCTGAATTTCATTTTGCTCGGTGATTTCAAACTTGCTCTTGAGTTTCTGGTCGGTTTTCCATTGCGAGAGGTTTGTGCCATCGAATAGGGCCTCAGTGTTGATTGGTTTCAAGGAGATATCTCGAAAGGCAATTTTGCCAGAATTGAGCTGCAGCCCGATGTAGCCTCGTCCAAGTGGCTTGGGGTCGACATACTCGACTGCCTTTTGGTCATCGATCCAGACTTGTATTCTTTCACCATCACAACGGATTCGGAAGCGATGCCACGTATTGGGTTCAACTTTGAGTTCAGTTTTGGCTCTTCCCACCAATGCCCCAGTTGAATACTCAGAGACAAGTGGGCTCGCGATATTTACTTCATAACAATCAACTGCCGGATTTTTTGGAGAGGGGCTTGTTCGTATAAACACTCCGCTGTTTGTACGTGAGTCCGACTTGAATTCCAGGGTCAATTCGAAATCGTCAAATTGCGACGTTGTGCGGAGAAGCCCCGGTTTTCCCTCGGATACATGAATCTCGCCGTTGACGACTTTCCAGTTCGCTGTCGTGACGGCTTTCCAGCCATAAAGCGAATGACCGTCAAAAAGCGAAATCCAGCCATCCGCCAGTTCGTCTTCGCTCAGCAGCGTGATAATATCGGCTTGTGCATTGAATTCCTCGCTTTGTGTGGCCAAACTGGCCTGTCCCAAAATTGTCAGTAAGG
>JAQWLH010000010.1 GCA_029247405.1 Mariniblastus sp.
CGTGGTCAAGTTGAACTGATATCAAGGTATTGATTTGATTTTTCGAGTACACAGCGGATATTGCCCGGGATGAAATGACGATAGTTTTGAGGCGCAGGAATAATACTGAATTGTCAGCAAGTCTGCGAACGGATGGGGCAACTGGTTGCCGGTATGTTCGAGTCAATCGGTGGCATGCAGGGTAGAAAAGATTTTGGTTTGAAATCTTCCTGCCAAATTCTTGAATGCGTGTAGATGCGAAATAGGAAATGATGTTAAGTTGGAGTCGTGTCGTGCATTTGGTTGTTTTGACACTCCCGTATCTGTTTTGAGCGAAACCACCAAAGCATCGTGATTCAGTACCGAAGTTTTCTTAATACTGACCCGCCGTTGATTGTCGATATTTGGCAGCAACAAAACTCGATCCGCGGTCAGGTGGAAAAGATGAGTCGGCAGAATCTCGATCATTTCGTTCTGTCAAAGCCCTATTTTGACTCCGCCGGATTGATTTTGGCCGTCGATATTTCGGGGGCACAGCCCCGACCGCTTGGTTTTGTCCATGCGGGATTCGCCCCGAACGATCAAATGACGGATTTGAACCCTAAAGTAGGTGTGATCAGCCAGTTGAAAATTGTGCCAACTCCCGATGGTGTGGGGGTTGCGGGGGAACTGATAAAACTGGCTTGTGAGTATTTAAAAGCCAGAGGTGCGGAACGTGCTCACGTGGGGACGGATTTTCCATTTGGGCCGTTTTACTTAGGGCTCTATGGGGGAAGTCAAATACCGGGAGTTCTCGTCGAAGACGTTTTTGTGCTCGATGCTTTTCGGGACTTTGGATTTCAAGAAGACGATCAAATTGCAATATTTGAGAGGCAGCTTTCTAGTTTTAAGACGGTGATTGATCGTAAGCAGATGTCTTTACGGCGCCAGTATCAGATTAATGCGGTCGCTGATCCGTTGGAGAAGTCTTGGTGGGAGAGCTGCACGCTTGGCATGTCTGAGCGGGATCGGTTCAGTCTTTACCATAAATCAAACCAAGCGGTTTGCGGTAGCGTTTCGTTTTGGGACGTTCAACCACTGGCACAAAGGTGGGGGCATTTGGCCCGCGGAATGTACGATCTGATCATTCCTCAAGCGTGCCGCGGGAGCGGTCTGGCCACATTTTTGGTTGGTGAATCCCTGCGTCATCTCATGCAGCAAGGTATCGGAATTGTTGAAGCGCAAACACGAGTGTCGGATAAAGCTGCGATTGGCGTATTTGAGAAGGTCGGTTTCACCCAGGTCTCGAGCGGTGTCCTGATGTCAATCCGGCTTTGATTGGCTTGTGTTCCGCAAGTAATTTGCTCGGATTGGGAGGGAGACGACCTGGCGTGGTTGATTCCAAGGGAAGTTGGCAAACTTACTTGGTCCCCTTTGAAATTCTCTGCTGGATTCATAATAATGGTCTTCGGAGAAATTTGTTTGAGTGACTCTTTGCATTGATGCAGACCTTCAATTTCACTTTTTCGAATAAAGAAATAGGCAGTTAAAAAACCGACTATGAATAACGACAAAGCATCAGCCTCGGTGTCCAACGATGGGATGATGATTGAGGCAGACGGATTGTGTAAATTCTACGGCCCGTTCGCAGCGGTGAGCGACGTTTCGTTTGCGGTACCCCGACGGGAAGTTTGCGCGTTCCTCGGTCCCAACGGTGCCGGCAAATCAACTTCGATGAAACTCTTAACCGGATTTCTGGCGCCGACCAAGGGCAGCATTAGAATTGCCGGTTTTGATATGCAAACCGATCGCATCGAAGCCAGTAAGAACATTGGCTACCTTCCTGAAAATGGCCCGCTGTACGATGAGATGACGCCCAAGAGTGCGTTGTCCTACCTTGGTCGGGCAAGAGGTTTAAAAGCCAGCGAAAAGAGAATTCGTACTGAGTTTGTCGCCGAAAAGTGCGACTTAAAAGAAGTTTGGAATAAACCAATTAGCAAACTGTCTCGGGGATTTCGTCAACGTGTGGGCATGGCCCAGGCGTTGCTTCATGATCCCGATGTATTGATTCTTGATGAGCCCACCAGTGGCTTGGATCCTAACCAGTTGGTAGGGATTCGGGAACTGATTCGTGAGCTTGGCGAGACCAAAACAGTTCTTCTTTCGACGCACATTTTGCAGGAAGTTGAATTGTTATGTAGTCGCGTCATTTTGATTGACAAAGGCCGAATTGTTTTTGATGACTCCATTGATCAAATGCGTAATGAAATGGCGAATAAATTTCATGCTTTGACCAATTTCTCATCTCCGAGCGTCGAAGTTTAATCTCGCGACTCAAAGTCGATTTGATTGAAATTCACCAATCACTCTTTTATTGATTTTTTGGATTCAAAGCACCCGCTTTGATTTCTTTTTAAAAACACATTGTTTTGGAGCTTGATACAACATGTTTCGATGGCACGTTGTTTCCGCGGTTTTTTGGCGAAACGTTAAACAGTATTTTTCAGGGCCACTTGGATATTTGTTTATTGTCGTTTTTGTGACGGTCTGCGCGGTGATGGCATTTAGCCCTCAGTTCTTCGCAGACAATCAGGCGACACTGGATCAATTAAGTCGTTGGTTTCCGGTTTTGCTGTTGTTTTTCATTCCGGCGATCACCATGACCGTCTGGGCTGAGGAAAAACGACAGGGAACGGATTCAATTCTGTTTACGCTGCCCGCTTCGGACTTTGATATCCTCATGGGCAAATATTTGGCGGTTGCCGCGGTCTACACGATTGCACTGGTGTTCTCTTTAACTCAAGTCATCGTCCTGGAGATTCTTGGTAATCCAGACTGGGGAGTTTTGGCGACAACATATTTTGGTTACTGGTTGGCTGGTTTGGCCTTGCTGGCGGTCGGGATGTTTGCGTCATCACTAACCGGAAGCGCGACGGTTGCATTTGTGCTTGGAGCAATGTTTTGCTCGGTTCCCGTTTTGACGGGTTATTACTTCCGTGGTTTCGTGGGCTTGGAAAGGTTTGGTTTTGATTGGAATTTAAGGGATTTTACTCTGGGCTTAATTCCTCTCGGCAACGCAGTGTATTTTGTCGCGTTAACGATTTTCATGCTGTATTTAAATCTGATTGTGATCAGCAAGCGGCATTGGAATCGCGGTCAGCAGGTCAGCATAGGCGTGCAGTTTTTCGTAAGAGCAGTCTCCCTAGGTGTTGCGTTGGCGGCATTTGGTTTTCTGTGTAACACCGCAATCTCGAGTCTTTGGGCCCGGGCAGATTTGACCAATGAGCGTCTTTATACGTTGGATTCTGCTACCGTTAAAACTTTGGCCAAGGTCAAAGAGGACGAAAGGATGGTGACGATTCAGGCGTTTGTCAGCAAAGATGTTCCCCGCCGGTACGTCAACGCAAAAAAACAGTTTGTTGGTCTTCTGCGTCAGTTCAGCGAATTTGGCGGCAAGTACGTGGTTGTGCGATTTGTTGACGTCGAGCCAAATAGTCCTGAGGCACTTGATGCCGAACAACAAGGCATTGAACCCCGTGATGATCGCTCAGAGGTCGGTGGGCGAATGATTGAACAAAAGGTGTTCATCGGGGCGACGGTGTCGACTTCGCTCGACGATGCCACGTTACCTTTTGTCGGGGACGATTCAGCCATTGAGTATGAACTGAGTCGTGCGATAGCAAAGACGGTGGATAAAAAGAATCAGATCACGATTGGGATCGTTGACACAGACGCTCATTTTGGCGGTCCTGAGATGGATGGTCGGCGAATTCCTTGGGCTTACAATACGACGCTCGACGAATTGAAGAAGCAATTTGAAATTAAATATCTCGGGCCCAATGATCTTGCGGATTATGTTTCTGAGGAAAAGGTAGCGCCCGTTGGGGAACAGGATGTCGAGATCAAGCAGACCCCCAAGAAGGATGCACCGCACGTTCTTTTGGTTCCCGACCCGAGCAGCCTCGATGATGTCTCGATGGACAACCTCGTTAAATACGTCGAGGCTGGGAACTCAACGATTTTATTGACCGATCCCCTGCCCTTTTTCTGGACCTTTCAAAATCCCGTTAACATTGGTGTGATTAACGCTCCCAAGCAAACTCGCGTCTCGCAACAATCGCCGTATGCACAAATTCTTTCGAGCTCGGCGATGCCTAAATCCGAGGGCGGAACTGCAGGGAAAATCCTTAAGGCGATCGGTGTCGACTGGAACAATGGATCTGCAGCGTGGTCGGTTGATTCGCCGCACCCTGGGTTCAGTGGAAGCTGGCCGGAATATCTTGGCAACAACTGGCCTGGTTATTACGGTCGCTACGACAAGGCGTTTGTGTTCGTTCGCAATCACGGTGGCAATGCGGCTTTTAATGGAGACAGCTTGATTTCCAAGGGGCTAAAAGAGCTTTTGATGTTTTACCCGGGATCCGTTCGCAAATCATCCGATAGTAATTTCGATTTCGAGCCGCTGGTTTCGCTGGGAACCAAATCAGGGTCAACGCCTTGGGAGCGCTTGACGATGACGCCCAAGCAGGAATCGCGATCACTCAATCCGCGGACCGGTCAGATTTCAACAACTTCAGAACCTGCCCGCAGTCAGATCACTCAAGATGAACTAAAGGTTCTCGATCCCGATGCGCAGAAGTATATCGACGACGACGATTACGTTGTGGCTGCTCGCATTTCCGGCAATTCCGGAGCTGGGAAGAGCGACATCAACGTGGTGGTTATTGCGGATCTCGATTTTGTGTCTGACATCTCCTACGAACAGCAAGAAGAACTTGGTGAAAAACTTGACAATCTTGCACTTCTTCAAAATTCGATCGAAATTCTGGCGGGTAACGAAGGATTTGTTGCTTTGCGGAATCGACGCGCCACACCACGGACGTTAGAAAAGCTGGAAACGGTAATCGATCAATTTCGCGAAGTCAGTACGTTGGAACAGGCGGCTCTCGAAAAGAAGGTCAAAGAAGAATTGAAATCCGAGCAGGAAAAGCTGGACGAAGCCAACCAAGAGATTCAGGCAGATGAAAGCATTGGGTTTTTTGAAAAACTTCAACGAACATCTCAGGAAGCCTCCGAAGCGCAACGACGCTTCGATCTTAAAAAGAAGAGGCTCGATCGGGAATTAAAGCAAACGATTTCCCAGCTTGATTCAAAGCAACAACAGCAAATTTCAGGTTTGGAAAACCGAACTCGATATCTCTCTATTCTTTGTGCTCCACTTCCAGCGTTGTTCCTTGGGATCATTGTCCTCTGGTACCGGAAGGTGAATGAGGAGAAAAGCATTGCCGATGACCGTAGAGTAAAAAATTGAGCGGGAAATCAATCGCGTTTTTGGGTCTATGATCTGAGAACGGATTAAGGACTTATCAAGCTCTAACTTAGTACGTTTTTATTAAATTCGACACCTAAACCAATTTCTGACGAATACCAAGATGAATGAATCAGTAAAAACTATGACCTTTGTAGTTGCAGCGGCAACGATGGCTGGATTGGCGATTGGCAGTCATTTTATGAATCAACCAACCAACTCGGTTGATTTTGAACTGGTGGGAAAACCCTTCTTTGAAGAGTTCACTTCCGCCGCCCAGGCCAAGTCCCTCGAGGTGGTTGCGGTTGATCCTGAATCGGCTTTGCTAAGGCGATTTAGCATCGAAAATAAAAACGGTCTTTGGAGTATTCCGTCGCACCACAATTATCCAGCCGAAGCGGCGGCTAGGCTTGCATTAACAGCGACATCAGTCATGGGGATTGAACGCGATTCGCTGGCCGGACGTTTGGCCAAAGATCACGAAAAACTAGGTGTGGTGGACCCCTACGATGAGGAGTTGGAGGATCCCCAGGCTGCCGGAAAGCGAATCACCCTGAAAGACGAAAATGGGCAGGTTGTTGTCGATTACATTATCGGCAAAGAGGCTGGTGAGATCGCTTTATCGGAAACCGCGCGTCCTTTCGGGCAACAAGGGAACGAGAAATATTATTTTGTACGTCGGCCTGATGAGAACCAGACTTACAAAGTCAAATTGGACATTGATTTGTCAACCAGGTTCTCCGATTGGATTGATCCCGATTTGCTCCGCCTCGACGCCAGAGAGTTGACGAAGATTGAGTTGAATAATTACTCGATCGAGGAAGATCGTTCCAATCCGCTGGCGCAGAATCGGGCGCTGTTCAAGAAGCAGGGTGACATTCTCAAAATCTCTCGTCCAACCGTCACCGATCCATGGACGCTTGACGGTCTCGACGGGGCCAAAGAAGAATTGAAATCTTCGCGGATTGATGAAATTGTCGGAGTGCTGGACGAGTTGAAGATTGCGGGGGTCCGACCCAAATTGAAATTTAAAGATCATGTCCTACTCACTGCGGATTTGAAACTTAACGATCAGCCGGAATTTAAAGAAAGCCCGCAAGAATTTGCCCGGGCAATTAATCGTCTCCAAGATGAGTTAGACAGCCACGGATTTAACTTGGCGGGCTCGACCAAGAAAATGGAATTAGTGTCCCAATTTGGTGAGATGTCGATCGGAACAAGTCAGGGTGTGATGTACACGTTACACATCGGTAAACCGATCGAGGGTGATGATGAAGAAATCGAAATTGGCGGAACAGAGAATAGCAAAGACGGAATTTCGATTGAGTCAGGTCAAGTAGAGAAAAAATCACCAGAAGAGGAGCAGGCGAAAGAAAGCCAAGCGGATTCTAAAACTGACCCTCAGGATGTGGTGGAAGAAATAGAAGAGGAAATCGACAACCGGTTTTTGTTAGTGCGTGTCGGTTTGGATCAAGCATTGATCCAACCTCAACCGATAAAGCCTACCGAACCGATCGAGCCGGTCGCCCCCGAAGGCTACACTCCCGCCGAGAAAACAAATGCGAATAAATCAGAGGTGGGGGCTGACGCTGCCCCTGATGGGGTTAAGCCTCCCGGGCAGCAAACAGATGCGAAAGACTCAGCCGTTGAGCCTGAAGATCGCAAGCCAGAATTTATCGCCCACGATGAGGCATTGAAAAAGTATCAAGAAGACAAAGTTCGCTATGAGCTGGACGTCACTCGATTTGAAGACGAGACCAAGGCGTTTGGAGAAAAAGTTAAAGAAGGTCAGCAACTTGTTGATGAGCTTAATGAGCGTTTTGGTGAATGGTACTACGTTATGTCTGGTGACAACTTGAAGACCTTGCGTACGGAACGACAGGATTTAATCACAGTCAAAGAGCCAACTGCGGAAGCAGAATCGGCGACTGGCAGCCGTCCGGATATTTCGTTTCCTGATTTGCCTGTCGGATCTGGCGCTGCTCAAGTGCCTGCCGGCTCCGAAGCCAAAGATCCGTCCAAAACGGTTGAGAGCCCCAAGTCCGACGCCGACCCTTCCCAAGACGAAGGGGCTCAGAAAGGCGGCCCAGACCCCAAGAAGGCAGAAGCATCGGCGAAGAACAACGATGCAAATCAGGACGGTGCTGAGAAGATAGAAGGTGCTGGGAAAACCGAGGGGGCAGAGGAAACCGAGGGTGCGGAGAAAACCGAGGGTTCTGAGGAGATAGAAGGTGCTGAGGAGATAGAAGGTGCTGAGAAAGCCGCGGCTGTCGAAAAGGTCGAGGCGGCGAAACCTGATTCAGTGAATGCGGCCAAGGAAAAGTAGTCGGTGCTCAGGCCCGAATGGACGATGACTCGATCCGGGCGGGAATTTGGAAGCACATCGGTTGGTCGTTAAGCGAATGCCTGATGGTGCTCGTTGCGAGCGATTTGGTAAAAACGCAAACGAGCCTCTTCGACACCAGCTTATCGGTCCACTTCCTTGGGTTTGTTTGAATGTGCGTGGTGATTATCCCATTTCCAAGGTGGGGTCACCAATATACAGCCTGAGCAATTGGTTTTGGACTTTGATTGAACGGACCAGAACCCAGACTTGCTCGGCCGAAAAGTCCTGCGGGTCCGAAGAAGACAGCATTTCCAGCTCCTCGGTGACTGCGGCGTGTTGATCGGTTGCCGCCTGAATTCGCAAATTGACTTCGTCCCAGATATCTAGGAAATAGTTATCATTTTGTAACTTGCTTGAATCCGGGACAGCGCTGCAGATCAAGGCGCACATTCGGGCGACTTCTAAAGCATCGGCGTGAGGATTTTGTCGTTCGATTTTCGAGGCAATCAGTGAGCAATTCATTCAAGTTCCCTAATGTTTAACTGGGTCAAAGTTAGATCCTCAAACACTAGGTCAGGAATAATGTCACGATTGATCAAAGCCAAAAATATTAGTGACTGATAAATCAATTTGAAAAATTGATGCAAATGGACGATCAATTGATAAATTAACCAATCATCTTGCGGCGAAATGGAGTCAAACCGAGACGATTTGTGAATTGTTGCCGAAAGGCAACGTCTTAAAATCGTCAGTGAATGTTGGTGGATTTTGTCAAACCCAGCTTGAGCAAAGCCTTGCGACGTTGAAATAAATCAGAATGCCAAGGATGTCGACGATACCTGCCACAAATGGTGTGCTCATCATCGCTGGGTCCCAGCCGAGTTTTTCAAACACTAGAGGCAGAATGGAACCAGTCAAGGTTCCGCAAACGACGACTAATAGCAGCGTGACGGGGACGACGAACATCACAAAATTGAACCATTCAACATCACTGGGAACGAAAAAGCGGGAGGCCAGATAGCCCATGATTGCCAGCCCCGCACCGAGTAATAAACCCATGACCAATTCACGAAGGACGACCCTGATCCAGTCCGTCAAGGTAATGTGACCACGGGAAAGAGCGGTGATGATCAACGTCGCGCTTTGACTGCCTGAGTTCCCACCACTACTGATGACCAAGGGGATGAAGACGGCAAGCCAGCCCCAATTATCAATTTGAGCTTTGTATTCGTCGATCGCAAATGCAGTCAGTAAAGCAAAAAAGAAAAGAATGGTCAGCCAGATGCCACGCTTCCAAGTGAGCGTAATCAGCCCGGTGCGGAGATAAGATTCATCGAGAGGATCAACGGCACCGATTCGGTGGGCGTCTTCAGTTGCTTCTTCCTGGACCACGTCAATCACGTCGTCGTGTGTAATGATGCCAAGCATTTTGTGCTGGTTGTCGACAACTGGAATGGCGAGCAGGTCCATTCTCGCAACCCGTTTGGCGACGTCTTCTTGATCCTCAAGCACATCAGCCGTAATTAGGTCGGTATCCATGATCTCGGTTAACGGCGTGTCCGGCGATTTCATTCCGGTCAGGATCTGACGGGCAGAAACAAGACCTCGAAGGTGGTCTTCCGAGTCGACGATGTACAAATAGTAGATGGTTTCGTAATCGTTGCTTTGTCGGCCAATTTCATTGAGGGCTTCGCGAATCGTGAGTTGTTCACTGAGTTTGGCAACCTCAGTTGTCATGACCGCACCAGCGGTTCCCTCAGGGTATTGGCTTAGGCGTTGAAAGTCTCGTCGCTCTTCGATTGGCAGTAGTTTGAGAAGTTCGTCAAGTCGTTCAGGATCGAGTTCTTGCAACAGGTCAACACGATCATCCGGAGCCATCTCGGCAACCATCTCGGCAACTTCGTTGGCGTCGATTGTCTCAAGAATCTCGAACTGTTTGTTTTTGCCGAAGAATGAAAAGATGTCAGCTCGAAGTTCAAGCTCCGTAGTTCGCAGCACGCCCCATGCTTCTTCGCTTTTTAAACCGGCCATGAATTCCGCGGCTCTGGCCGGATGGATCGCTTCGCAAAACTCGCGCAGACCTTCCGCGTTGCCGTTGGCCAGCATTTCGCGAAGTTCAGGTAAGTAAAGGGTATTGATCATAAATCTAGATGGCTTGGGCCGAACTTTAGGTCAGCACTTACGCTGGGCCAAGGGCAGTGCTCAGTAGACCCGTCAGATGTCGTTGTTGAATAAGGGTCTTCTAACAGAATTGGTTCAGACGGCAAGTGCCCAAACTCCAGTTTAATCGAACTTCCCTAGAAGGGGAAACTCAAACGGGCGGGCAAAGTTTAAGTCGCCTGGGATTGGGTTTGAGCTTGTTCGTTAGCGCGATCCAAAACGCCAAGTGCATCGAGGCGAATGGCGAAGGCAGCGTATTCTGCCTCGGTGAGAGGCGCGTAGGGAGCGCGGCAATGTCCGCAGTCGAAGCCAAGGTATCGCATGATTGCTTTTCGATACGACCAGTTCTCGTATTCAACCATTAGGTCGGTGACCATATTTATTTTCGCTTGAAGAGCTGCCGCAGCAGCGATGTCGCCCTGCCGGTAGTTGTTATAAATTCCTGAATAGAATTGAGGGCCGAAGTTGAATGTTGATCCAATACCGCCGGAAAATCCAAAACTCTGCCCGGCGATGAATTGCTCATCAAAACCGCTCATTAAAGCCACCGGCCGGTCAACGCGTCGCACCAATTGTTGCACGGAGTAGAAATTTGCACCGGTATACTTTAACCCACAGACATTCGGCAATTCAAACAAAGCGACGTCCCGATGGGAATCGACGACTCCGTGTAGCGAATACATCATGAACGGGAGATCCGTTGCGTTGGAAATGGACGTGTAATGCCGGAGCATCCCTTCGAAATTCGTCCCGTGGTAAATTGGGGTCACCGAAGAAATCCAGTCAGCTCCAACGGCCGCGGAATCAATGGCCAATTTTGTGGCGAATTCGGTGCTTGGATGTCCTACGTGAGCAATGATGGTGGCTCGCTCACTAAAGTTTTCAACCAGGAATTTGATGACCGCCAGCCGTTCATCGTACGAAAGTAAAAGTCCCTCTCCCGTTGAGCCGGTTGCAAAAAATCCCTGAATGCCATGATTAAGTTGGTAAGTTGCAATTCTTGAAAGCGCATCAAAATTGACTTCGTTCGAAGCATCAAAGGGAGTGAATATTGCAGAATAAGGGCCGCACATCGAGGTAACGGATTGTTCGTGATTCATTCTATCTTTCACAGTTTAAATCGTACTAAAGTCGTGGGCTTTGAAAGAACTTGGGAGGCTTGTCTGGGAGTTGCGAAAGACGGGATTGGTGGGTTCCGGAGCGACCTGGCCGCCAAAAAAGTCCGTCGCTAGAACCTGAGTAATAAAAACCTACACACTCTGCCGATATTTCGCAAACCTCAGGAACGTAATCGGGAAGCCTGCAGCAGTTTGTATTATTTCAAATTGTCTATCGGCACCTGATAAAGTCTTTCTGATTTGTAATTTCCACTTTCGTATAACAACAGCAGTTCTTTTTGACCGGGGGAGACCTGCAAAGCCGAATATGCAAAAGGTCCGGGGATCGTATTCACGATTCTCCACGTTTGCCCATTGTCAATTGATTTCGCGATT
The DNA here is from genome assembly GCA_029247405.1 of Mariniblastus sp. Classification (GTDB taxonomy): domain Bacteria; phylum Planctomycetota; class Planctomycetia; order Pirellulales; family Pirellulaceae; genus Mariniblastus. Next base: position 11,246 of record JAQWLH010000010.1, read on the forward strand.
TGGCCATCCTTGCGTCCTTTGTTTGATGGAAAGGAAGCGAAAAGATCCCATCCCCCGTTTGGCTGAATAGGTCCGGCAATCAGTGAGCCCATGCAAGCAACGGACGGAAGTGTCCTATCGATTTTAATGTTGGACCACGTTTCGCCACCGTCCTTGCTAATTGCCTTTTTTCGAAACAGGTCTCCGCCTTGGTTGCGACAAATTAAAATCAGATCTCCATTGGCGGCTTCCGCGATCTGGCATTCATTTGCAAACCCCTTGCCACTGGCGTCATTCAAAATTCGAGTTCGTTTCCATGTGACGCCCTGGTCATCACTGTAGGCCACCACGATTCTCCATTCTCTTGTACGGATGCCATTTTTGTTCACAGGAACCGTTCCCCAAAGTCCAGTGATGACGCGGCCAGCAAGCGGACCACGAGTCAATTGAATCATATGGCCAGGAGTATTGGCATTGATTAGTTCGGGAGGTTTGACTTGACGACTGATGTCAACGGGTTCAGACCACGTTAATCCATCGTCATCACTGTGGCAGATATAAGTCAACACATTGACGTTGGGAGAGTCGTATCCGGGGTCTGCCATCTTAATCCAGCCTGCGTCGCGAGCATGGCGACCGTATGGGAATCTGGCAAACATCAGAAGAATTCGACCGCTTTCTAATTGGACGGTTAGGGGGTCGTTAATTGAATGCATGCCGTCTTCGAACGCGACTACCTCATTTGACCAGCTCTTACCGTTGTCCTTGCTTCTTTTTAAGACAATGTCATTTTGCGCGTGGTCGTGTAAACCCAGCCGACGTTCGCTAAAGGCTAGGATGCTTCCTTGTTTGGAGACCAGCAATGAAGGAATACGATATCCATACACTTTGGCCAGCTTGGCCTTGCCTTTAAGAGGGACACCCGGCGGAATCTTGCGTTGTTGAAACACAATTTTTCCAAATGGCTTTGATGTCGGAGTCTTTTGACCCACGTTTAGTTTCGTTTGCTTCAGTAAATCATCAAGTTGTATGGTTGCCAAGTAGATTGCCGTACGCCCCTGGTGACCCGAGTAGTAACTCACCCAGAGTTTGCCGTGATGAACGACCATTCCCGGGTAGCTAGTGTCGCCGCCGCTAGGAAGTGTCAGCAGTTTTTTGAATTTGCCTGTCGTCGAAAGATGACCCAGAACAGTGGTTAACGAATTGCCGTATTCTCTCGTCCCTAAAATCCAGGAGCCATCTGGGAGTTGCACGATATTTGGTCCACCGAGTTGTTTTTTGATCGGATTCCAGTTGAGTTCGTCGTAGGGCGGATTGCCACGACCCCAGTGCCCCATTTTCCTCGCGTCCTCATTGCGTACCACAATGTGCATCTGGTCCGATGAATCGAAACGAATCGTGGACTCATTGGGCTTTCCCTTTAGAGAAAGCGATTTAATTAAGTCATAATTTATTCCATCTCGAGTGCTGACCAAGTGCAATCCCCATGGAGACTTGTTGGCCTGATAAATCACGCCGTACCCGACCCCTTTGTGCCAGGTGACCCGCCAAAGCCAATCATCGTCACTTGCAACAGCGTGGTCAAAGTTGATTTTTTCTATGGATGTGAATTCTTGATCAGCAGGATTCATAAACGCGACTCTGGTGGACCGATCAATCAATTGATTGCCGTCGTAGTTGGAGCCACCCATCAATAGCATCAACCGACCATCGGGAGTCACAGAAAGTTTGGGATCGCGGAGGTCAATTTTGGATTCGACGATCGTTGCTACCTTCGACCAGGTTTTTCCATTGGTCGAACTGATGATCTGAATTCTTCCGTCTTCCCCCTTTTCACCGGGGACATGACCCGTACCAATGCGGAACGCACAATAAAACTTTTTATTCCAGTGAATAAGATCTGTAAAAGCGCTATGTGGATTGGAGTTCCAGATTCGTGAGACCTCGACCGAAATTTCAGGATCAATGAGGAACTCGGTTTTTTTACCTTTTGATGAAGGTGGTTGTGATTGGTCGGGAGCGAGGTACGTCAAATACTGCCAGCCACCTTTGGGCACACGCTGGTTTTTTTGTAAGCATTGGTCGACCTCTTGCGTCAGTGCGGCTAACAACTCCGGCTTTCGAAGTTTATCGTCGGTGTCAATTTGCCACTTCTGCAACCGACTTAAGAGGCGGTTTTTGATAGACTTAAACTGAATGTCGTCGGCAAGATTGACTCGTTCATTGGGGTCATTGTCGAGGTCAAATAACTGTATCTCGGGTGGCTTTAACCACGTTTGATAAATTTGTTGAGTCGCTTGATCCGCTCCGCTAAGTTCCTCGCGGGTTGGAGAACCACGGAAATTTGATGCTCCATTGACGAGATAACGCGCTACTGCTGGATCATTGCGATCAGTTAGCATTGTCGTCGTTAGCTTGTATCGTGTATCTCGAATTGCTCTTTGTGGGTAATGAAAAATGGCCGCATCGGTGTTCCGTTCAGCAAACAGGTAATTCCGAATGGGTTCTTCGTTTCCGTTGATAACCCTCCCCAGATCAAAGCCTTGAAGTCCCTCCGGAATTTTGGCTCCTGCGGCCGAAACAATGGTCGGTAGTAAGTCGATTGTGGATGCAAGTTGCGAGGAGGTATAGCCTCGTTTCGTTTTACCGGGCCAACGCATGATCAAGGGGATTCGTAAGCCACCCTCGGTGACAAAGATTTTTCCACGGGCAAATTGTGCTCCGTGGTCACCCAAATAAATCACGAGGGTGTTTTCTGATTTGCCCGATGCGTCTAACGCGTCTAGGAGATCACCGACACACTCATCTAGGCGACTCATGCAGTTGTAGAACCCACGAACATGCTGGCGAAGACGTGGATTATCAAATGCCATGTAATCCATGGGGCGAACGTCATCGAGATGGAGTGGGTTGGCTGGCCGACCTTCGACCACGTTCTGTACAGGCCAATGTGCATCCGGAAAATTAACCGTTAGAAAAAAAGGCTTGTCCGATTGGTTGATAAAATCGGCGGAGTGTTTGATGTAATCAGAAAGTTTCTGTTTTGAAAAGTTCGATGATTTGATTTTTCGGAAATCAATCCACTTCTCAATCGCCTCCGGAGGATTGACATGAAGTTTACCTATCATGCCTGTTCGGTAGCCCGCTTGTTTGAGTATCGAGTAGGTCGTTGGCCATTCCTTGAACATGGCGAACTGGTGGGTCGCCAGCCCGATTTGGCCGTTTTGGTGTGGGTAAAGACCTGTCAAAATGGTGCCGCGAGAGGGACTGCAAACCGATTGCGTGACGTAAGCCGTTTTGAATCGAATTCCTTGGCTGGCCAACCGATCAAGGTTGGGCGTCTTTGCATATTGGTCACCGTAACAACCAAGCTCGGGCCCATTATCCTCCGAGATAATTAATAACACATTAGGTGTTTCGTGGGCCAAGCTTCTGTCTTGGGCCAAGCTGGTCATCGTGAGAAAGACAACCGCGGCCAAAAATGTTTGTGAGGCAAAAAAGTGGATCAAAATTCCTCCTTGGTGGAAAATGGACTCGCGGGGAGTTTCGCCGAATTAATCAGGTTAACGGGGGGGCGTGGGTAAGGGGCCCACGCGTAACGGGCATGCACTGGGTTGAGGACTTGTTTTGATTTGAGTGCAACTTCGTTCTTCCGGGAAATCGTTGCCGCAGCAGGGTAGAACTCGCCATCGGATCCGGCGATTTCAAAATGTCGAGGTGGAGTTCCGTCGGTTGTTTTGAGGCCGTCGCCGACGTGTTCAAATGTCAAATTAAGGGTTGAAGATTGAGATATATTCTTTTGCGTAAATAACGGGCCCATGGCGACTTGCGCCTTTTGATAAACCTCAGATAAGGCCCAGGCTGCCAAACGCTCCCCCACAGGCTGTTTGGTCGTGGGGTGTACGTTAGTCGGATGGCCAACGTCGATTGCGATCGCCATGCCAACATGGCTCAGTTTGGCAAGACTTCGCCGTTGGTGCTCCCTGAAAATGGGCCAATAGGGGCGTTCAAGACCAGGTAGTTGTACAAATATGAAGGGCAAATCAGACTTCTGAAAAACATCGCGGTACGAGCTTACCAAAACGGGAAACGCAGATGAATATTGCTCAATACGGTTCCGATTGTCTGCGTTTGATTCGCCCTGATACCAGAGGACTCCTTGGAGCGACATGGGGGCGAATTTTTGGATGGCGGCATCAAACATAAAGCTAGGCTTAAATGAATGGTTAGGGCCATTTGCGTCGCTTGGCATTTGAAAGGAACCGTTAATTCCAAATTTCAAATTTGACTTTGCCCTTTGTTTGCACCAGTCGTCGAGTGATTCATTTTCAAGCCAATTGCCATCAACCATTTTCGCAAGTGATGAGTCAGCGGCCAGCCATTTTTTTCCAACCCATGCTTCGATCGGCGTCCCGCCAAGGGAAACATTAATGACTCCGACAGGACATTTCATTCGCGATTGAATTTTCCTCGCAAAAAAAAAACCAACGGCCGAAAATGAGGCGCTGCTGTCCGGATCGGCAACCTGCCATTGTCCGTCACCGAATAAGTCGCTGGTAAGCCGATTGAAATTTCGAATTCCGTAAGACCCGCTTCCTCCACGTGACGATCCGGTGAAATTCAATAACCTCATTTGTGGATTGGAAGAGTTTTGAATCACTGTTTGACCATTGTCGGATTGGTGCAATGGCCATTCCATATTGGATTGGCCCGCGCACAACCAGACCTCTCCAACAAGGACATTTTTAAGGATCACTGAATTGGATTCGGATTGAATTGTGATTGCGTTTGGTGAGGCCAAGTAGGGCATGGCAGGTAACTCAACTTTCCAATGCCCGCTTTGGTTGGCAACGGTGGTTGCGTTCGCGTTGGCAAAATTAATTTTCACCTCAGCGTTTTTTTTTGCGCGACCCCAAAATCGAATGGGTTGTTGTGCTTGCAATACCATGTTGTCACCGAAAACCCTAGCCACCGTGAGGTGACCATCACGATTGGGGTTGAGTTCACTTTCATCAAATATTAGAGATGAAAGTGCCGGATTATGATTCTTGTCGCCTCGTGGTGGCGAGAGTATTTCTGCAATCTTAATTCTTTGAAATGTCAGATGGGCTTGGCTGCCCTCATAGAGGATGCCGACCGTATTTTCGTCGATCATGCTCATGCACGAATAGCCCGCGCTATTCTGTTCATCCAGCAGGATTTGGTTTTCTTTTGGCCACGTCAATCCGCCATCGAGTGAGGCTTTGATCGTGATGTGATTACGGCCGTTGAGGGAGTTAGGGTTGGAGAACAAAAGCAGGTCTTGGTGCTTGTCGATTCCTTTGAGTAACTTCAATTCGCGACCCACATTGATCAAGCTGGCCATGCAGGCACGGGGCTCGATGAGAGATTTTCGATGGGTGACGTGTTCATTCCAAGTTTTACCCAAGTCGTCAGTGATCATGACGACGCGTCGGCTTTCTCGATTGTATCGACAATTTAACATCAGGGTGCCATCTTCGAGTTCAACAACCTGTGATTCCGTTGTGTCGTCGTAGGCACCGGTACCGGTTTGCCAAGTTTCCCCATGGTCTCGGCTATACACGATCGTGGAATGAGGTAATCGGTGTTTTTTGCGATCCTTTGTGTTGGGGGGATCCTGATACTGCGCAGGAAACACGAGAGTGCCATCGGCCATCGTGATTCCTTTCCCGGGCCCCTGAAGCAGAAAGCACCACTCTGGTTTCTTGATCTGTTGAGTGATATTAATGGGGTTGGACCAGGTAACACCATCATCTTCGCTTTTGACTAACATCCACTGACCGGTTTCTTCTGGTTGAAGGCCCTGTCCCGAACCAACCCAAGAGCGATTTCCATGGGACCACGTCGCCGAAACCCAAATGGTGCCTGTTTTACGATCAACTAAAACCGTTGGATCGCCGATGCCGTCAAAATTCCATTTTGGATCGGCACCCATATCCATAATGATTTTCATGGGCTCCCAAGACTGTCCGCCATCGGTTGAGCGGGACATTCCGACATCAATGTTGCCAGGCAGGTCGCCACCATTGTTTCGACGGGCGTCATAAACTCCGATTAGCGTTCCCTTATTAGTTGTCGCGAGGCCGGGAATTCGATAGGTGTGAAAGGCATCGTCGCCGCCATGACGCACCGAGACTCCCGTCCGTTGCCGAGAAGGAAAATGATGGACTTTGTTTACCCCAGACCGCGAAAGCAAGACACGGTCAAAATCTGCCTGCACCTTTTCGTCGATACTGATGCTTTCTTTGAGTTGTCCGGTAATCCAAAAATAGTTGGCTCCTTCACGTAATTTTTGCTTACCTTCAATCAGGAAAAAACTTTCCTCTTTAAGAGAGATGCTTTTAGATTTAATTGGTTTTTGGTGGTACTTTGATGCCGCTCGGTCAAATTTTTGATTGCATTCTTCGAAAGTTAATTTTTCGTTTTCGGTTTGAATCGGTCCAAACATTTGGGTTGAAGAGAAACTTCCGTTGCCGCCGGTGTAATACATTTGCACTGATTTGAATTTCGATAGATTCAAACTGATACTCATCGCCTCAAGCAAAATAGGGTCAGCGCCTCCAACTGTGTCGATGCGGATTTTCACCAGTGGAGCAGCTAATGAACCATGGAGGGCAGGCAATACAAAGGGGATGTTTTCAATGCCGACGACACGTTGTGGAACTGGCGGTCCGATTTCAAAGTCATCAAGTAAAATTCCGGTGTTGGCTGGGCTAGTAACTGAAAATCGAAGTTGTTCAATGGATGGGTCGTTAAGCGGGACCGTAACGTTGGAGAGAAAGGGACGTCCTACCTTAATGATGCGGTCACCGTTATAGATCTCTGACCATTTTCCTTTGACTTGTTTTTCAATTCGAAAACTAAACGGACGCCGTACGGTCCATCGTTCGGCCGCGAATTGAAGGTTTCCGCTCGTGTCGACCGTTGGAGCGAGACTAAGCACCACTACGTTTTGCTCACCCCCTTTAAGGTGAAGGCATTGCTTGCCGGTTTTTGCGTGCTGGTCGTCAATTACGGTTTGACCTGACTGGGTGGTCCAGACTCCGAGCGCAGTTTCCAGTGACTGGAACGTGCCATCGCCGAGTTTTTCGAAACTTGTTTTCTGAGTTTCTTTGGCTTCTTGAGGGCTTAAGAATCCCGGTTCAGCCCAAGCATGCTGCCCAAAGAGGTAACTCGCTGCAAGAAGTCCAAACAGGACCCGGGCAAATGTTGAAACATTCATTTGGTTTAAGCTCACACGCAAGTATGCATCTTTAGTACGACTTGGTTTAACGTCGCCATTGATTTTAAACAATTTGGATTCAAAAGCGTGCCCTGATGGCTCTTCTTTAAATTTTATCTTACGGGATTCGGAAATTCCAAGTTGAGACTCCTCTAAATTTTAGATCGAATCGAACCAATGTTGAATTGACGCAGCATCGGTTATTAAAAAGTGGGGAAAAAGATGATTCGGGTCCGATTGAGTTGGACCTCTTGCCGCGGGAAAGGCAAGGTCTGCCCCCAAGAATTCAAACTTTCGAAAATTTTGAAAGTTCGCGTTGGAACGCAAATGAGATGACAACTCGGTTGCCTTGGATGGTGAAAAGTAGCATCCGATATTGGCGTGAAAGGTGCCGCGCTAAATAGAGAATGGCCGCTTCAGTCAAACAGG
>JAQWLH010000103.1 GCA_029247405.1 Mariniblastus sp.
CCCTTCAACAAATAATCTGCGAGGATTGTATGACGCAATGTTTAATTCTGATCGTGCGTTGCAGGAAAACCAACGGCGACGTTTGAGTCGAGATCAGCGCCGTGTCGATCGGGTGCTGGAATCTTACCGCGAGCTCAAACGAAAACTCGGAAGCGAGGATTCGCAAAGGCTGGAGCACTACATGCAGGCATTGCGAGATGTGGAGAAAGAGATCGAGCGCATGGAACGCTGGTCGACAACCGACAAGCCAAAAGTTTCCACCGAAGAGCTGGCATTGAATGCTTCTGTGCAAGATCCGGCTGCTTTCATCCGTACGATGTACAACCTCATCTATCTGGCCTTCAAGACAGATTCCACCCGCTATGCAACCTATATGCTGCAGAGCATGAACAGCAGCAAGTGGGACAACATTCCGATCGCTTTGGGTCTTGGTGTCACTCACCATTTGCTGGCCCATAACGCAGTACAAGGAGGTGAGCATTTGGTGAAACTTGGAAAGTACGACAAGTTCCAGGCAGACCTGCTGGCCGAATTCATCACGAAACTGGCGGATACTCCCGAGGCCGACGGCACGATGCTCGATAACACGATCGTGCTCTATGGCAGCAGCAACAGCCAGACGCACGTTAATACCGATTATCCTTTGATGTTAGTGGGAGGCGAAAAACTTGGTCTTAAGCAGGGGGCGGTTCACGATTTTGGTAAACAGACCCCGCCACTATCAAACCTCTACCTTACGCTGCTAAACGCATTGAAGGTGCCCGTTTCGAAATTCTCCGACAGCAGCGGAACAATTTCAGAAATCATGGCTTGAGCAATAATCAGTTCGCTTGGCAATCCATTCGGGCAACAGCCACATTCATCACACAGATTTGAATTGGCCATTAATCAACGAAGCGACAACCAAAGTACGGTTTGAATTAACATGGTTTCCCCGACAGCAGGGGGCACACAATGGGTCGCCGCCCGAACATCTAAAACTGCGAGCAACAACGGGCCAACCAATATTCCAACGGTGGAAATCACTGCGAGAAGGACGACGAGAGTGAATGCGTTGAGCGAGTTCAAGGACTGACGGAATCGTATCAAGACAACTCTTGGGTGTTGAAATAACTCGATCCATTTGAAAACACAAAAGTGGAATGAGCAGGGCAGGGCAGGGAGATTCGTTTTTGGCAATTCCAGCCTCTAATTAAGAAGGAAAAACATTCGCTCAGCAAGCTCAAATTGATCCACCGACACAACAGAAAAACTGCTTTGCCGAAAATGAAGACGGTTACAACCAAAACTTCGCCGAAAACATTTTGTCTCCCTTATTTGAGTAACTCCATCTGGATTACTGCCGTCACCAACTGGATTACCACCTAATCGCTTCGCGAATCTGCAAAATGGCAGAAGCTTCATAATCTGGTAGTTTTCTCCACCGCACAATAAGGACGGGTGAAAACGTGGTCTCACTGCCGGACCTTGGCTGTCGCTTTCTCTCGCCAAGATTTGTGTATCGGTCGCATAACTCCAAACGATGCCGTCTTATCCAGGGACTCAAGTGTTTTTTGCGCATTGCCCACTTGAGCATAAAGACGCGGTGCTTCGAAGCTCTTGTCGCTTTTCAGTTGGTCAATCCTGTCGGAAACATCCTTGAGCTGTTTTTCACAAAGGATGGTCAATTTGTCAGCAAGAGCCTGCGCCGCTCGCTGATCCTCTTTTTTAGCAAATTTGCGCCACCGGTCGGAAACCTTTTGACATCGTCCCGAGACGTCAAAAGTAAATTTTAAGGCAACCTTCAGATAGGAACCAATGAGTTCCTCTGCCGCCTCATAATTCGGATGGGCGGCTAGAAAATCTTCAATTGATAAAGCAAGAGAATCTATCGCAGCCTTGTTAATGACTTGTTTGCTTACCGCGTCGATTTCCAAGGATAACGCTCGAAATCTGGTCAAAGCGGGGCTGGACATCTTGTCAGCATTCTGTCGCAAAAGGCGAACGACGCGCATGGACCCTATTAGCTCCAATTCAGCAAGCTTGGATTTGAGTTGTTCGAATGTTCCCTGAGAGCCCTCGGAAACGAGGTAAGCACGCTCACTGGATGCCAGAGAGGTCTCGATCGTTAACGATTCCTCGACCATATCAACAAACGCATTCGGTAAAGAGGCACCTTCTTTCTTTCGTTTGGCAAGCTCAGAGGAAAAATTACAAACATCCGTCAACTCGCCATTTTCATTAAATGTAAAAAAGTAGAAGAACTGGCCATAACGAATGTCACAACTGGCAGGGAGTTCCTTCCCTGAAAGACAAATGGGTATCCTCTTATTAAGTTCTTTGAGTTCATCGGATGGAAGCAACACGGCTCCCGCATTTTTGATACTTCATCAGCCGCTATCTAGATTGAAGTTGTACAACACAATTGAAGGCAAACCGCTGGCTTTGTTAGCCTGCAGAAATTCAGTGACGGTTCCTGTCGCGTAGGGGAGAAGAGCGTCCTGTGCGGTCAAAGGGACCGCAAGAAAGACAAGCGAAATGACAACAAGATGGAATTTCATGAAAATGCCCTTTCTGGAAGAATACGACAAATTACTGCTATGAAAAAATCTGACGAAAAAAGTTGTTAAAATCCCCTTGAACAGCACTTCTATCACATTAATTGTCCAAAGCAACAACCTTAACTTTAACACGCGGCAAAAACGGATGCCCTGTAATTTGATGTTTTTTGCATGCCTTAAAACGTGTGTGGAGATAGAAAATTCAAAAACCGTGACAGTAAAACGACCAAGCCTTGAATCAACGCCTCGCGTTATCAGAGGGTTGTGAAAAGACGAAGGTATTCAGGACCGAATCAACAAATTAGGACATTTCCTTTGGTCTGCACTGAGCGTAATTTGTTGGCTCCAGACCGGGGATTTCTGAACGTCATCTTGGGCCATCGCTCGCCGTTCAATGGGGCCCTCTGGCGATCTGCTCAGAATTCTCAGAAGAAACGCTTTCGGACAGAAGCTTTTGAGCTGGCCCATTACACACGGATCTCAGAAGTTTTTAGTATTCGGCTACATTCCGTTTCCTTGCCCCAAAGCCTACGTCGAGCGTAGCAAGGCTGATGCAACGTAGTGAGACGATCGCAATGATGGAAGGGCATCTCGATGTCTTTTTGCGGCCGTCATCACTTAAATTACCATGACAAATTACTCGCCCTGATCCTGCTCGGATTGGTCGACAGCGATTCCTAACAGGAAGCCCAGAGTTATATTTAAATTAAGTGTTGAAAACCAATGGTCGTGTTAACATCGTCAACAATCAAGGCGAGTTGGTTGCCCGCCAAACGCGCGTCTTTTAGAGAGGCCTTACTGATAACACCGCCAAATAAAAGGAACTTTTCTTTGAGAGACGAAGACGAAACAATGACGGCTTAACCAGATCAATACATATGTTCTCCGACAGCCTCACCCTCCCCACATATCAGCCAAAGGTTTACATGACCAAACCATTGTATTTCAATTGATGTTTTAAGTGAACTCAGCGATGAGCAAGCGGAAGGTTTGTCCAATGTCGATCATCGGCAACCGGTCTAACGTCAATTGGCTGGCTGAAACTTATGACCGACAAGCAAGCGCAAAGTCATAACAAATGTGTAGTGTGCCACGCCTGGAATAAGATTTCCGTGACCGATGAGTACGATAGTTGGTTAAGTAAGATCCCCAGCCTATCAGGCTCTAAACCACGAAAGCTCCCTTCCAGCTAGTGAGTCAATCGGTCAAACTTTTTAAGAGTTACCCCGTGGCCCGCGTAGTGATGACAAAACCTAATTTCAAGATGTTTACCTCGAACCGATAATTTCAATGAATGATCCATTTGCTGAGTTAGAATTTTCTGATGTGGAAATTACATTGCTTGTTTCGGGTTTTTACGCCCGAGTTCAGCAAGATAATCTACTCAGCCCAATGTACCCTCACGACGATTGGGAGGGTGCCGAGTTACGTCTTAGAGATTTTTTGATATACAGGCTCGGTGGATCAGATAAATACATTCAACGTCGGGGCCATCCCCGATTAGGAATGCGGCATGCTCCCTTTTCCATAGGTGTTCGAGAGCGGGATCGTTGGCTCGCGTTGATGAATCAGTCATTGGAGGAGCAGGAATGGGAAACGCCTAAAAAGGAGGCGCTCAGTATTTTCTTTAAACAAGTGGCTGAATTTCTGAGAAACCAATAATAACAGGTGTCGGTTTTGGTTGATTGGTCATTGCCGAGCCCCCCCAGAACTTTCTTGACAACCCAAATTTGAATTGGGGTCGATGTCCTGAAATTTGAATGCCATTGAACAATTAGTTATGGTTGTCGTTGCCCAAATGAACGCGCTCGCGTTTTCACCGGGACGAACACTTTGATGTTAATTTTTTAGGTGCGAATTTGTGAAGTCTATTTTTTTACGATATTGGTCAGTTTGTTTTGCGCTTCTCCTTTTAGGAGATCTTACGTTTGGCGATGAAAACGAAAAACTGAACGTGCTTTTTATTGCCGCCGACGATATGAACTGCGATCTTAGCATTTATGGGAACCCGCAAGTAAAGACGCCGAACCTGCAGCGGTTGACTGAAATGGGGGTGAGATTTGACAATGCCTATTGCCAACAACCCTTATGCGGTCCTAGTCGAGCCAGTTTGATGACCGGCTTGCGTCCGGACACGCTTGACATGCATACGCTCAAGCATGAGTTAAGGGAAAAGAATCCGAATGTGGTGACGCTTGGTCAGATGTTTCGGAACCAGGGTTATTTTTCAGCGCGGGCTGGAAAGATTTATCACTATGGCAATCCGAGTATGATTGGCACCGATGGTAACGACGATCCTCAGACGTGGGACCAACGCTACAACCCAGTTGGCATGGATCGCTCGCAACAGGAGAAGATTACACGCTACGGTGCTGGACGAGAAAAGGACAAAAATCTCGGGATCAGCATGGCGTGGTGGGATCCAGAAAGTCGCGACGAAGAACATACCGACGGCATGGTTGCGTCGAAGATAGTCGAGCTAATAAAAGAAAAAAAAGGGGAACCATTTTTCCTTGCGGCTGGATTTTTCAATCCGCACTGCCCTTATGTGGCACCTAAAAAGTACTTCGACCTGTATCCCCTTGAATCCATCGAGATGCCAGATCTCGAGGCTGCTAAAAAGGATTTAGAGGATGTGCCTCCGATGGCTGTAATGCGTGATCAAAGGAATTGGCCGTATTACTTTAAGGATGTTACGGTTGAAGAAGCACGCAAATGTAAACAGGCCTATTACGCCACCATTTCATTCGTAGATGCGCAAGTGGGGCGATTACTCGACGCGCTCGAGGAAGCTGATTTAATGGAAAAAACAATCATCGTCTTTTGGTCAGATCATGGCTATTTCCTCGGAGAGAAAGGGTTGTGGTACAAAAAGAAAGCATTTGAAAGATCCGCGAGGATGCCGATGATTATTGCTGCCCCCGGTTTGAGCAAGAATGTAGCAACGCAGAAACCTGTAGAATTGCTCGACCTCTATCCTACGCTTGCAGATTTATGCGGATTAAAAGCTCCTAATCATTTAGAAGGTGTTTCGCTCCGGCCTTTACTCAATAATCCAACAGATCCAAACTGGAAAAAACCCGCGGTGACTCAAATCTGGCACAACCGCAAGGCATGGGGGTACTCTTTGCGTAACGAACGTTATCGTTACACCGAATGGCTTCAAGGAAAAGCTGGTCGTGAACTTTATGACCACGCAAAAGATCCTGAAGAAATCAACAACCTCGCCGACCAAGAAAAACACGAAGACCTGGTCGTTGAGCTAAGCAAACAGTTGCAGGCCTATGTTCAACTAAAACCAGAAAAACGACCTAAATAGGCTTCTCTTATCCCTCGGGCGGAAGAACGGATGAGAAGGATGTAAAAAGTGTGCCGACGGACTCCGCAAACGTTTGTAAGGTTGTAAAATCATAATATTCAAAAACTGCTTGAAACATGGCAGTGATAAAATTTGAAATAATTCAACCAGATCACCCATCAGATTTAATGGAAACCATCGAGTGTCGATGTTTCACGATTTCAACCTTCGGCGATTTTTATTTAACATGAAAAATATTTTTGCGATTCTATTTATACTTTTTGCCGGAACAGCATTGGCAGATGAACAACCGAATATTCTTTGGTTAACCTGCGAAGACAATAACATTAACTGGGTCGGCTGCTACGGAAATCCGTATGCGGATACGCCTAATATTGATCGCTTGGCTGGCGAAGGGTTTCAGTACATGCATTGTTACGCCAATGCTCCAGTTTGCGCGCCAATGCGAAGCACTTGGATTACGGGGGTTCACGCACTTTCGATGGGGACTCATCCGATGCGAAGTCGATATCCAATCCCTCACGAAACGATTAAGTATTACCCAGACCTTCTCAAGAAGGCTGGCTATTTTGTCGGTAATGCGCGAAAGACAGATTACAACATCGGTGGCCGCAATGATCAAAGCCCCTGGGATACTAACAAGGTTGACTGGGAAGTTCTTAAAAAGAAACAACCGTTTTTCATGGTGATTAACAGCACCAAATCGCATGAGTCAAAGGCGTTTGGCGATGTTGATAATACAACTCATGATCCGAAGGATGTCCGGCTTGCTAAATACCATCCAGACATTCCAGAGATCAGAAAAAATTACGCCCATTACCATGACCAGATGAAAAAGA
>JAQWLH010000019.1 GCA_029247405.1 Mariniblastus sp.
GGCAATTCATCAGATTGAAATGTTTGATTTTCCGTACCTGGCAGTAGGGTCGGTGCGTCATCGCTGGCAACCACCAAGAAATTCCGTGATACAGAAACGGTTTCGTTGTTAGTCGTAACACTCATTTCGAACGTCCGAGAACTCGTGATCGGATTGTCGCTTTGGTTTTCGAATTGCACGGCACGGATTGCCGACTGGTAGCTGGCGGTCGATCCACTGCCAGTCAATGTCATGGTTCCGCTTGAGGCGTCAAAGTCACCTGAGATATTTCCAAGATCGGAAAATGACAAGGACTCTTGGCCAGCGGCGAAATCCTGAACGCGAATCACAGCAGAGGTGACAGTGCCAGAACCGGTTAACTCAAAATTCGGTGTCACGGCAACGGGGTCTGAATTTTCAAGAAAGTTCAGGGTGGTGTCGTCCGCGGTGGCGTCCAACGGGACGAATGGCTCTTGATCTCCGATGCCAGAATCGCGCAAACGAATGAAGACTTCGTCAATCAGATCGTTCAAATTGTTGATCGGTCCAGAATGGAATCCGACTGGGTCAGATCCGCCGAAACTTGCTCCACCGGGTTGAAATGAATTGCTACCGTCTCCGCCTCTGGCTCGTAGCTGCCCACCGATGTCGACTCCAGAATCAAGAGCGATGTTGTTGTTTCCATTGCCTACGTCAACGGTAGCAGCTCTCCGGAAATTTACTTTGCCACCGTTTTGGTTTGGCAAGATACCCACAAAGTCGTCGCCATCGCCGGTTTGAAACTGGGTCTTTCGACGTACTGACGATTCGGCCGACAACAAAATACTGTCGTTTCCGCTATCCCCAAAAATCTTCAGGTTGCGCCCAGCAACCATGCGTGTCGACGAGACAACGTTGTTGCCATCCCCGAGGTAGAGATAGGCCGACTTGTCAGTTTGAAAATCAACAGCAAACGTATCGTCTCCCGAGTTGCCCTCAAGGTGCAGGTGATAGGCCGTCAAGTCGGTCGTTGTCAGGATGTCGTTTCCATCTCCACCGTAAAAGCTGAAGTTGCTGCGAACAGCGACGCCTGAAATGTCTGCCCGATCATCTCCGTCGTTTAACGCAATCGTCACGTGATTGACAAAGTCATCGATAACCAATGATTCGGTCCGTCCGTTGATCGTTGTGTCGGTACCGCCAACGACATAATGGCCCGCTTCGTTCTGCGAGATTTGAACCTGGTTATTCTGAGCGTCTCCGCCAACCAACAGAATCGAATCGTGAACGAGCACGTGCACGTTGCCCGCCAAGACAAGACGATTCTCGAGCTTGTGGTAATCAAATTGGTTTTTTTGTGATTTTCTCATGACGTCCCGCTTGGGTGTATCAAACAAGTCGACCTCAGATCTCTCCAAACCTCATTGTACATTCTCCGCCGAAAACGCGCATGAGATTTCGGATGCCGCCGACCAAACCTTTTGAAAATGTAGACTGGTATACAGTTCGAATCAATGTTTTGGATTGAAACGTCTTGGCGCGACCGATTCGCAAGTGGCAATCCGAGCCGTTAAAACAAGAAAGATTCCTGTGCGGAAACGCTCGGTTGAGCCGCTTTCTATTTCGCAGCCGGTTTGGCCAAGTTGAAAATTCAATCGTACTTCGCTTCATTGACCGATGCGTGATGTTTGCCGTTGGAGCACGTTTACTATTGACCAATCAGGCTGCCATTTTAATTTTGAATGTCTAGCCAGAACTAATGACAGACGGGTTCCTTGTTGACCTTTTTTGCTTTGCAGAGAGCTTTTTTTGAGCAGGCAAGACGGTCGCATGTTTTGCACTGATGCGTTGCAATTAGTTCAAAGCGGTCGAAGTTGCGTTTCTTGCACTTCTGTTTTTTAGATTTTCGCTTGCAAAGTGTTTTCATCGATTGCCTCGCCAGAGAAAGTTAGCAAGCTCATAAAACTTACTCATATGAAACGTCGAATTTTCGACGGATTGTCCGTGCGTGGCTGGCGGTGATCGAAAGGAGTTCGATCCTTGAGGCTTGCTGTGGAATGGACAATCAAATACCAAGTGAGGCTTGAGCCTCGCCTGAATCATAACATGGGGAGATTTTGAGGGAAACCGATGAAACGTTTAAGTTGCAGTTAGTTTTGTTCTCGCGTGTCAATTGTTTTTGACTGAACCAAATCGACGATTAAGCCCGGCGACCAATCGTGCAGCTGCATGCTTAAACGATGGTTGGATTTATCGCACATTGTGCAACGCACCGAATTGCATTTACTTGCAAACACAATCTCACCCGCTGAATTGATTTGTCGCCAGATTCCGCTGAAACCATTTGAATCTTGCCAAGTTCCATCGACATTTATTGAGATGAAGTCAAAAGGCATCTGGAGATCACATGTCTCATCTAAAACAATATGCCATGTTTTTGAATGTGATCCGGTCAAAAGTTCATCTCTTTTAATAGGGCATGCAGAGATCATGGCGAATGAAATCCACTCACAAGGTTCTTCAGTCATTGGCATCTCACACACAGAGCCCGTTGCCCGCAAACTCAGAGTCGCTGCAGCAATCGGCTCGATTGGCAATGGTGGGTTGTTGTGAGCCGTTGGCTGGTACTCGCACCCCGAAGCCAAAGTCGCTGCAAACAGAATCCAGAAATGCCCTCTTCGGCTTCTTGCTGAGACTTGACGACGGTATTCTCGATGGTTGCGAAGTTTTGAAACAACGTATGAAGTGGTCATCGACAGTAAAATAGAGATAGAAAATACAAGTAAATGCACAGCAAGCATCTTCATAGCAAACTCCAATAGGGATGTAACTTGATTGTCAATCCGATGGGTTGCTGGCTATTGCAGATGCTTTTCGTCTATTGCGAAGAACATCCGCGGTGGCTTGCTGCCGACGGCATTATTGATTTCGTCTGTATCAGTGTGATGGTCCGATTTGCAAAAACCTGCCTCGCTCTCCATGTATCACGTCCGTCGATTGATGCTCCTATCTTTATTGCAGCCCGGGATACCTTTATCCATTGGCGAGCTGCCAATGCATCCCAACCGCCAACCATGTAGCCACAGCAGCACTTGCAGCAAGCAGAATGATTCCAAGTTTGCGAGTGCGTTTAATTTGCCACCACATGACGACTCCTGAGAGTCTCCAGAAACACATCGACGCAAACATTAGGTCAACAGCGATTGCCCAAAACCACTTAGCATTGGTTTGTACGCCATACCCGTGTGCCATGTGAAGTCTTAAAAGAAAACTCCTCGCGTTCATCTCACGCGGGTTCTGGCCAACGATGGTTAGCTTGCTTCGATAGGATGGTTTTGACTTTTGGGGATTGCTGTCAGATGGTTTCTCGCCAGTCTCACTTTTGCCACTTCGATTGCGATCCTGCTCATAAGCCAAGCGAAGACGCACAAGCGTGCCATCGACAAAAGCATCGAATTCGATATTCGGCATTCTCCGCAAGTTCAATTGTTTGGAGTCAAGTTCGTGAGGGCTCAGTAACTCTTTGACTCCATCTTTGAATCCTTGAATCGGGTCACACTCAACGTTCAATTTTAGACCGTCTCTAAGATTGACGCTGTCTCGTTCTGGCGAACTTTTTATGTCCTTATTGGCAGTGTCAGGATCTTCTGTCATGGTTTTGGTTCGCTTGCGCAAGTAGCCATTGCCGCTGTTTAAATCCATCACTACGTTTACGCTTTGCTTGTCATTTTCCACGCTGCCGGATATCTGACGAGTAAATACGGCGTTCGGCGAGTTGGATCGCTCGATGACCTGCGAACTGTCCGCGTCGCGCAGGCTGAGTTTCGCGGACGCAATCGCTTGATTTGCAATCTGTCTGGCCGAGGGGAGATCTGAGGTGTTTTTGACCGGCAAAGAGAAGTTCTCAATCTCGGTTTTAGAATCCGTCATGTAGGTGGGGTGGTTGAATAGTAGGGCCGTGAAACCGTAGAGCAAAACCCACGGAAGCATGAACAAGCCTGAAAACAAATGAATTCTGCGAATCCACATGTTTACCCGTGAGCCAAGTCTTTTTTTTCGCCTGTTTGGTTTTGAGCTCCGCGAAGCTTTTTCTTGAATCTTGGTGTGACTTGCAAACGAATCAGGCAAACTTGATTCACCAGGATAAGCCGCTGTCTTCTTCGGAACACTCATTGCTTCGTCGCTATTTGGAATGGGGCGGATTTCTGTTTTTCGCTTTCAGTACAAGCGAGAGCGTCAAAAGTTACGATCGCTCGGACGTCAGTCATCGCCACCAAACGATGGGCGACGTGTGGCGGGATTTCAAGAAATTCACCTGCGTTAATCAGCTTGGATTGACCGGCAATCTCAACACGACACGTCCCGCTGATAATTGTCAAAGTCATATTCGACCAAGCACTTCGTTCCCGGATAAAGAAGGATTTACGAATTGATAATTTTCTTGATGCTCGATTGGAAAATCGAGTCAAGGGACCGATCACGACGGACGGAGTCAAAGGGCCCGTCATCAAAATAGCGGGTGGTAAAGGTGTGGATTGCTCTAACATGATTCAATTTGTTTTTAGAAGGTCAGTCGGAAAAGACGGTTTTTTCAAGTCGATCAACGTCTTGGAAACGCGAAAATAGCTCTGCTATTTGTTTGGCCATGCGTCGACAAGGAAGCGACTTCAATGCAGCGTCGGAAAGGCGACAGGCGTGCGAGTAGGCGATTTCCCACTGTCCCATTGCACTGCAGACGACCGCCAGGTTCGCGCGATATAGCTGCGATGATGGCTTCATGTCGACGGCTTTAAGCATCATCGATTTAACCAGCTCTACTGGGTGTCCCGCCCGGTCCATGTAAAAAGCCGCGCCAAAAACGGCATTGTCATCGTCGGGGTTCCGTTCATATGCTTCGCGGCAAACAGCAATCGCAAGTTCATATTCTTGGATCGCAGAAAGCAAATGCGTTAGATCTGGCAACATTGAACAAGGCACTCGCTCAATGATGTCCACAAGAAACGTAACGGTGGTGCGTGTTGAATCGAAGTCGCCAGTTTGCAGCCAGGCATTGGCCAATGTCAATTGCCCGGAAATGGACAATCCAATCTTAAACATTGCCGCTTCAATCAACCGAATCGATTCTTGGACGTCGCCTTGATGATAGGCAATGATTCCTGAAATCTCCAACAATCGTGAGGCAGACCCAGTTTCAACAAGCGCTTGTTTCATCAAGCTATCTGCCAAAACGGAATCGTCTGCCAAATAGGCCTCTTTAATCCGCTCAATCCATCGGTTTATCGTGCTGTTTTTAAACATCAATTTGTCCCTTCTTGCGGTTCGGACTTTTTGTTTGACTTGCGTTCAGTGAGCTCAAAGACCTCGATTTCTCGATGACTGCCGTGCTCCATATGAGAGCCTCCGACTAAAGCGAATTTGGATTTTCCAACGGGAAGCATCTGATGAAAGAATCGCCCAGCATCGAGTTGATGAACTTTGTCCCAGCTGGCTGCGTCTGCATTCAACTTGAAAATTCCGCCGTCGTAGGTGCTGACCAGTAGATGCTTACCCAGCGAAACAGCGGAGCACCCAAAGGCTTTGATCTGTCCTTCGGTCGGCACCTCTGGCCCTGTTGTCCACTTCGCGGTTTTTAAATCAAAGACATGAACGGCGTTTGTCGGACCACCTTTTTCTTGAATACCACCAATGACAAACAACTTTTCTTGATGACATCTAACAGCCAACGCTCGTGTCTTGAATGGAGCTTTGATGGCTTGCCATTGAGCATCGGGTTGGCTGAGGTCCAGTTTGAGCATCTCTGTGGCCCAGACCGTTTCTTTATCGCCAGCCATCGTCCAGCCACCAATAACATAGATGTGATTTCCAACGATACAGGCATCAAATGAAGATCGGCCCATCGGCAGTTTAGGCAGTTCGAGCCAAGTCCTCTTTTCAGGATCCAACGCCTTTACAAAATCGACCGAATGTAAGTCATGGTCGTCGCCCTCTTGGTTGCGCGCTTCCAACCCACCGATGCGATAAACTCGGTCCGCGTGACCGACAATCGCGAGTCCCTGTAAGCCAAGATTGTCGGCGACCACTTGCCAGTTTTTGCCACCGTCTTTGAGATCCAGACGGTAGACGTTTCTGTTTTGATAGGACTTGGCGTAAGAATGAGCCTTGCCAGACTTGCCGCCGATCACATAGACGCAGCCATTGACGACTGCTGCACCAAAACTGGTCATCCCGCGTGGGAACTCAGCGTAGTTGGCGTCAACTTTTTCAATCACCCAATTCGATGCTGTTCTGCCGTCGTTGGTTTTTGAGGCTTGGGGAGCTGTTTTCTTTTCGTTTGAAGTGCCGGAGACATCAAGAACCAGAGTGCAATAGTATCGCCGCTCAGAAAACTCTTTGCCGTCGATCTCTCCAGCATCCATGACTGTATGTTTGGCACGAATCACGTATCGCGACGCCAGTTGCAGAGAAACTTGCCCGGAATCCCCAGTGATGGCCGAGAGCGAATCGGTATCAATGACTTCCAACTCAACCTCTGCCCCCTTAAGCGGCTGCCCGTTGAAGTACACGGTGAGGTTCAGTTTGCCATCCCTGAACTGCGGGATCAGATCCAATGGAAGGTTCTTTGATGGCGCGGCAGAGGTGTGTTTTTCAGCTCCAGAGCAAATGACATGCTTGGCGCTGTAGTCGAGAAACATCTTTTTGTCACCACGCCCGAACACACCGTAAGGGCAGGAAACTTCGACCGATCTTCCAAGTTTGTTTTGAGAGATTTCAAACCACCCCTCGTCACCCTCGGTACGCTGCTCAAGTTTTACTTGCTTAGATTGGCCATCAAGCACCGTATAAGTTTTCATCTCGCTGAGGCCCGTCAAGAACTGTGCTTGATCTGGTTCAAGGCCTTCACCGAAGACGACTTTTACTTTTCCGTTTTCCGCATAAACCCAAACAAAGTGGGCTCCAGCTTGTGAGTAAATGGAAAAAACAATGGCTGCAGTAAGCAGCAATATTTGACAGCTGCGAGTTCTCGGGTTCATGTTTTTGGATCTCTAAAAAGTGATGGGTGGAGTTTGGGTATTGGGACAGGCCGTTTATCTACTGCGGCAATCAGTAAGGGGTTGGAATATCTTTACGACGTTCAGGCACGACGACGCGACGCATTAATTGATCCCAGTGTTTATCTTGGGACAGTTTTGGGTCATTCAATTTCAAGCGGTCAAACGTTTCTGGTTCGTATTTTTCAGCAACATCAAGTTGTTTCCACTCTTGAATTGTTAGTGGTTGGTCCTGCTTGTTGACGCTGTCAGTTGTCACATTTCCGCAACCAACCAAGAGGCAAGGCAATAGCAAGGTGAGTATGCTTTTCATGGGTTCTTTTCCTGTGAAAGAAAAGGTGCAAACGCATTTGCACCTTTTGTGGATGCCAAATGGTTTACGGCTGTTCAACGACTTCGCCTCCTGCCCGGGTCGCAAGTCCGTCGTAAAGCACTTGGTCAATTGCTTCCCCCACAAACTTCACCGATCCATCGCACATGGCGAAGTTCCCTCCACCAGGGTGTTCACTTCGAAATGCTCCGTAGACTCTCGAAATGTTGTCGTGTTGGTTGAAGGGATGGTGGGTGGTGCCCCATGCATAACCGATGTATCCAA
This sequence comes from Mariniblastus sp., assembly GCA_029247405.1. Lineage (GTDB taxonomy): Bacteria > Planctomycetota > Planctomycetia > Pirellulales > Pirellulaceae > Mariniblastus. The sequence continues at coordinate 7,603 of JAQWLH010000019.1, forward strand.
AAGCCCAGACGCCACCGTATTCGGTCGAAGGCCTGCCTCGTGGGGAGAAATCTGTTTCACCCAGAATGAATGTATTCGACGTCCCATCGGAAATGCTTTTCATTCCAGTCTCCGCATCGAAGTTGGCACTTGAAGCATCATTGGCATCGGTGCGAGTTGGGATAATCGCTCCGTCGTATCCAGGTTCAGCAATTCCATAGAACCTTGCGTAATGGAGAAGGGCGACGTCCTGCGTCCCGGCTGAAAACAAATAACTGCAAGGGGCTCGGTTGTCCGTCAGTTGGCCTGCTGGATCATTCATCGAAGGGCATAAAAAAGTCGGCACTTTCATTTGTGTCAGCATGGCGTTGGTGAAGCCATCACCGTCACTGTCAACGTCGCTATCGCGACGCTCGGCTGGATCCCACCTGCTCGCAATGTCATCACGTTCGACAAACGGCATTATTTGTAGATAGCCAGTCGCCCATGTATCGCTTTCATCCCCGTCGAGACGATCACGCGTGGCGTAGGGGAAAACCTGATGCGCACTTTCAAAGTTGTGCGTTGACAGCACGACTTGACGCATATTGTTGAGGCAGCTTGTTCGACGAGCGGCTTCGCGAACCATCTGCACGGCGGGTAATAGCATTCCAATTAAGATGCCAATAATGGCAATCACAACGAGCAATTCGACCAGCGTAAAACCCGATCGAACTTTGAAACAATTCCGAGACATATTCTTCTCCAATTAAGTCGACATCAGATTTGTCGACACCACGTAAAACCAAGTGAACAAAGTTGATCGACTTGGGCGACTGCCGTACGTGGCGGGCATAAACCAACGATCATTCGTCGATTCGGCTTGCTGCGGGGGCGTCTAAAAAACAAAAGTTGACTTTAGATCCTGCTCAGCTGGCGAATCTTCGTCTTCTTAAAAAGCTGATAAACCCGATCGCTGTGATCACCGTCATAGATGCCGGTTCGGGAACGCTTGAAATGTTAAAAGACGAGGTCGTATTGAAGTATGAGGCTTTGGCGCCGGCGAGAACTTGATGAAATTCACCGGCTCCTGAAACATCGATCGAGTAGTCGGAATCAGCAGACTCACCTATCCATTCCGCCCAATAAAAGTTGACAGGAGTTGGCGCGCCCCCATTTCCCGGGATCGAAGTGCGAACTCCCAAGTCAATAAACTCATCTGGAGCACTGCCGCCAAGCGTGAAATTTAGAGCACTCAGGTTTTCGCCAGCAATATCTGCGGTGGTTGCGATCTGAACGGCAAGGCTTGTAAATCCATTAGCGTTAGACAGGCCTGTCAAATTGATTTGCCAATTAGGAACGGTCGTGAAGGCGTATAAATTTCCAGCCACAACGCCTCCAGGAGGGTTAGGTACTGGCGTGACCGAGATACTCGCGTTGCCCGATCCAGTCGTGAATTGATCCGGAGAATGTGGTCCGCCGTAAGAGGCTCCATTAAATTCATCCCAGCCAAATTCACCATTTGGTGCTCCCGCGACGATATCGAATTGGTCAATGACATCCGCCTCGCAGCGAGTTACCCCCGAGAGTGCCCCCGTTGAAAGCACACAAGCGAAAAGGAAATTTTTCCGCAACAGATGAGTCAAGAATGAAAATTTGTGCGCAGCTACAGACAGTTGGTTCGACATTGATTGGGCTCCTTAAAACCACGGCGATAAAACGCTGATAAAGATCAGCGGACTACTTTTGCGTGGCTGGCATTTGAGTTCGGAACGAAATCCGGAGCCCGTTGTGGCTTGCTGCGATAGAGGTAGTCTAAATGTTGTCTCTGTTAATTGAGGGCTTTCCCCAGTTGAGACAAGCCGAGAATAATATCATGGTGTTGCGAATGCAAGCCCCGATTTATGAAAAATTTAATGTCGACTTTTTAGGCTGGTAGCCAGCAAGAGGGCGCTACAAATCGAAAGTACCTCACTTTGGCGGCATTCTAATCTGCACGGCCTCAAATCATTAGCTCCGACGAACTCTTACGATCTCAATGGTGTTCTTCAAAAACGAAAACTCTGACGGCGAAGATAAATTTACGACACCCTGAGCAAAATTTAAAAGCAGGCACGCCAAGACCCTTGGTCGCGATGACTTGCTTCTGGTTGAATCAAATATCAACCGATGCTTGGACCGATGCCTCTGATCAATCATCGAGTTTGGCCACACCCCAAGCCGGAGGTTTTGCCTCGAATGGCCAAGGACGAAACTCGTGGCCAGTGAATTGAAATAACCGCACTCATTTCGATTTAAAATTCAGCTTGGAATTGCATGCGAAATAGTGTGCCATCGTCGCCGACGAGGATGTCAGAGGAGGTGTTGTTGAGAGGACTGCCGTCCAGTTCGGTGACGTCAAATGACAATTTTAATTTGTGCGTATCCAGCGGATACCAATTGAACCCAGCCGCATATTCGGATCCGCCTCCGTACAGGCCTCTGATTTGTGAGTACCGAAAGTTGACATCCAATTTCTTGGGAATCAAAAATCGACCCCCTTCAACATAGAAACCACGCTGCATGAGCACGTCAACGGGTAACGGGCCATTGGCCTCAAAGTCGTCTAGCCATCTCAAGAAGACTTCGGACGTGACGCTCCAGCCACGCGCCTTCCAGGCGAAGTCAACTCCATAGAACATCACGTTAACTCCCGAGACGGTTACCCCGGGGCTCAATGCTCCAGACTGTCCCAGACGTGTACCGTCCGCCAACCTGATAAAATCAGTTTCGCTCAGCGGGCTACCCAGGGCCGCCGATGTAATCGGAGAATAGACGAACGAGTGCCCGAATCGAACAAGCGGATTACAGTTCCAGTCGTAATCAGCAATTTGACCGCCAAAATCTCCCAGCGGATCAAAGTATTGGTTTGCCGCAAAGGTGAATTGATCATCGGTAAGATTGTTGGGCAAGTTCGCGGTGCGGTAGCCATTTCCGATCATCCATTCGTAATGTGATGAATCGCTTAATTTGCCAATTCCAAATACACCAATCGTACGGTCGGGTCGGAAAAAATCGTTTGCAATTGGACGGTCAATAAAACGAGTCCGTCTGGCGCCCAATAACCATTGGCGACTTGCGGTAACTTTACGCTTACCTACCTGAATTCGAAACCGATCGCTGAACTTCCAGCCCCACCAATAATCAAAGAAATCAACACCGTGTCGTCCGTCGGTGTCTCCATCAAACTGGTAAAAGTAAGTCAATCTGGGGTCCAACGCGCTCCCTTTGAGAGAAAATCGAGCTCGTTCGATATCAAAGCTGTTTCGATTGTTGACCGGCCGCGTCACCCCGGCATTGTCAGTCCAACTGTCGACGTCTCGGGCAAATCCATGGTGCCGGAATTGAATCCAGCCGTTGGCCCGAATATCAAACGGCAATTCCTTCTTGTCTTCTGGCAGGATGGCAAATCCTTTGTCATAGGTGAGGAAGAATTTTGCCGGCTGATCATCTTTGGCGGAATCTGATGTTTCGGGCGCCAGCATTTTCGTGGCAACGCTCGGAACCAAGCCGTTTACAACTTCATCATTTTCGTCGGCTAAGCCAACGACAATGCCTCCATCGGCAACCGTTTGCACCTGCTGTGAAATGCCGTAGTTCACTTGGGCAAACGCTGGTGTCGACAATAAAAACAGACCTAAAATCAAATTCGCTACTGTCTTGGCCAACATGACACGTCCAAATAAATTCAAATCCAAGAATCGATATTGCCGGATATTCAATGCAACCGACAAACTCTGCCTAATTGGAATCGGCCAATTTCACCTGATGGATAAATTAAAACCGAGTGATTGTCGGCTATCTGGGTCTTGCTAGCGTTCTGCGCGAGCAAGTTAAGCCATAGATGGCGGGTGCAGGTTCCAAACTTCGAGATGACTGACAGGTTGAATCACTAACAAGAGAACCATCTCGCGTCTTAAGTCGCAGATTTGAGGATGACCGTCGCTTTTTCTCTTGGAAGTCAAGTCAACCGACCCATGGAGTTTCAGCGCATCCCATGGGATGACTGGTTGGAGCGGGAACCCTTCCAGAGATACTCATAGGCCCTTGCTGAACGAGAATGAAGATTTTAGTGACGGCAATTCACAAGTTGCTTGGGAAAAATCTTGGGAATGTCTTGCAAACAGCGGGCGTCAAAAGTGTTTCAGTAGCTGGGTTAGCCAACAGTGAAATCACCAGAAGCGCAAAGTTGCTGGAACGAAATTTCACTTACATAACTCTCTCGTATCAGTAGCGTGGCGGGCACTACGTCAAGAGACGAAAAATGCTTCGAGACTCACTTACGTTCGACTTCGAAGACTGAAGTGCTGGCAGGTGATTGCTCTTGGGTGGCTCCCCAATGAGCCGTTAACAAATTGGCTCCCTTGAATTCCAGAGAATGCGATGAAATATGAAGATCATTCGGGTCGGACATGTTCCCCACTCCCGAGAGTCGGAAGACGATGTTTTTTCCGTCTCCCGGTTCCGCAACCATGAACGGCTGGTTCCCTAAACTGCAGTAATGGTGCATCGCCAGCTGGCCCTTGTCGATGAAATAGACGGTGGTCATTTCTTTGGTTTGACCGGCAAAGAGTTTTTCGATCACACAATGCCCCGCAGCACTGATGTGATAGGTCAGGAAAGGAACTTCCGGGTTAGGTTCCAGTTCTTTGCCCAGCTGGTTTCCGCCGGTGAGGTACCAGTTTCCTTCGAGAGATTTGATCTTTTCAAATTCTTGCTCGAAGGACTTGGTATCAGCAGAGTCCGAAATTGCTGTTGCAACGCTTGTTGGCGGTGGTTCTTGCTCCTTGCCGTTGTCTGATTCGGAACAGCTGAGCACGACCAGTCCGAGAACTAACATTGAAATGGTTTGCAACCCTCTTATTACCACAGCCACAGATCTTCCTTCAGGTTTTCAGTGAGACTCTTGCCCCATGATGCATTCGCATTTTGGGCTGAGCGGCGATCCATTTTTTAGTTGTTGTCCATGTTTAACAGTTTGACCATCGCCTGCCCCATGGCTTCGCCAACGTTCATATAGGTCTCCGCGTTTTTACCGTAGTGACCACCAGAACTTCCGCCCTTGGATAGCGGATGGCTGTAAACAGCAGCGACGTTACCTTTGAACTCTGGATACTTGCCCGAAGCACCGTCGACTGCAAACATGGCATCGAGGATTTTTCCGCCATTGTCGGTAGCGCCTTTTTGGGTCTGCCCGAGGGTTGCACAGACGAATTTTGCGTTGGGAGCATCGAACTCTTTACGCAGTTGTTTGATCAGATGCGCGAGATTTTTCTCGTATCGGCTGGCAAGCGCGTCGCTACGACTGTCTCGATCGCCTTGCCACCAGAAAAAGCCGGCAACTTCGTATTCTTTTGCGTCAGGATAATACTTGTTCAGTTCGGAAAGCACTTTTTTTGCACGGGCAATATCCCCATCGTATTGCATCCCGGCGTACCAATTGATCTTCTTTGGTTCGGTACCTTTCTTCCATCGTTCCGGTGTTCCTTTATAGCCAGGGTGCATCCAGGTGACTCCTTTGGAGTCAGTAAATTCAAACCCTTCGCTGCCCGGCGGCAATAAGTCCCAGCCTAATCCGCGATTACCAATGCAACTTTTTAGAATCATGACGGGGGCTTCAGTGACATTTCCCACGTGGTGCCCAATCCCAATCTCCGGACCAATATTGCCTTTGATCGTCATCCATTCATTGTTGAATTGCCTCATGCCCCCTGTACCGCTGCCCATGACTCGCACATTTCGAACGTCGTTTCGTACAGTCCAATTCCCCGCGTCGTCGACGAGATAAGGATACATTTCCTTCTCTTTTACCGCGTATTCAAGAGAGCCTTCTTCGCCTTTAATTTTGCCAAAGCCCAACATGTTGGACTGTCCGAGCAGAATGTACACCTGTACCGGTTTGCTGACATCGGCCGCCTTGCCGTCGGGGTCTGGGAGTTGAGCTAGAGCCGTGACTGGAATCGTGAACAGGGTCGCCACGACAGCAAAAATTAAAGTAGCGATACATTGTTTCATCGTCATAAGAAGTCGCCTTCGCGAAGGTTTTTGAGTTTTTAAATTGCAGGTGTTGTACCACCGACGATTCCGTTTTTAGTGTGACGGTTCGTGGTGATCCTCGTTCAAAGGAACTGATTAATAGACGCGATGGCTACTTCATCTGAACTAAACGGTCGCATTGTTGCCAGATTGTAACGAAGGCTTTCGCGACAAGCTAGATTTTTTTCGAGACAGCTTTTCTTTGATCGGAGCCCTGTTCAGCTTCCTCGTTAAGGCGAATTAGGTTGACGGCAAAGTTCGATCCCGCTGATGAGTGTGGTGCCTCTGACGGGAGTTAGCCGTAACTCGAACATCCCGCTGATGGCGATGTTGTGATATTGAAACACAATTCCCTGCATCACCTCGCGCGACGCGGCGAGAATGTCAAAGTTTGTTAGAACCTCGTTGTCTTGCAACTGAACATTTTGAATGCGTTCACCTGGTTGAAGATTATCAGGCTCGGCAAAATATAAGCTTACCTGATACTTTCCAGGCTTTAGGTCTTTGATGATGATTGACTCCAATCCCTCCGCCATCGAAGCAGTCACCCATGGTTGATTGTCTTTTTTACTCATCCACATACTATGGCGGTAACGGTATTTGACGTTGCCAGGATTGGAGAGCACATTTATCGCAGGGGAGGGACCCCCTACTGACGGGTAATCCAGCCACAAAGTGCCTTCCGATGTCATCCGATCTCCCGGGGCTCCAAAGTTCAATCCGATTCGCTGGATCGAATTGGATTTGACCTTCATCTCGCCCCAAGCCGACCATTGTTCGAATCGCTGCGGCATCGCGATCAGCGATAAAGCTGAGGGTAATGGATAACTGCAAGTACATCCCTCAAAGAAATAGGGAACATTCAGAACACCCCCCGAAGGGATGATGCTATTGGTACAACCGCTGCGCGGACCGCTCAAAAAAACGGTGCCGCTTTCGATCGTTTTGTCGTAAAAAGCTGGTGTTCCACTTCGCAGCGTGTACAGCCGTCCGTAATCTACACCCCCATCGCATCCATAAGTTTTGGGGAACACACGTGGTTCTTTCAGACCCGTTAATGGATTGGTTCGCTCGCCAACAATTGGCTGTTTGGGTTTCATTGGGTTTGTTTGATGAGGCGGTCGGTATTGGCTCGGTTGGAGCTGAGAAGGGTCACTTTCTGGAAGTTTTTTTCTTATCTCGGTCTTCTCTTCATCCGCCAACACGCGCCCCGTGTAGATATCCGAAAGGACAGCCGGTAACAGTGGATAATCAATTTTGACGTTATTCGATGGTCTTGGTTTTTGCCAATCTTTGGGGCGTGAAATCATTACATCTTGAATGAAGCTCGGTTGTGGCGAACGTTTGAAATGAGCCAGTGAGTCGTCGAACCATAATACCCCCAGGGGGAATCGAACAAGCGTATCTGGACTCGCTGCCCAGTTGCCAGAATATTCGGTAGCCCCCGGTAGCGCCCCGATCCGACGTACGATGGCTTCGCCGTGGATTAGTTCTGTTTTAAAATTCCCTGTCACGGCTGTTGTGGTTAAATTGGTTTTGTCTTGCTCTAGCAAGGTGGTTGAACCCATCGCAGCAATGCCTCCAAAAGGCCGAAGGGACTGCAAAGGTGGTGGGGTAATATCGTCAAGACGCTCGGTCGTAATGATGGTCGCCAAATAGGGTGGTAATTCGAGCTTGGCAAGGTCGCACAAAATGACAGCAGCTCGGGCCGAGTCAACTCCCGCCGCTTGGAGCTCTCGACGAAGTTCGGTAGCTCGCGTCGTGTCGTCATCAAAAGCAATGATTTGATAGTTTGAATGTTGAATCAGAGCCCTGACCAAGGCTCCCTTGTCGATTCCCAGGATGAGCGCAATCCCCTGGTTATTGCCAGCGATCTCTACGAGCTCTTTGGCTCGAACGATATCTTTATCTGCGCACTGGATGGGGGTGTGCTTGGTTGGCCAGTGTTTTACCTCAACTTTGGAATCGGAAGCAAAGCAGGACAGCGTTCCTTCACGCGTTACCACAAAAAGCTGATCATTAGAAATAATCATGCTGTGGATTTTCCCTGTTACCTTGGGAAAGCCGTCGTCAAACTTCCGCGTTGTATTGCCGCTTTGAATTTGCCGGCTCAAGCCAGAAACACCACCGGGGGCGGTTTGTTCCTTGCCTTCGTGTTTTTGGCGGTTCACGACGTCATCGAATGTAAGGGTTCCTCGTCGCAGGGCCCGCGAAGTGTCTGGGTCGAGTTGGGAAAACCATCCGCCGGGTAACCGACCGGGGGACGGTAATTGGAAGTCAATTAATTCGCCGGTGTGACGATTGAGCCGTGCCGGATAGGCAGTTGAGCAGGGAACAACGAGTTCATCTTTGTCGATTAACAAGTATCCTTGCGGGGCCAATCCACCAATCGCTTCGGTATTGTGAGGTTGTCGTCCGAACAGATACCCCATTCGGTCGTTTCGCCACTCGACGGCGCCGGTTGCGATCTCCATGGCGTAGACAAACACCCCCTCGAATGGCCAGACTCCAGCGGCAAAGTAAACGCGTCCATCAGCAACGACTGGACCGCCCCGGATGGGCCACACTGAAATCAAACGCTTGTTCCCCATTAATCGGCGGTCGCTAGGGGCGGCTTGGTGTTTCCAACAGAGCTTGCCAGTCGACAACTCGACGCAATAAAGGTGCCCGTCGTCGGAGCCGAAGCATACGCGATCTTTCCAGATTGCGGGCGCGCAACGAACGGGGCCATTGGTTTGAAACGTCCAGATCTTGTTTCCGGTCATTGCATCCAACGCGAGGACGGAATCTGTTTGCGATGATGCAATCAGAAGAATTCCTTGCGCTGATACGGGTTCATATCCTGCGTCAAACTGCAAACGTGGGTTATGAAAGGCAGGTTTGAGCGGGGGCAATTGACGAGTCCAGCGAAGCGTCAAATCACTCGGCAGGTCGGTCTGGCAGATGGCCATTCGCCCAGCATCTTTGCGGTACATTGGCCAGTCATCCGCCATTGTTTTGCCGACAACCAACGTCAGTAAAATAGCTGGAATGAAACCGATGAAACGCATCGAGTGGCCTGTTACAGTGGGCTGGTAGATTTTGGTCAGCATTTAAAATATGAGTTAAGTTCGCGACGGGAATCGTGTCAAAATTGAGACTAAAGCAATTCCCAACAAAGTAAGCCCGGTGATCCAAATCATTAAACGTGATCCGAAGATAGGTATGACTTTGGGTTCTGGGGTTTCCACGGAAGCCCCGTCAGTTGGTCGGTCTGGAGTGGCGTTTCCAGGTGGGATATCGACATAAACGCTGCTGCCGGTTGGGCTCGGAGAAGGTGGGTCTTCTGCGACGGTCCCGATGATCGATCCGTCCCAGTCCACTGAAAATAAAAGATCCACACCGGGGTTTAATCGTTTGACTTCGCAGGAACAATCGGCGATCAGGAAGCGACAGGTGGTCTCCAGCATTTTCGGATTGATTCCCTTTCCTGCGAGAGACAGGTAGGCCCGCCCGCGTCCGAAAACTGGCATCACGATTGGCTCACTGAGTTCACTGAGGTCTGCCTCGCTGTTGAGGATAGTCGCAGCAAATATCTTTTCTTGCGGTTCATTGCGATCAAGCACAAGTAGTTTGATGCCAAGTCGCAGTTCAACTTTCGTGTCGGAGCCAAATTGCTTTTCTGATTGAATGACCTCGAGGTCTCGCATGACCAGCTCTGTTTCCAGTTTCGCGATTTCTGCACGAACGAGTTGCTCCGCTGCATCATCTTTTTCTGGATCACCACCACCGATCAGGACCCAGACGACGGACTCGCCATCCAGAATCCACTTCGTCATTTGTGCTCTTGCTGGCGAGTCTAACAGGGCTTCGACATGCTCGGCAGTGAGTGGTCCGCGCCATGCCAGCGGTCCACTTTGACTCTCCGCTGGATACAGAAGGACGAGTTCGGGTGATGCAATTGAATCTTGATATCCTGTTCCCAAGACTTGCGATAGCAATTCGGATTCCGGATCTTCCGCCACGTTGATAGTTTTGACTTTAAGATTCACAGGTCTCTTCGGATTCGAGGCAGACTCCTGAAGTTTTGTTACCCATGCCTTGGCATCTTCCGACAGTGTTCCTCGGTGCACGATAACAGCCTCGTACGGAGCGGGGATCCAGTTTTCGAGGGCATACCGGAATACCGGAATTTTGCACGGTGCCGGATCTCGATTGAGTGGCGGCACGATAAACGCCAAAGCAATCAGGGGAATCCAAAATTTAGAAAGAATCATCTTGGAAACTCCTCGAGCGTTATTCGCCGCCGCATGGAAATTGGGCCGGGCAATCCGTCAAACAATTGTGTCCATCGGGCATTCATTTTAGGCGCTGGAATGTTACAACTCAGCATGATCAATCTCCCATGCACCATAGCTCGCCACTTTGGGTTGTCAGGAACAGTCGATCGTTTGCAATCGCCAATCCATCCCAAGCTGGAATCGGTACTTGCATTTCATCCAAAATTTCACCGGTCTCGGCGGTGACGACTTTTAACCGACCGTCTTGATGAACGACGTATAATTTTCCATCATTCGACAATGCCATGGCGTGGATTTTGTTATGAAGTTGGGTTCCATACTTCGTCTCTGGCTTTTCAAGGTTTGGGTCGGAGAATGGATCTTCAGTCCAGGTCGCGCCTTTTGCGATTCGATAGGTCCGATACGGTTTGCCTTCTTTGCGAGCCGTCTTGGACGCTTCCCAACCGGTGATCCATTTACTTTGGAATTGTTCACCTTGATCGAGATCAAAATCGCGACGGAAAAGAGTAGTTGTTCCATTAAGCGAACTGTAAACATTGTCGTCCTTGAAAACGACAAGTGGTCGTCGAGGCGCTTCACCTTTAAAGCGATCTTGATGACGGGCACCGTAGGTCCACGAACCACGAGGCACCCAAACTTCGCCGTCGCCAGTGTTCAGTTTGGCGAACGCGTTCCACTTGTCGACGTCAACGTTTTTTCCGTCAAGAGACACGATCCAGCGCGACATGGCGAGCGAGTCTCCTTCGGCGTGGAGAATATCGAAGGGGTCAAACTCAAGACCCGAGTTTTCGTAAAATCCTTTTTGCGGTACGGAATCAATTTTCTGTACCCAGTGTTTTTTGCCCGTCATCGGGTCGATAGCAAATACGAGAATCCCACCATCGGCCAACGGTTGACGTCCAGCGGCAAAGTAAGCGATATCATTCATTACCAGGATTGCACCGGGCACGGGCCATGGAGATTCCACCTGACCATAGGCCACAATTCGCTCCTCGGTGGGCGCTGCACGGCGTCGCCATACCAATTCGCCTGTGTCTGCTCGGAGCGCGTAAACCCAACCCGCGGCCGAGCCGAACAAGCAGAGCCCACGATGGATGGATGGTGGCGTATCGAGTCGACCATTGGCAGTGAAACGCCAGCGTATTTCACCTGACGACGAATCCATTGCGATTAATTCGTGCGCATCGGGTCGCGTCACGTAAACCAAACCATTGGCGATCGTCGGCGCGCTCAACGGCCCCTTCACCACGGGGTTATCTTTCCAGTCGTGCAAAATCGCACTTTCAAGATTGATTTTGGAATCGATAGGCTCACTTAGTTTGACGCGCCACTGCTTTTTTAAAAGCTTCGGTCCGGAAGATCCGGAACTTCCGCTTCTCCATTGGTCGTTTCGATAAAGCGGCCAGTCGTCGGCTGCAGGTTGGGGAGCATCGAGGTCCGCATTGGCGGGTCCGTTCTCCAGCAAAAAGCTAATCTGCTCCAACGGCAATTTCGCCACTGATTCTCCTGCGATTGCTGGCGCCATCGCCACGTATCCTCTGAGCATCGGCCAGCACGTGCAATGTTTGGGGGTAGTGTAAACCAGCCCATTGGCAGGGACCCAGCCATTTTCGCGCGAGCAATTTGCTTTGGTAATTCGATTTGCGACGACTTCGCCGGAATTCAAATTGGTTAAATCAAGCTCACCTGCAAACATGAAATTTGGCGTGGCGACTGGCGGGAAACAGTGGGCCATTCCTGCGGGAAAGGACTTGCGGATTTCACCCGTCAGCGGGTCCAATGCCGAGACTTGGACAGGCACCTTTTTCTTTTTTTCGGTATCGGATGTGTTGATTTTGGCGCCGTGCAAGATCCAAAGATCATCCTCCAGAAACATTGCGCGGGCTTGGCGCTGATGGTTCATTCCCGGTGCAAATTTTTTCGACCAGCGATGCTCGCCTTTTTCTGCCGAAACGACATGAATTCCATTGCCTGCATCGTGGTCATTGAGCGTTGACATTTCAAAAACTAATTGGCCTTTGGCGAGTACCATTCGGGTGGTGCTTTCAAGCCAGGCATAGTCGGAACGTTGCCATTTCGAGTCGCCTGTTTTTCCATCGAGGACGACCGCTTCGACCGATTCACCTCGCCTTGGATCGCCTTTGATTAAAGCCACAAATTTTCCGTCGGAAACGACTTTTCTTGGGTTGGTTGCGGCGACGTTCCAGATTTCTTCGCCAGTTTCGATGTCGAATGCCCGAACGGAATTATCGTTGGAAGCGATGATGCGGCTGCCGTCATGAACCATTGATTTTGGATTCACCATATCGCCAAACTCAGTGGCGATTTGACCCGTCTTTGAATCCAACGCGACCGCCCGACCTTTTGCCACAGCAAATACATATCTGTTCGAAGCAACCGGTCTTGCGCCATCTCGCGGCAATCTTGGCAAGAAGAATTCTTCCGGCTTGCCTGTGTTGGGTCTTTGCAAATCACTGTGCCAAAGCCGCAATCCGTTGAAGCTATCGCGCGCCAGGATTCCACCGTAAAAATTACGGCCACCTGCCGAAACCATCCCTTCGACCTCGGAAGTCGCGGCGGCGATCCAGCGAACTCGTTCGGGTGGGCCGACCAATGTGTCCGTCGAAACCGCATTGCCGTCGGAGGCGTGTCGCGGATGAGACCACGTATCCATTTCGGCGGGCCACGGCTTTCGAGCGACCAGCACTGAATCTGCCTTCGAGACCAATTCAAACCCACTCGACTCTAGCTGAGAGTTTTTGATCCGTTCCGAGTGCGTAACAATCAGTGTGCCTCCCGGAGTCAAGACGCGAAAAAGTTCCGAGTCGGCAACTGAAAAGTCACGGACTACGATCAGGTTGGCCATGTTTTCAGCGTATGGCAACCGACCTGAACCATCATACTTTTCGACCCACGCCATTCCGTAATGACCATTTTTTCGTAATCCCACTCGCGCCGATTGAACCGTCTCAGGATTGGGGTCGAGGACGTGGATCAGGTAACGGCCTGTCAGGCTTAGTTGAGTCGGTGCGTCCATGTCGCCGGCACCCAGCTGCAAGACAAGACCACCGTGAAGTTCACTTGTCTTAGCGGGATCGAATGGTTGAACTTGAGCATGTGTTTGCCAGACGAATGCAAATAAAACCAACGCGTGGATTTGAAAATAAACGAGGTTCTTCATCTTGAGGTAACTCCCGTAATCGGCTTCATGATTCTCAGCAGGTGAGCAAGGTGCAAAAGGCGTCCTTAGAACGCCTCCTCAAAGGGTCCGTTATTGTCCCAGATGATCATTCTGCACGCAAACAAAGCAGGCATGGCCACGTTTGGCGCTCAGGGGCGTTGTTGAGGGTGTCTTTGACCTGAATCGAATCGTGGATGGAGGCCAATTTAACCGACAAAAAGGAATCGATGCTGGCACCGTGTCGAGGATTGGTACATAATTTTTGTTTGTCCTGCACGAAAAAATTTGAGCGAGTATCAGCTATGCGATTTCTCCTGGCTTGTTGTCTGTTGATTTTAATAAACCCCTGCGGTTTTGCGGATGATTTTGATCAGCAGGCAAATACTATTCTTCAAGAAACCGGCGTTGCGGGCGGATTTGTCGTTCACTTGGCGTGCGGTGACGGAAGACTGACCAGTGCATTGCGGGTTTCCGACGCCTACCATGTGCACGGTCTTTCGCGAGCTTCGGGCGATGTAAAAAAGGCTCGCGAACACGTGCTTGAATCGAACCAGTATGGTTCGGTCTCGATCGACCTGTTGGTTGGTTCGCAGCTTCCCTACGTCGACAATCTTGTCAACCTTCTGGTGGTTCAGGATTCCGAAGCGGTCAGCGTCGAAGAGATTAATCGCGTGCTAGTTCCCCAGGGAGTGGCGTACATTGCGCAAAAAGACGGGACTTGGAAAAAGACCGTCAAACCCCGCCCCGAAAATATTGACGAGTGGTCGCACTATTTGCACGACGCCTCGGGCAATGCGGTGGCCCACGACGACGTTGTCGCTCAACCCAAGCACCTTCAGTGGGTTGGGTCGCCGCGTTGGTCTCGCCACCATGATCGGATGGCGAGCATGAGCGCGTTGGTTTCAACCAACGGTCGGATGTTCTACGTGATGGACGAAGGTAGTCGGGTTTCAATTCAAATGCCACCCAAGTGGAAATTGATCGCCCGCGATGCCTTTAACGGAACCGTTCTTTGGAAACGGGATATCCCTGATTGGCAAAACCACTTGTGGCCACTTAAAAGTGGACCGACCGCGCTGACTCGGCGGCTCGTCTCGACCGATGATGAAGTCTATTTTCCCTTTGGATTCAAGGCTCCCTTGACGGCCGTCGATGCCGTGACGGGAGAAACATTGCGAACGTATATCGGCAGTGATGGAGTGGAAGAAGTAATCCATGTGAATGGCGTGTTGTTGATCGTCGCCAACAAAGGGCCGTCGGAACTCGATGCTTATACACCGGTTAATGGTCGCGTGGGTGATCAGGCGATGGTTCGCAAAGTATTCTGGGACGAAGAACCTCGCGTGCTCATGGCCTACGAGGCGAAAACGGGAAAGAAGCTTTGGGCCAAGAGCTCAAAAGTCACTCCGTTGACGATGAGTGCTGACCAAAAAAATATCTATTTTCATGATGGCGAAACTTTGTTGGCGCTCGACCACAAAACTGGCGATCTTGCCTGGCAAACTGATCCTGTCGGACGCCGGCGACAAGTCACCTTTAATTTTGGTCCGCGGGTTGTGATTCACGAAGACGTTGTCCTCTACGCGGGTGGCGACGGGAAAATGTTTGGCTTTAATGCAACCAATGGGAAAAAGCTTTGGTCTGCCGAACACCCGAGGTCGGGCTATCAATCGCCTCAAGATTTGATGGTCGTCAATGGCCTCGTCTGGTGTGCTCCGACGACTTCGGGGAAAGACAGCGGAGTCTATACCGGTCGTGATCCAAAAACGGGCGAAGTAAAAGTCGAGTTTCCGCCGAATGTCGACACCTATTGGTTCCACCACCGCTGTTATATCGCCAAAGCCACCGACAACTTCATCATGCCGTCGAGAACCGGGATTGAGTTTGTCGACTTCAAGAAAAAAGATTGGGATATCCACCATTGGGTGCGGGGTGGATGCCTGTACGGCGTCATGCCCTGTAACGGTTTGACGTACGCGCCACCCCACAATTGTGCTTGTTATCCGGAAGCCAAGTTATATGGATTTAACGCATTGGCTCCTCGCGCTCCCACACGTCCGTTGCCCGCGGAAATCAGCGAAGCGGGGCGATTAGAAAAAGGAATTGCCTACGCTGATTTGTCAGTCAACCTCAACCGGGCTAATCTCGGTTCAACGAATGAGGATTGGCCAACCTATCGTCATGATCGCGAGCGAAGCGGAGCGATGCCTCAACCGATCGACGGGTTTGTAAGTACTGCTTGGAACACCGAACTGGGTGGACGACTTACACCACCGGTCATTGCTGACGGACGTGTTTATGTCGCTCAAATTGACCAGCACACATTGCATGCTCTCAATTCACAATCGGGCAAGCCAGAATGGAGTTACACGATTGGTGCCCGAATTGATTCTCCGCCCACCATCTTGGGAGAACAGGTGCTGTTTGGCGGTGCCGACGGCTACGTTTATTGTTTACGCGCCTCCGATGGTGCCCTTGCTTGGCGGTACCGCGCGGCTCCTCTAGATCGTCGCACGATGGCCTACGAACAATTAGAGTCGCTCTGGCCTGTGCATGGCAGCGTGTTGGTGATCGGTGATGTACTTTACACCGTCGCCGGCCGTTCGATGTTTCTCGATGGAGGACTTCGGCTGATTCGTCTCAACCGAAAAACTGGCGAGAAACTTTCGGAAACACTAATGACCGATCGCCATCCGGATTCGGGAGATGACCTTCAGAATCAGGTCAAAATTCTGCAGATGCCAGTTGGCTTGCCAGATATTCTGTCGACCGATGGCAAGTTTGTTTATATGAGATCGCAAAAGTTTGACCTCGAGGGAAAGCGATTGGAGATTGGGCCCAATTCGGGTGACTTTGCCGAACAAGCGTCTGTCCAGAGTGGTGAAGGGACTCACCTGTTTGCACCGATGGGCTTTCTGGATGACAGTTGGTTTCATCGCGCCTATTGGGTGCATGGTCGAAGTTTTGCTGGCGGACATGGTGGATATCATCAGGCGGGCAAGTTCGCTCCCTCTGGCCGATTGCTTGTTAAAGGGGCCGGCTATGTATTCGGGTACGGACGAAAACCCGAATACCTGCGTTGGACAACGACGATGGAGCACCAGCTTTTCGCTGCCGATCAAACGCCGCCCAAAGTCACCACGGGCAAAAAAGGCGTCGGTAAAGTAGCGGGCGGTGGTGGAGGATCAGTCGGGTCGTTTGTTCAGTTCGCCAATTCGGCTAGTTTGGATCCAAGCCTTAAACCGATCACCGTCGAAGCTTGGGTCAACACGACAAAGCCAAATGGTGTCATCGTGGCCCGCGGTGGTCCGAAGGAAGGATTTGCACTAACGCTTTCCAATGGCACGCCTCAATTTCATATTCGATCCAAGGACCGGTTAAAAACTATCTCGGGCAAAAAAAGAATTGTCGGCGGCTGGCACCATGTTGTTGGTGTCCTGTCAGCAGAGAAAGAGATGCGGCTTTACGTAGACGGTCAACGTATTGCCAAAGGGATTGCCCCGGGGTTTTTAGCTACTAATCCATTGCAAAAAATGGAAATCGGTTCGGATCAAGCCAGCAGCGTTGGAGAGTATCCTCCCAGTTCGGGGTTTAGCGGAGCTATCGACGAAGTGCGGCTTCACTACGATGAAGTCGCGGACAAAGATGTGTTAGCGCGATTTGAGAATAACGATGACCTGCCTGCCAAACCGGTGCTCGTGATCCCTTTTGATGATGAAAGCGCCCGCGATATGTCGCTGCTTCGCAATAATGGCCGGATTGTCAACGCCCGCCCGACGGAAGGGAAATTCGGCAAAGCAATGCAATTTACGCCTGGAAAAAAGGCGGTTGGAAAAAAACGAAAAGGCAAACAGCAGCAGGTGGATTCCCACGTAAAACCTAAATGGGCGGTCGATGTCCCACTTTATGTGCGTAGTATGGTGTTGGCTGACCGAACTTTGTTCATGGTCGGGCCACCCGACATCATCGATGAAGAAAAAACATTTGAAAAATTGACGCAGCGCGACCCAGATGTGGAAAAAATTCTGGAGATACAGGATCAAATTTTGGAGGGAAGCCAGGGAGCCATGTTGTTGAGAGTCAATGCTGATAGCGGTCAAATCGAACAACAACTTGAACTAGAGTCGTTACCTGTATGGGATGGCTTGGCGGGGGCTCAGGGGAGACTTTACCTCACGACGCTCAAGGGAGAGGTATTGTGCATCGCACCCAACCAATAAAGAAAAATCAGCGGATTCTTGCGGGAATGGCGTTGGCTTTCGGATTGATGAGTTGTTCAGGGACGCATGCAAATGACAATGTTGCCCTTCCCTGTAATATCCCCGTTTTTCGATTTGCCTTGGAACGCTGGCAACCAGATCCGTATGAGTTGATCTGTTTGACGAAGAGTTCGCCAACCCAAGCCGATCGAAAATTTATCGCGGCACTCTCGGAATTTGCCAAACAGCATTCCAAGCAGTGTCGTGTATCTGCGTATGCGATGGATTCGAAAATCAAAAACAGTAAAATCGCCAAACTGGCAAATGACATTAGTTCAGAGGCTCAATTTCCTTATTTGCTGGTTCGCAACAAAATGGGGAGAGGGCGGATAGCGACGTCCTGGCAGGGATGCGCGTCTGATTTTGCCATGGATGAATTTTTTAAGTCTCCGGTCCGCACGGATTTGGCAAATCGTTTAATTAAAGGTCATTCAGTGGTCTGGCTCGTCGTCGCCTCTTCTAATGATCAAACGACTTCGAAACTGACCCGACAGCTTTCAGAGTCCTTGGGAATGCTTCAAGATAAAATCCCCTTGCCCGAAGGGGTGGGTTTACCTGGTTCAGAGCTTTATTCGACGATTCCACTTTCAATGAAGTTTTCAGTGGTTACGATCAAGCGGGATGATCCTCAAGAGAAAGTACTCGTCAATTTTATTCAACAATTTCAGCCCGACGCGTTTGCGGAGGATGTACCCTTGGTGGTGCCTGTGTTTGGAAAAGCTCGGGCCCTGGAGGTCATTCCGGGTGATCGTTTGGATGCTAATTTGATTGAAGACCTGACCATATTTCTATCTGGTGCCTGTTCATGCCAAGTCAAAGATCTTAATCCGGGGTTCGATCTTCCACTGACGTTGAATTGGAACGAAGAGATCTTTGGTGAAGATATCGAAGACCTCCCGCCAGAAAATGGGGTGGGAGAAAGACGTGGACAACGGCCCGAACTTGTGCCGATCGCACCGGGCAATTCGCCAACAAAGAGTGGGAAGTGAGCTTGAATGAATCGCGTTAGTATCGCCTTGTTTGGATCGGTCGTCTTGTTGATTGTCTTGCTGTATTTTTTGCAGGAGCCATCGACCGATCGGACAAAATCTTCCCTAAGGGTGTTTTGCGCCGCCAGCAATCGCGCGGTCGTAGAAAAGATCCGCGTTGATTACGAACGCGAGATTGGAACCGAGATCGTGATCCAATACGGTCCTTCGCAGTCACTTCTGTCTTCCGCCGAGGTCAGTGGGACGGGTGACTTGTATTTACCGGCCGATGAGAGTTACCTGGAGCTTGGACGTGAGAAAGGGTTGGTCGAGGAGGTTTTTCCTCTTGCTCGGATGCAGGCGGGCTTGGTTGTAATCAAAGGCAACCCGGGAGGCTATCGAACCTTGAAGGATATCACCCGAGATGGTGTGAAACTTGTGCAGGCCGATCCCGAGGTAGCGGCGGTTGGCAAGATGACCAAAAAGGTACTTGCGAAGCAGGGATTGTGGGATCAGATAGACGAGTCAACCATGGCTTATCGGACGACAGTGACCGATGTGGCTAACGATGTGAAACTGGGAGCAGCGGATGTGGGGATTGTTTTTGATGCCGTTTTGTCCACGTACCCCGGATTGGAATTTGTACCGATCCCCGAACTGACCGAGGCTCGCGCGGATAGTGCAGTAGGTGTTTTGAAATCATCGCTTAACCCGTCCTCTGCCTTGCACTTCGCACGGTACTTGTCCGCTGCTGACCGGGGGTTGAAGCACTACGCTGAAGCAGGTTTCCGCCCCGTCGAGGGCGATCCGTGGGATGACGTGCCGGAACTCGAGGTCTTTGCCGGTGCGATGCTGCGACCGGCTGTCGATCAAACGATTCAGGATTTCGCAGAACGTGAAGGTATAAACATCAGCACCATTTACAATGGATGCGGGATTCTAGTCGGGCAAATGAAGACAGGGAAATACCCGGATGCTTACTTCGCTTGCGATGCCGAGTTCATGACTCAGGTTCAACAGTTGTTTGGTGAACCGCTTGATGTTTCGGCCAACGAATTGGTAATCCTCGTTCAGAAAGGTAACCCGCATCAGATTGCTTCACTACGCGATCTTGCCCAACCGGAATTGCGAGTTGGGATTGGCCACGAAAAGCAATGCGCGATGGGATGGCTCACTCAACAAACCTTTATTGAGGGAGGCGTTCAGGCAGAAATCATGCCCAACGTCATGGTTCAGGCCGCCACGGGGGATTTGCTGGTCAACAAAATGAATGCGGGTGCATTGGATGCGGCGGTCGCTTACATTAGCAATGCAGCTGGCTCGGCGGACAAGCTCGATGCCGTTAGAATTTCGGGACTGAGCTGTGCGGTTGCGACTCAGCCATTTGCGATTGGAAAAGAAACAAAATACCGCCAGTTGATGCTGCGATTGCAAAAACGCATCCTGTCCAGTGCGTCGCAAGAACGCTTTGTAAATCAAGGATTCCGGTGGAATAGTC
The DNA here is from genome assembly GCA_029247405.1 of Mariniblastus sp. Lineage (GTDB taxonomy): Bacteria > Planctomycetota > Planctomycetia > Pirellulales > Pirellulaceae > Mariniblastus. Next base: position 27,822 of record JAQWLH010000019.1, read on the forward strand.
AGTAAGAGTCGTGTTATTTTGATGAGGGTCAATCTTTTAGCCCCGGTTTTATCGAAAGTTTATTTTCAGTCTCGTGTTCAAATCCCGGTCTTCCGATCTGCCTTTCTATTTCATTATGGGAGGGCTCTCAGCGAGCTACATCTTGCTGATCGCATTGCTGCTAATTGCTGATGTGGCATACACCTCGCCTGCAGAATTTATTGCGGCCATTCAGAAACCAGAGATACAGTCGGCAACATGGCTAACTCTTAAAACTTGTACGGTTGCCGCCATTCTCTCGGTTTGGGTAGGAACTCCGTTGGGCTACTTGCTTTCACGGTATCGTTTCCGCGGTCGCTGGATTATCGACACGCTGGTGGACATTCCGATTGTACTTCCCCCTTTGGTGGTCGGGTTGAGTCTCCTGATTTTGTTTCATGTAGCAATAGGGGATTGGCAACTGGAACAATGGCTGAGGGACGATGTTGGTTTCCCGGTAACGTTTCGCTGGCCCGCGGTTGTTCTGGCTCAATTTGCAGTGGCCTGTGCGTTTGCGGTCAAGACGATGCGCGTCACCTTCAATCAAATCGATCCTCGTGCTGAAGAAGTGGCGAGGACACTCGGTTGTTCTCGCGGTGATGCGTTTGTTCGTGTTGCTTTGCCTCAAGCGTGGCAAGGAATCATTACTGCGTTTACGATCGCTTGGGCTCGAGCGCTCGGAGAGTTTGGGCCGATATTGGTTTTTGCGGGAGCCACTCGAATGCGCACCGAAGTATTATCGACAACGGTCTTTCTGGAACTCAGTATTGGTGAATTGGGTAGTGCGGTCGCTGTATCCTTGCTGATGGTGGCGATGGCCATCGTCGTTCTTGTTGTGTTGCGTCTTTTTGGATCGGGCATGGAAGGATGATCGAACTACAAGCTGCGACAATAAAGGCTGGTGATTTTTCATTAAACGAAATTTCATTTCGTATCGAGACGGGTGAGTATGCTGTTCTGATGGGGCCGACAGGGCAGGGGAAGACGACTATTCTCGAAGCCATTTGTGGGTTGAGGCAACTCGCCCGCGGAAAAATAATTTTGAAGGGTCGAGATGTGACAGGATTAAGTCCTGCAGAACGAGCCATTGGATATGTTCCGCAGGATCTGGTTCTCTTCCCGACCATGACTGTTCGGCAACAACTTGAGTTTGCGCTCGATGTACGACGTGTAAAACGACAACGACAAAAGGCACGTGTTGAAGAACTCGCGGAACTGTTGGGAATCAGCTACTTACTTTCTCGGAAAATTAATGGCCTCAGTGGTGGGGAGTCTCAACGCGTCGCTTTGGGACGCGCCTTGTCGTTTGAGCCAAATGTTTTGCTGCTTGACGAACCGCTCAGCGCACTCGATGAATCGACACGTCTGGCAATGCACGAATTACTTCGAAACGTCCAAGATCAAACGGGCGTGACCACCCTGCATGTCACCCACAGCCAGGAAGAAGCCGACGCACTTGCAGATCGGCAGTTGATTCTTGAAAATCAGGAGATTCGAGAGCGATCCGAAGGCCAAGACTCAACATCGGATGAACACTGAAGGTGGCGAAAGGTTCCGTATCAGCAATTTAAAAACGAGCGGCTTGATAATGGGAACTTGAATATCGAGTAGCTTGACGCCCTTTGTATCGCCATGCAGTCAGTCGTGATAACGTTGGGGATAACCAGCGGCTGCCGAATCATAGTCGCTTGGACGACCTCACCCTACGTTAGGAATTGGTTTTGAGAATGAGTAGAGCAATTGTTTTTTTGTGCGGACTGATTATTTGGTCCGCCCCAGCTTTAGTGACAGCTGACGAATCGGGACTGGAGTTCCTTGACCGACCAATTGTGACTGAGGTTAATTCGGCTGATAAACCCAATGTGATATTTTTTGCGGTCGATGATCTTTGTGATTGGGTCGGCCCCTTGGGATATCGTCAAGCAATCACTCCCCAGATGGATGCCTTGGCCAAAAGAGGCGTAACGTTCACGAACGCTCATTGCCCGGGGACTTTTTGTGCGCCCTCGCGCAGCGCGATTTTTACTGGCCGTTTTGCTTCGACAACGGGTTGCTATACCAACGAGGTTTATTTTCACGATCATCCAGAATATCGACCCCTGCAATTGAATTTTTCCCAGAGTGGGTACGCCACTTATGGTGCCGGTAAGCTTTTTCACCATCCGGCGGGCTATCTGGATACCCGAGGTTGGACTGAATTTTTTGTCCGTAATGAAAGTCAGAAACGAGAAGGCTGGCCGCTTGATTCTTGGGGTGAGGATACGCCAATTCCTCAGCCCTTTCCTCACAGTATCTATAACCGAGGTCGAGAAATTAAAGGTGGGCTGTTTCTCGAATGGGGTGCTGTCAGCAACGATCAAGCAGAGGCTATGGCGGATTCAAAACGAGTCAATTGGGCTTGCGAAATCTTACGCCAGAAACACGACAAGCCTTTCTTTCTTGCGGTTGGTCTTTACGCTCCACATTTCCCAAACTACGCTCCGAAAAAATACTTCGATTTGTACGATCCCGATCAGCTTGTGGCGCCCCAATACAAAGCTGACGACCTTGAAGACTTGCCTCCCAAAATACGTAAGCAAAAAACGAATCGCAAGAATCTGCATCATGCCCGACTGGAAAAACTCGATGCTGTCGAAGATGCCATTCATGGATACTTGGCGTCAGTGTCATATGCCGACGCCATGCTCGGACGCTTACTCAAGGCGCTGGACCAAAGTCCCTATGCTGATAATACCGTGATTGTTCTTTGGAGCGATCATGGTTATCACCATGGTGAAAAAGGTGACTGGGGCAAGCACACGTTGTGGGAGCGAACTTCTAATGTCCCTTTTCTTTGGGCAGGTCCCGGTGTTGCTCGAGACGCTAAAGTTGATGCGACGGTGAGTTTGATAGATATGTATCCAACATTCGTTGACATCTGTGGTCTGCAGCCCGACAACGGCCTCGAGGGGAAATCGCTGGCTGCACCGCTTCGTGATCCCAGCCAAGCGACCGATCGAAATGTATTCTTGCCTTACCTTGATCCGGGGGGGTACGCGATTATTAATCAAAAGTGGCGATACATTCATTACAGCGACAATACCGAAGAACTCTACGATGTCCGCGCAGATCCCCATGAGTGGTATAATCTGGCGAATGATAGTTCCAAAGTTGAAATCAAGAATCAACTTCGTCGCAGTGCGCCGGCGACATTTGCCCCGGTTGGAACATCGAAAAAACAGCTAAAATTGGTTATCGAGGGTGAAGGGTTTGACTGGGAACCCAAGCCGAATCGTCGACGACCATAGGGTGACTCAATTCTCTATTAAACTTGCCACGCGTTCGGGTTTTTAAGAAACAAAGCCATGCAATTCAATCGACTCGCTTTATTGATGATGCTTGTTTTGGCTTTTGAGGCCACAGGTCAGAGCGTAAAACCGAACGTTCTGTTGATTGTCTGCGATGACCTCAATACGCACGTTTCGACCTCGGGTTATGACGCCGTTCAAACTCCAACGCTTGCCGCATTTTCGCGCGCAGGGATGACTTTTGACCGAGCGTTTTGTCAGTATCCGGTTTGCGGGCCATCTCGGGCGTCGTTTCTTCACGGGCTTTATCCCGAATCCACTGGTGTTCTTGACAATACCTCTGATATTCGCCAGACCCGGCCAAACACGGTATCCCTTCCCCAGTATTTTAAGCAAAACGGTTATTGGACAGCGAGCGTTGGGAAGGTCTTTCACAATTCAAAGAATGAACCAGGCAATGTTGCTTGGAATGATAATCGCAAATTTGAAAATGACGAGCTCGCCGTTGCTGTTCAGGCACGCAAAAAATTTGAGCAACAGTCTGGATCAATTGAAGATCGCAAGAACATCAAAAAATGGAAACAAGTTCGAAAGGCTGCCATCGCTCCACTCAACGCCCAAACTCCGCCAGGACATGGGCGTAGTGGATTGCGTGACGAACAACACAAAGATGGTAAGAATGTGCGTCAGGTCATGAAATGGTTGCGTGACAAGAGTTACGGTGACCAACCTTTTTTCATTACGTTGGGGATTCAAAAACCTCACGTTCCCTTCCTTGCACCAGATAAGTATTTTGATTTGTATCCGGCAGATAAGATTACGTTTCATCGAGATC
>JAQWLH010000024.1 GCA_029247405.1 Mariniblastus sp.
CAATGCGGTCTCGTAACTGTATTCCGAACGAAGTTTTTCCGCCTGATCGCGTTGCTGTTTTAGAGATTCCAGGCGCGAGGCAATTAAATCCGGTTGATTTGCGCCACATTCCGCGCAGAATTTTTCCCACACCGGGATCCCCTGGTTACATTCAATGCACAAGACTCGAAGTGAGGAACCACATCCATTACAGAATTTACGTGAGGATTCATTCTTCGTATGACATTCGGGGCACTCGCCGGCGCCCAGTTCGGCTATTGAAACGGCCGCCGGCTGGACCGGCGTCGTCACGCTGTCCCTGAGCGCATCGCGGAACTCGCGTGCACTCTGGTAACGGTCATCTTTTTCGTCCTCTAAGGCCTTGCCCAGTACATCATGCAAGGACTCGGGAACATCCTTGAACTTGATGATCTTGGGACTCTTGCCAGTGACCATCTGGTACAAGGTTGCCGCCAAGCTCCACAGATCGCTCCGCTGGTCGACTAGGGACGCATCCTGCCGTTGTTCGGGTGGCATGAAATCGAGCGTCCCCAGCACGGCACCCTCCTGTGTCATCCCCATGTCGGCCGTTTCGGCCTTGGCCAGGTCAAAATCGTTCAGCTTCGGAACCCCATCCTCGGACATCAGGACGTTGGCTGGTTTGATATCGCGGTGAACGATGCCCCCAGTATGCGCCTTGCCAATGCCGTCACACAATTGACAGGCAATATTGATCGCCTCTTCCAGAGGGATCACGCCGTGCTGGCACTTGTCCAGCAAGCTGCCCCCGGTGACACATTCGAGGATCATGAACGGGCCATCCTTGGATTTTCCAAAATCATAAACCTGGACGATGTTAGGATGATTGAGCGCGGCAATCGTTTTGGCGCCATTGAGGAACCGTTGATACGCTTTTGTACTGCGAACCGCCTTGCCGAGGATTCGTTTGATCGCCACTTTGCGGTCGAGCCGTTTGTCGGTGGCCAGCATGACCTCGCCCATACCACCCTTGCCGAGAGTGCCTTCGATGGTGTAACGAGATTCCAGGTCAACGACTTCCATCCCGTCGTCGTATAGGCCGTCGTCTGAACCTGAATCACCGCCGAAAGTCACTTCGTCGCCAAGGCTGTTCGAGTCTCCACCGACGTCCCCAGCGTAAGTCGCTTCATCGCCAAGGCTTTGCGGCCCACGATCCTTTGGTTTTAAACTGTCGTCAAAAGTGTTTTGGTCACCCAAGCCTCGCGTGTCGAATTCGTCGGCAGGTGGATTCTGAGCAGGCTTGGAGAGGTTCTCGGCTTTTTTCATAACTTTATAGGGTGGGAGTAATGCTTACTTGCAGAATTTTTTATGGAACGAAATTTACTTTTTTCCATCCCTTATCACGCAGCTAAGAAACCAAGTCGATTCCCGTTAATTTTTCACCTAACTGTAGGCTTTTTTGTGTTTTTATCGGGTACCTGAGTCGTAATTGATCTCAGTAGACCTTGAATCCATCTCCCTCTGCGTAAAACCCTGCTACGTTGGACTTGGGGAGCAGGTTTCGTTCACTTTGAACCATTCGCTGGGAGAGCAAAACAAACATGAAATCTGTTGACATAGACGCACTATGTAGATGCGTGCGTGGAAGTAGTTTCGTCTCAAGAAATTATAAAAATCGCAATAATAATTATTCAGACGGTTAATGAAACGCACTTGGCAATAAAAGCTTCCCCCAAAACGCAGGGCACTCTTCGTACGTCAAGTTTTCTTCGCTTTCCGTGGTAGAAGCATTAGGTTAAATTGATAAATCGACGGGTGCTGAACTCGTCAAACTGCCGAACACTTTCCCCTCCTATTCGAAGGCAAATTTCTGAGATGTCACCTTCCCTCAAAAGCAATCGTTGGTCTGTCGGAAAAGCTGATTTTGCGACAAGGATCATCGTCCCAGATTTGAATGGTCTGTTTGCGAAAATACTACCCAAAGGCCGTAAGTTAGTAATAGAACCGGGGACACGGGCACTGGTAATTGATGAGGGCATCGTTATCGGCGATGTGCCGCCAGGTGAGTACACGTTGGAGTCTTTTTTTCAGCGTTTGGATTTATGGCGAAATAAACAGACGACGGTCTTTTTAACGCGTTCGGAAGATGTGCCATTCGAGAACACATTCGAGAACTTGCCCTGCCTGGAGGGTGTGTCCATCAACGGCGCTTGGCGATTTACCGTTCAGGTGAACGATGTTTTACCATTCATGGAAAATTTAATGGGGGCGAACGAAGCTGTTTCGTTATCGCAATTTCAGGATTTGGTTTCCCCATTGATGAACCAGGCGATGAGGGATGTTGTCGGAGAAAATAGTTTCGACAAGATCATGGAATCGGATTTCAGCCGGATAGCAGTTTCCGGGGTCAGATCCAGGGTGGATGCAAAACTTAAGCGGTACGGTCTTCTTTTTCATGATGTTCAATCGTTGGAGTGTCATAACAAAGACCAGGTCGCGTTTCAGAAAAAGAAAGGTGAATTGTTCATTAAATCTCGAGAGACCCAACTACAGGAAGCTGTCGGGAAAATTAAGAATGACCGGCTCGCTGGAAGGCTGAAAGAATACCAGGGTAAGGTTCCAATTCGGGAAGCACTCCGCGATACAGTCACCAGCGATAAAGTCGATAAACTGCAAAACGTTGAAGATTTTAAGAAAGCCGTAAGCGGAATCGATAAACAACGTTTACTAAGAAAAGAAGAAGTAGACACGTTAACCGAAGGATTCAACGAAAGAAAAGAAGACCGTGAAAAACTGCGGGAACACATCTTAGCAACGCTTGACCTGCAAAGAGAGCAAGACTTGGATAGCTTAAGGCTCGACCTCGATCATGAGGTTCGTATGAGCACGCTGGGAAAGGAGATTGAGATCGCCAGCTTATCCAGATCAGGTGACGCGGATGAGTGGCGCGCTGAATTAGAACGCGACAAAGAAGAGGCTCAGCATCGGTGGCAACAAAAACACGAACGCGTTAAGGCGCGTTGGGAGCGAATTCGCGAGGAGCGAAAACAAGATCGGGAAGATTCGTGGGAGGACGTCGTTCACCAGGAAAAGATGGAGGGGGTAGAGGCCGATCTCGAACTCAACCGTGCCGAACGCGCCCGGAAACTGACCATCCTTGACGCCGAACTGAACAACCGACTGGCTGCGGAAAAGCTCGAAATTCAAAAACGGGAAAAGGAATGGCAGCTTGAAGTAGAAGATAAGCAATCGATCAATCAGATGGATCGATTGCAACGCGTTCAAGAGATGAACGCAAAATTTGCCGAGCAGCAGCAACGCCTGCAAACGGAAATGGAAACCCTTAAAGCGGATAATTCCAGCAAGCACGAAATCGATCGAATTAAATCAATGGCAAATCTCAGCACCGAAGCATTAATCGCGACGTCTGCTGGGGAAAATGCCGCGATGCTAACGGATCTAAAAAAGACCGAAGCCACAGCAGGTACGTCGGCGGCTTTGGATCAAGAGCGGCTAAAGATGTACGAAAAGTTAAATGAAACGGAAAGGGCCAAAGCGGACGCTATTGCAGAGGCCTATAAAACGGCCATGCAGGCACAACAAGGCAGCGTTCAACAGATGATTGGTGGATTGTCTCAGGCGTCCACGCCCGCCCCAAGTGTTCCCCCAAGCATGCCGCATGTTGCGCCTCCACCGATGCCAACCGCTGAGGTCTGGCATGTATCGTTTAGCGGACAGCAATCTCCTCCATTGCAAATGCCACAGGTTCAACAATACATCCAAACAGGACAGGTTACGGCGGCAACCATGGTTTGGAAGACCGGTATGGCAGGATGGGTCGCCGCGGGGCAAGTGCCCGAACTCGCCGTCTATTTCTCCGGTGGGGCCGCAGGACCACCAAGTCCACCGCCGGCCTGATATGCTAAAGCTAATTGTGGAGATCTTCTTCCTTTTATTGGAACGTAGCCTTAAAGGCGTCAGTGATTAATGGTCCAGCAAAGTCCTTCGGACGTTCTTTACAACTTGGTGCAATCTCAAATTGCGCCCGAAGAAACATTTACCGATGTTGAATCGCGTGTTCGTGCGATTGCGGCGGTCGCCGGGATCACTGATGACGTCACCTCAGGCGTGCTGGAACGCCTTAGGCTAGAGTTGCAACCACCCCGGGCGGAGGAAATTTCGCCGCACCTTTATGTCGATTGGGGGGAATTACCCAAAATTGGATTCCAGGCTCGTCCTGAAATTAATTTAGTTTGTGAACCGAGTTGGTCCGATCCCAAAATTCATATTGCCATTGATTGCGAACTCGATCACGACCCCCAGGCACCTTCGTTGCGACCACGGAAGCAGGAAGCTGGGCTTTGGTCGCTACACGCCCCCTTCCGGCTTACCAGCGATGATATGGACTGTTTACCGGGCCAATATCTGATTCGCGTCAAGGTGCGATTTCGACGTGCCACCCACGGTCGCCCCAGAATTTATGAAACCGAGATTCGTTTGAATATTCAGTCCAATGCGGACGTTAGAGAACGGGTGCTGGAAATTGATGGGGACGGACAATCGGTCGTCAACCTACAGGGACATAACCTCGCCTCTTTCAGCAAGGTCGTCTTGAAAGGCGGAGACCAAGGCATTATCAACCTGCAGTCGATGGGCGATGAATCCACAACGGCGGAAGGGAGTGCCGAAGCCAAGCCTAAAACTACCTTTGAATATCAATTAAAAATTGACCATGCTCTGGAACACCGACTGCCTGAGGTTTTACCCACAGACAGAATCTTTCGTGCGGAAGCCATTACGCTGGAGGGACCCTCCGGGAAACAGATCCATTTGCTGGCTAAAAAAAGGCTGAACTTTGGCCGCAGCAGGGAAAACGACGTGGTTTTGAGATTCCTTCCGCGTAATGAGGAAAACGATAAACTAACGCGAAATTTATCAAGGACTCATTTTGTTTTTGAGTGTGTCGATGAGGCCCTGATCGTCAAAGATAAATCCAGTAAAGGGATCGAAATCAATTATGAACCCGTCAACGAAGAGTTTTCGATTGACAAAACCTCGTCAGGGTTTTCCCAACAAGTAGACCTCGCACCCTCACTGATGGGCGGTTCTCCATTTTCGATGGATTTGCAAATTTTTAGTGCCTTTGATGATTCAGGCCATGCCGATGAAGTCTTGGAATGGGACGAGGTCTGCTTTGAGATCATGGGTGAACGTCCCAGCAAGCTATGGCAAATTGCCGCCAGTAATCAAATTGACGCTGTGCGACTTTCCCGACACAACTGCGTTGACCAAGAAGAATATGTGGCGGTGTATCGGGAAGCCGAGCTGGGTGAGAGTGACTGCGCTATCAATCTTGGCGAGCGATTACGTAATTCAGGCAATCGTATTTTTTACGTAGGCCGCGCGTTTTGGATCCAAACCGCACCATCTTCAACGATCCGATTAAATGATCAATTCTACGATCGCCCTGTCTTTGTGCCATTGGAACCCGATATGGACATTGAGATAGACGGGGTCGCATTCAAGGTGAAACGGTTCAAGCAGTGCTTCTGAGCATCTATCGGTGATTCCTATTCGAAGTCTATTGTCGGGACCGAACGCGACAACAGTTCTTTTTCCGGTTAGTGGCCCAATGCTGGGACTTCATTGACCAGGGATATACGCCGCAATTTTTACTTTGGATCAAAGCGTCGCAGGTGGTGGGCTATTTCCACATTTCGCGAAATCATAAATCGATCCAACGTCATTATCGCAATTAGGTAAGGCCGTTTTAGGACCTCGATATCGAAAAAAGGCTCGTTTTTTTAGTTTTATTGAAAAACAATGAGACGACACAGTGACGGTAAACGCATTGGTAATGTAGGCATTTGCTCAAAAATTGCCTCGAAAACCGTTGTTAAAAACGAAGCCTGTGAATTATGAACTCGCCCTTTGAAAAATCTCCCTCTGAAGCGAAGGCGGAAATCGAAAAAGAAGTTCAGTCAGACGACGACACGTATAGTTTGAGTGATGATCAAACATTCGTGGAATCCAACCCGGAAGTCGGCCAAAGTCTTGGGGATTTGAACACAATGGACGGTGGAAGTGGGGATTCTAACCAAAAGGACCCCGGCGAATTCGGCATGAGGATTGAGGAACTCGAGGATCGGTACAAGATCGAAGGTGCGTTAGGTAAGGGAGGTATGGGCCAAGTAATGTTGGCCTATGACACTCGTCTGGAGCGGAAGGTTGCGATCAAGCGAATAATTACCAGGTCTGCAAAAAGCGAACAGGCGTTCAAGCGGTTTTTCAATGGCGCGAAAAGTCTTGCAAATTTGAGTCACCCCAACATCGTGCGCGTTTACGATTTTGGTATGGCGAGCGACGGTCCGTTCATGATTATGGAATACATGAAGGGCGCGAGTCTTTTGGAACGTTGCGAGTTGGGTAAGATTCCCGTAGCTGACGCTATTAACATCGCGTGTCAAATATGCGATGGATTATCAAAATCGCACGCAGCGGGAGTAATTCATAGAGATATCAAACCTGCGAATATATTGATTTGTGAGGATGGTCATCCGAAGTTAAATGATTTTGATTTGGCAACCATCTCCCAACACGATTCAAGTATGACCATTCAGGGAACCATACTTGGAACATTGGATTATATGCCGCCCGAGCAAAAACAGGATATTGCACTCGTCGATGAGCGAAGCGATTTGTGGAGTCTAACGGCAACGCTTTACCAGATGGTGACGGGTAAAACTCCCAAGGTGATATCACTTGACGATGTACCCGATTCATTGAAATCTGTCTTTAAGAAAGGATTTGAAGAAGAAAAGAAGAATCGATTTCAAACCGCAGGAGAACTAAAGCACGCTTTAATAGCTAGTAACGACCCGGGATGGGCACAAGAGAGCGGTGAAATATTACGTTGTCCAAACTGTGGAAACGAAAACTCAGCAGAGCGAAGATACTGCAAAAATTTAAACTGTGGCACGTTTTTGAAAACGCTACTAGAGGGTGACTGCCCGCATTGTGGTAAAGTCAATCCTCGTGATAGGAGGTTCTGCAGGCATCCAGACTGTGGGAAATCGTTAGAGGTGAATTGCTTATCCTGCTCGGTGCAAATGCCAATGGGAGAGCAGGTATGCGATACCTGTGGTGCCATCCAAGTGGAGTTAGTTATTGAACTTCAAAATGGTGCAAAATCTATAAAGCAAGCGGCAATTAATCAATTAAAGAAAAATAACTTTGACGATGCTAAAAAAACTGCTGAAAAGTTAAATAGAGAAACAGATCTTCGCCTTTCCGAATATAAATTTTGGGCTCGTGGTTTTTTGACGCAAATTGAAAGCCGAAAATCAATCGCGTTAAAGGATGCGGGGCAAGCAATGCATGAGGCACGTCAACACTACCAAGTGTTTGATTATGACTCCGCGCTCCGATCTCTTGTTCGAATCCCGATGCCTTTAAGGAAAATGAGAATACCAGAAGAGAAAGGAACTGTTGTCGATTTGCAAACGACAATTCGCGAGAGATTTTTACAAGCTAAACAGCTTAATGAAGAGATTAAAAGGTCTGTTGCAGACCAATTATTTGATGGGTTGCTGGGTAAGGTACTTGAGCTTCAAAAGATGCAACCACCACGCGAAGATTTAAAGAAGCTGCGGAAAAGTCTTGAAGTAAGATTGCAAAAACTAAAAACGATAAAACAGGAGGCGTTGGACGAGGCAACGCTATGTTTGGCAAACCAAAACTATAACAAATGTATTCAAGCATTGAATCGAATCGATCCTTCTTTAGTGAACGATGAAGTTAGAGAATTATTTTCAGAGGCAGAGAGATTCGAAGCGAGATTGGATGAATTGCAAGAAAAAATAAACACATTGATCGCAGTTGGCGAGCCTTATAACGCAATCCCCTTTGTAGAGGAGTTTTTGAAAACTGATCGGAACGCTAAAAACATGCATGATCTTTTCGAGGATTTGACTGCAAAGGAAACCGTATTACTAGAAAAAAAAGCACAGCATTTCGGTGACGCAAAACAGGCTTTCGAAAATCAACAATATGATGCTTGCCTACGTTTTTTGGAGAATATCGAAGATCGCTTAATTGACAACACGATTATTGCGTTGCGGAAAGAAGCTGAGGGATTCGAAGCGAGATTGGTTGGATTGCGAGAAAAAATAAACACGCTGATCGCAGATGGCGAGCCTTACAACGCAATCCCCTTTGTAGAGGAGTATTTAAAAACTGATCGGAATGCTAAAGACATACATGATCTTTTCGAGGATTTGACTGCAAGAGAAACTGAATTACTCGAAAAAAAAGCACAGCATTTCGGTGATGCAAAGCAGGCTTTCGAAAATCAACAATATGATGCTTGCCTACGTTTTTTGGAGAATATCGAAGATCGCTTAATTGACAACACGATTACTGCGTTGCGGAAAGAAGCTGAGAAACTCAAAGGTCGTGTGGGCGAACTGCGAAATGTGGTGGAGCGTTCTGCAGCTGAAGAACGATTTGCAGATGTGTTAGTAGCAGCGGAAGAATATCTAAGCATCAGTCCTTTGCCGCTAGATATGCAGGAATATCACAAAGAGGCTTTGTCTTTGAAGGGCGTTTTTGAAGTTTCGGCAAGCCAAGCGCAGACATTTTACGACGAATTTAAATATAGCGCGTGTGTGATTGAAATCAGTAAAATTCAGCATTCATTCTTGACAGATGACCTGAAGCTTTTGCTTGAAGCAGCAAGTAGAAAAAAGGAGAGGGTTAACATATTACGGGGAGCAATTCGAGAGCGCGTGAAAAAAGAGGAGCTGATTGATTTGCTGCCTATGGTCATGGATTGTTTGGAGCTAAATCCCAATTCCCAGGATATGCTAAATCTTAAAACCCAGTTAACCGAACGGAATAAACGTCTCAAGAATTCTTTGTCCGGTACCGTGGAGAAGGTGAGCTTTTTTCGACACCGTGCGCAATTTAAGTCGGCTGTGACGGGTTTGCTAGGCGTCCCCAAAAATCACATGACACGGGAGTCAACCGATCTTCTTCAAGAGTGCCAATATTTACTTACGTATCAGGAACAGGTGAACGCATCGATGCGTGCTGCTGAGACGGTGGGACCAAAAGATAAGCCACTGAAAGTATTGAATCAAGTTTTGAAAAAGTCATCCGCTTATTTGGCAGAGATTGAGAAGCGAGGGTATACGGATACATCTACCGAAGAAAAAGTTGCGGAGATAAGGGAGGTAAAGGAACGGTTTGTAAAGAGAAGGGAAAAGAAGATTTTCTTTTGGGTTTCTTTTATATTATTTGTTTTACTTTTTTTATCATTGGCGGCTGCAAATTTCGACTCAGGTAACATTTTTGATTTGAAGAAAGCGCTCAATTGGTTTATGAAGTTGTGGTCCTAGCGTCTATTGTGCAGTCGCAAAACCTATACGCTTTAGTTGTTCTAAATCTGATTCTTATTTCAGCCTCTTATTGCAGAGTGGGCGCGACAAAAAATATTGAAAAACCATTCTTGAATCGGTTTCAAAAAACATGAATAAAAAAACGCATTAAACGGGTTTCCCGAAACCAGAGCCTGCGAGCCAAAGTCTCAACTTGCTTTGGTTTTTGCATTGTTAGTTTCGGCCATCCTTGCTGGCATTGCAGCTTTGCATTATGTAGGTGAGCACTGGGAGGTGACTATTGGACCAAGATAACAGTTAAAAGGCACTGGCTGCAGTCAACAGAATGATCCTACGCAAGACGAAAGAAGGTCAACTAAGCTGTCAATTCTAAGATGGACTCCTTTTCTTACCCTGCGAATTAGGAAACGAGGGTTTGCCGAAACGATACTCTCGATTTGAGCTCGCTTTTTAAATGCTGCGGTTCGTGGGGCGGAACCTCTGGCTAAGCTTCAGTCCTTCAAGAAATCTAAAAACCGGATGGTTTCAAGGTTTATATTTCATCGATTCCCAATGCAAACTTTCATTCACCCTCCTCTACTGTTGTGAAGTTTGAAAGCTAAAATAATTCAATCTCAAAAATAGAGTCTGAAATTTGGCGAACACGTATGCCCCTACCATGTTTGTTAGCGGTTAGGGGAGCTTGAATTAGCGTTGTGTAAATTTTTTAGCATTGTCAACCAAAATGGACCTTAAAAAATCACCTGGCGATACTTCAAACGTTAATGATCGGAAGTCCAAGTTGCGATTTTTTTTGGGCGGCTTGTTCATTGCGGTGATAGCTTTCGCAGGTCTTTTCGCGTGGTATCTTTTCTCCCCTACCAAACACGAATTGGTTTTTTCGTCTGGTTCTGAAAGCGGCTTGTATAACCAACTGGCTCTTGCAGTCGAAAGCGTTGTGGAGGAGTTTCATCCGGACATCGACATCGTCGTTCAAAGCAGCGACGGCAGCAATCAGAATCTTGAGCGCATCGACTCCAGAACCACCGACCTTGGCCTTGTCCAAAATGACTCGGTCGGTGGTGAAAATGCGAGGAGCCTAGCAGGACTTTATCCGGAAGTTCTGCATCTGATCGCGAGACGTGACGCCGACGTCGCGGCGCTGGATGACTTGAATGGGTTAAGGATTAATGTGGGGGCAAACGGAAGCGGAACAAAACAGGTGGTTGAGGCATTACTAGACTTCGCATCCGTTCAACCTATGGAGATGACAAATTTTTCATTTGCTGAGGCTGCGACATGCCTCAATAACGGTTCAATCGAAGCAGGCTTTTTCCTGACCGGTATCCCAGGTCAATTCATGGAGGACCTGCTGAACTCACCCGAGCTTGAACTGATCCCTTTGATTCCGAAGGCTATCGACCACGCGGATGTCCCCCTTGCCTCGGAGAGGTTTATTAACGGATTTCAAACGAGCTACCCTTTCGTTTCGGTTCAGACTATTCCCATGATGTCCTACCAAGGACTTCCAGAATTTCCGATTCCAACCCTTGGGATTTCAGCTGTCCTGGTTGCACGCAATGACCTGCCTGACGGTGTTGTGCAGACCATTACCAAAACATTATTTGAGCGCCGAGTTGATTTAACCAACGAAGTTTCAGTTTTTGCAAAACTGGACGAGGCAAGCTCGTCCAGCAATCTTAGGTTTCCACTCCACGAGGGCGCCGATGCTTTTTACCGGCGCAGTGAGCCGGGTTTTCTGACGAGACATGCGGAATCAATGGGTTTCATCCTTACGGTCATGCTTTTGGGGTGGAGTTGTCTAGCAGCAGGAAAAAACTTGTTTGTTAGAGAACGAAAGGATCGAGTTGACACTTATTATGCTGCGGTAGATGAAATTATGGGAGCTCTTGAAGACGACATCGAACCGCAGCAGGCAACCGAATTAGAAGTTAAATTACTTTCGGTTGACCATGAAATCAGACAGGATTTGATTAACGAGAAAATAAAAGCGGATAATGCATTTTTAATTTATCAAAATATGTATAACGCTTGTTACGCCATGCTTCGAGATCGAAAAATGGATTAACGACTGTCTTGCTGCTTGCTGTAATGCTTAATTTTTACTTGAGGGTAACCTTGCGTTGGAGCCCCGTGTCAGCCGCCAAAAGGACCTCGCCCATTCCAACTTTTCAAAGCGGGGCCGTTCGTTACGGAACGGTTCGGACTCGGAACCGCCTCAACTAACCCTAACGTTCTCCTCGTCGCCCAAGCTTTGCAACCTGCTGGTGGTCTTAGCTTAAAAAGTGACATCATTACCTAGGCTACGCGCACCGAGACCATCGAAGGAGGTGGGCGTGCGGGGATGGTAGTTCCGATGATTTTGTTGCTTTCGATGCGTTTGGCGTGGACAGGTTATTCGCGGCTTTGACAGCAGACGGCGACGACCTATTTACTATCGATCCAGCGACGGACTTAGATTTCCTCTATGTTGACTTTGGTTTAGGCGACGACACCTTGGATAACCAAAAGGGTGATCCCCTACCCTTCGACCACAACTTTGTGAACCTATAAAACCGCGAGTTGAGCTCGATCGGAGGGCATTTGCGGATTTGGTAAATAACCGTCTGCATGATCGCGGTAAGTGCACGGATTCCGAATGGCAAGCAGATGGCAAAGATGAGGGAAAGTTTTTGCGATGGAAGAGTCCAATGTTAAAACGACCTCGAATGGCCAAAAGTTTAGGGTTTTATTAAGCCTATTTACTCGCGCGCTTTACCTCGATATTCGCCGTTGGTTGTCGCGTCCCCAAAGTGTCCCCGCCACGCACAGCACGGATGGT
>JAQWLH010000029.1 GCA_029247405.1 Mariniblastus sp.
TCTTAAGCTTAGCTACGGACTTGGGTTGAACCAACTGTTGACGCCTAACTCTCGGCTTGATCAAACCATGAGCTTGGAAAAACACAAATCTGGCATAGTTCAGGTGAGCCATCACCAAAGCGATCGTGGCAACCAACGTGCAATTACCAACAATCATGTCGGGGTTTAGATCTGTCAACGATTCATTGATTGTCGGTAACTGCATTAATGCCGCAGCGGAGTAGCCTAGCCAGACAAGCACGACCCAAGCCAGTGATCCTCGTGACTCGCGGACCTCGAACAAACCTCTTGCGACTAACAGCGTCAATGCTGAGACCTTAATCGTGATCAACAACCAAGGACGCTGAGTCAACGAAGAACTTGTCAGAGACTCAAACAATTGCGTTAACAAACCACCCAGATTAACGACACAGTTGACACTCGCAACAACCATCAAGGCTGCAATCCAGATCCAAAGCCGATAGGTTCCGCGATAATCATCACAGCGATGCTGCCGGAGCGCGTAAATTTGAAGACTCGCCAAACCGGTCATGATTAAAAGAAATGAAGAGAACCAACTGGCCAAACTTCCACGTCCATGAATCGCTAAGGAACTCACGCCTTCACGGCCGATTTGAGACTCCCACTGAGGAGACTTAATCGAGCCCAAATTAAGCATCCCCAAGCAGATCAACATGAACAACACAACCAGCAAATACGACACGATGCGTTTTGGAATTAAATCGGTTGTTTTGTGATGGTTACGTCGTTCCGCACCAAAAGAATAGGCCCGCACGTCACTTGAAAAGGCACCTTCTTGACTGGCCATCGATGGCGCAGTTTCGGTACCTTCGGCCAATCCGACATTCGTCGTTTGTGAAGGATCAACAACTAATCGACGCCGGCGAGCATCGTTTCGACGGACAAACATGAGAAACCAATACAGAAAAATCCATAACTTTCCTATGTTTCGGCATTCCAGCTCTGAAGTCTTAGTTAACGACTCCGACGTCCGATTAAGAATACTACTGTCAGAAAACCCCGACAGAAACCGTTGGTTTGAGGAATTCCAACCAAACTTGGTCCCGTGCTAGCGGTCTGCACTAACTTGGTTTCTCAAGATGCCCAACCCTGCGACTTCTACTTCTACAATATCGCCAGGTTTCAAAAACAAAGGTGGCTTGCGACCCGCACCAACTCCCGCAGGAGTTCCGGTGAACAACAGATCTCCGGGCTCAAGTGTTACAAATTTTGAAATGTGATTGATTAAAAAGTTAATCGAAAATATCAATTGGTTTGTATTTGAATCCTGCATCAAATCCCCATTTAGTCGGCACTGGATCGCCAACTCATGGGGGTCGGCAATCGCATCGCGAGTGACAATTACAGGACCAAGCGGAGCAAACGTATCAAAGGTCTTTCCAAGCAACCACTGCCCCCCGGGGCGTCCTTTTTGCCAATCTCGAGCAGAGATATCATTTCCGCAGCAGTATCCGAAAACATGCTCCAATGCAGATTCGTGAGCAATGTGCTTACCTCGTTTTCCGATGACAACGACTAACTCAGCTTCGAAATCAACCATCGAGCTAATTTCTGGCAGCTTGATTTCCCCTCCCGAAGAGTTGATGGCAGACGGGAATTTATTAAAGATAACCGGCAACCCAGGAGGCTCACCGCCCATCTCTCGAGCGTGATCTGCATAATTAGCCCCAATACAGATCAGTTTCTCCATTCCAGAAATGGGTGCCAACAATTCAACATCAGCAAGTTGTACTTGCTGACTGGATAAACCAATCGCTGACTTTAGACCTGACAATTGATCAGATCGAACTAACTCCATCATGGTGCCAGTAAAATCATCACTGAAGGTAATCGTTTTGTCATCAAGACTCAGCGAACCAACTTGGGGTTTGCCGTCATGCATAAATGTTAAGAGCTTCATGATTTGATCCTAATCAAAAGAGATTCGGCTTTCGTTTTATTCCATTCAAACCAATCATTGCAACCGATACACCTGTCAAATACGGGTCCACGGAGCGTTGAGAACTTTGCTGAATCTTACCAATCGAATCTCAGACGTTAACCGCAACGTAGGTTTCCATATGCCTTTTGACAGGCATTTCTAAAGCATATCCACCTAGGGATGCTCGCGCCAAAACATTTCGGAACTCGTGATGACAACCCAAAAACCGGAACTTCCCGAGAATTTAACTAGTGTTATCAGCCAGATCCCCGGGAGGAAGAACGCCAAGGCAGTTGACCCAAGCCTTTTTCGCAATTGCCTTTTAGACAATTTGCGAGACGGAGTGATTTTTGTAGATTCCCAATCTCGCATTATGGTCTGGAGTCAAACCGTCGAAGTGATGACCGGTATGAGTGCGAACAAAGTCGATGGCATGGAACTGACCCCTTCAATGCTCAGGCTCTCTGACTCACTCGGCAACGAAATCCCAAATTCCAAAAGCCCAATTGACCAATGCTTTGAACAAAGAAGAAAAATCAGCGGAGACTATATTCTCATTGGGCGAAGTGGTCGTGAAGCCAAAATCGAAATGACCTTCATCCCAGTCATTGGCAGCCACGATTCCCTTCACGGAGCAATAATTCTGGCCCACGACTCCACCGTCCAACTGGATCTACAGCGACAACTGAAAGATCTCTACAAGTTTTCAATGCTTGACCCATTAACTCAGGTTGCCAACCGAGCTCAGTTTGAACGCGCCCTTGATGAGTTTGTTCGCCTGAGAAATACATCTGATTTCGAATGTAGCCTAATTGTTTGCGACATCGACTTTTTCAAAGCAGTTAACGACAACTACAACCACCACATTGGTGACCAAGCATTGGTGGCCTTCGCCGGTCTCCTTAAACAATTCGTGCGACAACAAGATTTGGTTGCTCGGTACGGTGGAGAAGAATTCGTCATCCTGTGTGCCAATTGCGATGCAGCCGCGGCGGTCCAACGTGCAGAGGAGATCCGTATCACACTTACGAAAACACCCCAACAGATGCTCGATGGAAAGTGTATCACCGCCAGTTTTGGCGTCGCTGAATTACTTCCTGGAGACGCCGGCACTGACTTTTTCGTCCGCGCGGATACCGCTCTACTGAGAGCCAAAGAACTTGGTCGAAACCAGGTCGTCGAGTCTAGCGCTAGTATGAGCGGACAAGAGCCAATTCTGAAAAGTTCTCAACACGCCACTCTGAACCATGCAAATTGGCGAAAACTAAAGGGGCAAATCCTCGAAAGCAAAGAATACAAGGTGTCGACTCCAATGCCCGTGTTGGTGGAAAAACTCCGTGGCTACATCATTGAGTCAGAGGCAGAAATTCGCCGCGTGGAACCTGACTTTGCCTCGCTCGTGGTAGAAATCGAGGATGAAAATAACTACAGCAGAAAAGGCTCGTTTATCGTTAACATTGAGTTTCAGGAATGCGAGACACAGGACAATAAAATTGGGCGTCGCACCGACTCCTACATTCGCATCTCCGTTAGGGAAGGTAAACGAAAATGGTTTTCCTCAAACTCTAACGACCTTGCACCGATCATCATCAAAGAAATACAGAATTATTTGATGCTCAACAATGATGCCGCCCAACTTAAGCCCGTGGTCCACACTACCAGTTCGAACCGTTAAGCACGCTCGCCCCGCACTCCAACCGCCCGCAATTTCTCGCGGGCTTTTTTTGTGATCATCGGTTTGTTCTGCCCGACCTCACCGAAAACACAACCTAAATGTTTTATTTCATACAAACAATTTCTGACCGAGACGTGCGATCGCTGGGTGAATCCACGACACAATTCCCAGAACATGCAAATTGAGGAAATCGAATTTGTGGACCGAGTTGGGCCAATTGTCATTGCTCCAACGATTCGGTATTCTTAGGCTCATCTATTTGGACCCCCGAATTAAGCACGCAAGAACTACGAGGATAAAATGGCCTATTCACTCCCGGATCTACCTTACGCTCACGACGCACTCGTGCCGCATATCGATACGAAAACCATGGAGATCCACCACGGAAAGCACCACAATGGCTATGTGACCAAACTCAACGCCGCCATCGAAGGAACAGAACTCGGCTCAAAAACAGTCGAAGAACTAGTCTCCGATCTCGATGCCGTTCCAGAGGACATTCGTGGTGGAGTTCGTAACAATGGTGGCGGACACGCAAACCATTCACTTTTCTGGACTATCGTCAGCCCTAATGGGGGTGGCGAACCCTCCGGCGAATTGGCTGAGGCAATCCAATCGACATTTGGTAGTTTTGAGGACTTCAAAACTGCTTTTTCAGCTGCAGCTGGAACACGATTTGGCAGCGGTTGGGCATGGCTCAGTGTGGATGGTGGGAACCTCGTTGTTGAGAGCACTCCCAATCAAGACTCACCACTCATGGACGGCCGAACACCAATTCTAGGTCTCGACGTTTGGGAGCACGCTTACTACCTAAACTACCAAAACCGTCGCCCTGACTACGTCGCGGCGTTCTTTAACATCATCGATTGGGATGCCGTTGCCACCCGATACGCAACTGCTAAATCGTCATAGCCCAATTTCGACCAGATGCATATTCTGCAATCTGCCAGCAAAGCCAAAGGTTTTCCTTTGGCTTTTTTTATGCGCAAATCTGCGACAGACTAATTAGTAAAACACGGACGGTCGTAGGATCGAGTTAGTGGCCTGGATTAGTTTTGAGCCTAACCCAACTGAATTCATCACCAACTCGACTTGCCCAAGCAAGCTAGCAATCTTAGATCTATGCATGCTAGAGCGAATAAGCCGAGCGAAGCCTTGAGACATTGACGCAGCGGGAAGTCCTCCGTACCATCCTCGCGCTTGCAGCTTCACTTGGGTCGTGTTTAAGACAAGAAGCTGTCGCGAAAATCCCAATTAGCTGATTGTGTAACAAAAACTGCATTACGCATCAGGTTTAGACTGCGCTGTTCATTACCAGATGGATTTGGTTCTATGACAATCATCAAGAAAACAAAAACCACTTTGCTCGTGGGCTGCTTTTTATTTTCGTCACTTACATTGACGGGCTGCCAAACGGCCTCATTCAAAAAGCCGAATTTTGAAAAACTTGCTTTTTGGAAAAAGGACGGATCACTCGCAGGAAACAAAGTGCCCCCCCCACCAGCCCGACACTTTGACCCATCCCCGATTCAACGAGGTAAACTCGCCAAAGAGGAATTTGAGGATACAGAACTGATGGAACTCGGAGGTCGCCGATTCAATGAAGACTTTGCTGCGTCTTCAATGGCTACGGATACCAATGCCGTCCCGCGCCAACAAGCCCCGAAACAATCACCTCGTGATTCTCTCGCTTTTGAGATCACTCAAAAATCGCCTGCGACACCAGAGGCCATTCCTAGCTCAGATTCCCAGTTTGAGTTTAGCCCCAAACAAAGCCTGACGACGGAGCAACAGGATTTCAACTCCGCCATGCAAAACGTATCAGTCGGAAATAAACTCCCTGCAGATAACTCATTCAAAGCAAACTCAACCACCCCATCCAACCCCGAAAGCTGGAATCAATTCACCCCTCCAAGCGGACTTGCTAACAAGGGAGCAAATTCGGTGGACAAGTCGTTGAAGGGAATCAGTAACGCAATTGGCGAGGCCAACGGAAAGCTAGCCGCTTCTAAGTCCAAGTTACTCTCGCCCAATCTTGGTTTCACCCCGCCGCCGAATCCCCAAACACCAGCAACTTCGTGGAATACTCAGACTTCAAATGGCTTTCAAAGCCCCGTCGGATTCAAGGCACCTTCTGGATTTCAAAATCAAAAAGGAGTTAGCCTTTCGACAAACTCCAACCCCGCAAAGCCTGAAGCATTTGGCTCGGCAACCCCTCCTTTGGGATCGGTTCAAGCACAGGTTGCAGATGCCAAACTTCAAATCGAACTTCTGAAACAACAAGTCGCTAACGCGGAGCAAATGGCTAATCAGACTACAAAAGCTGCCACCCAAACTCAAAACCCAATGGAACCCCAGGCCTTAACACCACTTGGTACCAGCCAGGATTCCAAATTTGGAAACAACAAGCTTTCCAACCGTTTTGACTCAAACTACGCTGCACCGGAGGCTAAAAAAGTAGCTTCCGGAAAAGGTTTTGCTCCCTCAAATAAAGCCAACCCTGCCTCCGGCACGGGTTATGGTACTCAGCCGTTTATTCCAACTCCAAAATCAAATATCGCTCCTCCAAGCTATCCGTCGACTCCCCATGGCGATTATTCGAGTCGAAACAGTGTCAGTTCCAACTTTTCTCCAGCTGGCTTGTCAGACTCCAAATCGCAACCCTTTGAGCCCCCTCAGTCTGCCTCGCAAGTCGATTTCCAAGACAAAACCAAGGGAGATGCGATACATCAGGCAAACTCACCGATTGCAAACAGTGAGGGAGCTTCAAAAATCCAAACCCATGTATCGGACGTCTTTATTCCCGCTTCGATTTTAACGGGCAAGGGCTCTTATGCTCCCGGAAGTGTTCACCCAGTCTCAGAGAAATAACTGCCCCAAAAACTCGACTGCTTTGCTATTTCTGCAACCGCGTTGCGAGGATCGAAACCTTCCAGCCAGTGGTCCTTCTCGCTTTATTGAATTTGAAAGTTTGAAAACCGAATTCAAACACGAAACTGATCTACCCAAAATTTAGTTTGTTTCAGCGATTCGCCTCAAACCGCAATTCCACTCTGCAAACCAACCGGTCGTCGGCCCTGTATCTTTCCAACTGCGAAACACTTAGGTTTTTAGGCACCTCCTGAACTCGTTTGAGTCAAGCTGCCCCCTTAACTGTTCTTCATCAATTCCCCTTCAGCACCACTTCGATTCGTTATCAAATAAACTTCGGATAGAATGAATTTCGGCTTCAACATCAGCAGAAGCTTCTCTCTTTCATTCACCACCAACGGACCTCCGATATCGCATGTTCGACCTCGAACAAATACGAGAACAAACCCCAGTTGGCCACATTGATTTTCATCATCAAATTGGCTCAACGAACGATCGCGGAATTGATTTGATCAATGAGGGTTTGAATTCAACTCCGACATTGATTCTCACTGAAAACCAAACGGCTGGTCGAGGGCAACGTGGGCACAAGTGGTGGTCATCTCAGGGAAGCCTGACCTTTAGCTACATATTCCCAATCGATAATCGTTCATTCAATCCCATTCCGATTGCGTTGGCGGTAGCTGAAGCAATCGAGACCGCGACTCCTTTAAGGTCGTTAAAAATCAAGTGGCCCAACGATATTCTTTTTGAGAACAGAAAAATTTCAGGAATTCTTATTGAAACAGTAACGCGTCCCCAACAAACGCTGGTCGTTGCCGGAATAGGCATCAATGTCAACAACGCATCTATCATTCCTCAAGACCTCGAGCAGCTTGATGATCGAGGAGACAAAAGTAATCTACTTCGCCCAACGAGCATTCGGGGCGAAACCAAGTCAGATACTTCGATGACAGAATTGCTGATCCAAATCATCAACCGAATCGAGCACGTCCCCCGCTCACATGAACAGATATTCGATAAGATCAATCATCGTTTGGCGTTTCGCGACAAGCGAGTTAGCGTCAAGTCATCTTCGGGGAATTTCACTGGTATCTGCGAGCAAATCTCAACATCCGGACAATTGATTATTCGGTGCGACGATGGTTCTAAGAAAAAAATATTTAGCGGCTCCATCCATGCCATTTGAGACCCCCTCGACGATAAAATCAAAGTAATAAACAGCTTTGAGAGCCCCATAAAAACTTGAAGCCAGTTCCATTCTCCTCTGCGGCACGAATTCCTTGATCGACACTGGAAATTTCGGCCCTTTGGTGTCAGAATTAAGGTGATCTGGTGTTATTCTTGGAGGCTGACGTTTCGCTTCGCGTTAGCAAAGACTGCTTCGCTTTAGTAAAGACTGAAACAGCCGGCCCCGAGGAAACCGAGCATGGGCAGCGGAGCGAGCTCCTGTTTGACATCGGGTTATTTGCTTCTGTAATTCGGGTTTAAACAAAGGGGAAACAGTCATGCCGCTTTTTGAAGTAGAAACAGACGCACATATAATCATCACGTGGGCCGACAACGAAGGGACGGCTACCACGGTTGCAAACGACTCATACCCTGGCGAAAACATTGTCCGTCTCACGAAACGCCCCCGTGACAGTTGGGTTATCTCAAAGGGAGTTCTCGGGATTACAGCCGAAGCTGACCCTTGCGGAGTAGCGCGAGATTGTCTCGCCAAAGCGGCGGGCGATAAGGTGCATGCCATTCGGTTATACATGAATGAAACTGGCAACGACCTCGAGCAAGCCCGCAAAGCCATTGAGTCAAATATGGTGATGGGCTGGTGAGAAAAGAAACGACCTAGAGTCGTTTCTTTTTTGTTTCAAGGATCGCAACCTCGCTCTAGTCACGTCGGGCCGCCCTGGTGGCCCTCTCTTTTTTCTCATTTTGCTCAAGTTGATGGCCACACCTCGACCTGACTATAACCGGACCTAATTGAACACGCTGCGTCGATCGGTAGGAATGACAAGGCAACTTGATTTCCTCTTTGACGGCAACTTTGATCGGTCAAACTGAACTGGGATGTGCGTCATTGCGTATTGTAAAACCACCTCAATGAGTGAATGTAAATTTCGGTTCCTGACTAGTTTTTTAATTTCAAATATCAATTTAATTGCCCGTAGTTGAACGAACGACAATTCCCCCCCCTTTTAGATTAGACCCAACCAGCCAACACGCTTCCCATGCCTGAATTTCTAATCTCGCTCACCAACATCGTTAAAAACTATAAAACGATGAGGGCCCTCGATGGGATCGATCTGGGAATTAAACCCGGCGTGACAGGTTTGCTTGGCCCCAACGGCGCTGGAAAATCAACGTTAATCAAGTTATTACTCGGTTTGGTAAGAATCACCTCGGGTACGGGAAATATTCTTGGGCACGATCTTGGATCACATGGGCGTCAAGTTCGAAATCTTGTGGGCTACATGCCAGAAGACGACTGTTACATCCCAGGCATGTCCGGCGTCGAAGTCGTCCAATTTGCGGCTTGCCTCTCTGGCTTACCTACGATCGAAGCTTTGCGACGTGCTCACGAGATTTTAGATTTTTGTGGGATGAAACAAGAACGCTACCGAATCATCGACACCTACTCGACTGGTATGCGACAAAAAATCAAGTTCGCATCAGCCATCGTGCATGATCCACAATTCCTGATTCTTGACGAACCAACATCAGGACTTGACCCGGAAGAGCGCGAAGCACTTTTAGCAAGAGTTCGGATGCTCTGGACGCAATGTGGAAAGTCAGTTTTGATCTCCACGCACATTTTACCGGACGTTCAAGCTATTTGCGATGAAGTCGTTATCCTGTCACAGGGAAAGATCCGCCTGAACGAATCATTATCAAAACTCAGCCAAACCAAATCCCCCTCCTTCAGCTTACGAATACTTGGTAACGAAGAGACTTTTGTGAAAAACATGAAACAAAATGGTTTTCCGAATCTCCCCAACAGCGAAGGGGACCTGGTCTTTGAGAGTAACGATCCCCGTCTGGCTGAAATCATCTGGAACACGGCGCGGGAATCTGAAACCAAAATTCACTCAATGATTCCTGCCCGAAACTCACTCGAAGAAATTTTCATGGCGACTGTGAAAGAGGCAACCCATGCCAATTCATGAAGTCGGCTATCGAAGTTGGAACGGAGAACGAACTTCGCAGTTTTCGCGTTGGTCTGTAATTTGTGTCACTGGGATTCGATTGGCGTCAAAACCAAAGTGGGTCCGTCGCATTCTGTTCGTCGCGTGGCTACCAGTCATGTACTGGGGCGTAGGATTTTTCTTTCTTGAAAAGACCATGGATGCGAACGATGCTCCAGTTTCTCAATTCGTAGGTGATTTCAGCGAGGAAACTCTCGATCAAAAGATTTCACGAGAACGAAACAAAGAAAACGCTCGAAAGAGATTGAATCAACTTAGAAACCAATTAGCAATTTTGGGAATTGACGACCCTGGTTTTCAAGAATTTGAAGAGCTTGCACTGGCCAATCCAGACCTCATCAATAATTTCAGATTTGAAGATAAATCGCGACCGGAATTACTGAGGTCCCTCCGGAGCATGGGAAAAAGTCAAGCTCAACGAGAGGGGACTCGAGAAATCAGGCGAGCATTGCGAAATCGGTTTTCTCTTTTCCCGCATACCGAGGATCTAGTCGATTCACTTGACTCAGGCGACAAAGAAAGAATCCGAAACGATGTTTGGCGTTGGTTATTGATGATTTTCTTTCGCTATCCCCAATCATTGCTCATCCTGTTTTTAATTGGCACCGTGGCCCCTTCTTTAATCTCCCGAGACCTCAGGTCTCGCGCATTCTTGCTCTATTTTTCCAGACCGATTGGAAAACTTGAGTACATGCTTGGCAAACTTTGTATTCCGGCTGCATTCATCATGGCAGTCACAACGTTACCCGCACTCGCTCTTTATATTTTCGCAATTATGATGTCGCCCAGCCTGACGGTATTTTGGAGCACCTGGGACATTCCCCTGCGAATTCTTGGCGCCTCGGTCGCGTTGGTCGTACCAACATCGGCAATCGCATTGATGCTTTCGTCTTTGACCCATGAAAGTCGCTTTGCCAACTTTTCGTGGTTTGCGGTTTGGGCTCTCGGGCATGGGGCATGGCTTGCAATTGTGTTGGCGACCGCGATGGGGTCGCCTCAAAATGCATTTCATCCCGCGGTTCAAAACTCTGCTCAAGTCAAGAACTGGTCGATGCTTTCGCTTTATAACTGCCTCGGCGACGTTCAAGCGTTCATTTTTGGTTTCGAGTCTTTAAGCGACGTTTGGCGAGGCACATTAGCACTCGCTTGTATCACCATTTTTTCGTTGATTGTTCTTTATCGACGCATCTCCGCCCCGGTTCGTGTCTAGCAATTCGTTTCACCAAAGCCAAAGCCTAACGTATTTTATGATCGAATTAACGAACACAACAAAGCTCTACAAAACCGTGATTGGGGTCAATGACATCACCCTCAATCTCGAACCGGGCACCTATGGCCTGTTAGGGCCCAACGGATCTGGAAAAACAACCTTAATCAATCTGATCCTTGGGCAGTTACGCCCAACCATTGGTTCAGTTCGGTTGTTCGGTGAAAACCCTTGGCGACGAAGTGGTCTTCTTCGTCGGGTCGGGCTTTGCCCAGCAGTGGAGGTGACTTACCCACGTGTCAGTGGACTTGAGTGGGTCACCTACATGATTCAATTGCACGGCTTCGGTTTTGACGATGCCTCCAGAATGGCCAAGGCTGCCTTGGAAACGGTGAAGCTAACCTATGCAATGGATCGCCCCATGCGAAATTATTCACTGGGAATGAGACAACGGGCAAAAATTGCCCAGGCGATTGCTCACGAACCTGAGTTGTTGATTTTGGACGAGCCCTTCAATGGTCTGGACCCCGTGGGCCGGTTTGAGATGTCCTCTTTGTTAAAGACTTGGGCGGGAGAAGGTCGAAGCCTAATTTTAGCCAGCCACATCCTTCACGAAGTTGAAGCCGTCAATCCCTCGTTTTTGCTGATCTCTGGCGGTCGCTTGCTGGCCTCCGGCTCACCTGCGGAAGTCCGTTCGATTCTCGCCAATGCTCCCTATACGCTAACGATTCGAACCTCAGCCTCCAAGAAACTAGCCAGTTTACTCGTTGAAAATTTTGATATTGAATCCATCGAATTCACCAGCGACGACTCTCTCTTGGTATCGACTCGCACCGCCTCAGAAGTCTTCAATAACCTTCCGACCTTGCTCCATGAACACCAAATTTACGTTGACGAAATGAGCTCTTCTGACGATTCACTCAAAACGCTATTTTCAACGCTGATGAAGATGCACCGCGGCGAGATGAATCGGGGGGCACCAGCATGAAAACTTGGCTTTATGGTGCATTAGCGACTTGCGCATTTGAACTTCGCCGTTCGTTTACAATTCAACGAACGGCCGTATCGATTGTGCTCGCGCTTTTCCCACCCGCGATTCTTGCGATTCTGGTTTTTGCGACAAACCTATCCGGCTCAAGTGAGGCCCGAATGGCGATTCAGGACTTTACAAAACTACTGACAGTTTTTCTGGTAGCCTTGGTTTGCCTACTGACGGCTTTGCTCTGGGCGACCCCCAATGTCTACTCTGAGATCGAAGGGAAAAGCTGGGGCTTTATTGCCAGTCGCCCCGGCGGTCGAGTTTCTGTTTTTCTAGGAAAATTCCTGGCGTCGTTTTTCGTCTCGTTCTCAATTTCAACCATCGCAATCTCGCTTTGCGTATTAATTGCCAATCGAAGTTTTGGAATGCAAGATGCCCAAGGGCTCTGGATCTCCATGTGCTCTGTCTTTCTCATCGGTTGCATGGTCTACTCCGCCGTATTTTCGATGATCGGCACTCTGTTTATCAAGCGCGCGATGGTCATTGCAGCAGGATACCTGTTTGGATCTGATATCGTTCTGGCGTCCATTCCCGGGGCGATCATTAATCAACTCACGATCCGTTACCATCTTCAAGAAATCGGGATTGCATGGATGGGTTGGTTCTTGCCCGCCCCCGCGACGGAGATCGAATATCGCATGATCTTTGGGCAGCCTTGGCCCAGTTTCGTTCACGTTCTCATTCTGCTTGGAATCGTCGCGCTAACACTTGGCATTGGTTGCTGGACCATTGTCAATCGAGAATACATTACAGCAGACGATAGTTAACAGAGCGCGCCAACTCAATTTCTTTCCCTTCGGCCTTTTGGAATCGGCATCGTTTTCGCAGAACAAGAGGCCCGCCGGAGCAGCCAAACTATCTGCGAATCAGGCGGTAGTTTGTTCCAGCCTTCCATTAAATCCCCAATCTGGAAACGATTCCGTTCGCATTTTCAATGATCAACTGCAATGATATAGCCAGATCATGTTTGCTTATTTTTAGCAGACTACACGGGCGATTCTGATTTCCAATGGTGACCCATGACAGTGCATTCGAGATATCCCAAATCATTCCTGGTCTTTGCGTTGGCAATTTTTCTTTTACAGGACCTGAGCTACGCCCTCGGTGATCCCCCCACCGAACGGCCAAATATTTTGTTCATTCTAACGGATGACCAAGCGTTCGATTCAATCGGAGCTTATGGCAATAAGGTTTGTAGCACGCCGAATCTCGATCAATTGGCAGCACGGGGAATGCGATTGGATCAGGCTTATCACATGGGAGCGTTTCAGGGAGCGGTTTGTAACGCCTCTCGCCACATGATCATGACCGGCCGAACCGTCTGGCACATTCCGGGAGCGAGGAGCCGAAACAGTGTTTTGAAGCGTCTCAGAGACGCAAACCCCGCAACCAGAAAAACCATAGGCGGCAACCCCAACATCCCTGCCAAACTTGAATCTAATACCATCGGTGCTGTTTTTAATCGAGCCGGTTACGACACCATGCGGACCTGCAAAAAAGGCAATAGTTACGGAGCAGCCAACCAACAGTTTTCGGTCGTCAAAGACAAAACAAATCGAGGTGCTGACCTTGAAAAAGGAAGTGCCTGGCATGCCGATCAAGTCCTGGCCTTCCTTCAACAGCGTGAAGATTCCAAAGATGCTGATCCGTTCATGATCTATTTTGGTTTTTCGCATCCTCATGATTCAAGGAACGCCAATGAAGAACTGTTAACCAAGTATGGCGCCGTCAACGAGTTACCGCCCAACTCAGCGACCAACCCCAACTCACCCGCACTGCCAGTTAACTATCTGGCTGCTCACCCATTTCATCATGGGCATCCCAATCTACGAGATGAGGTCAACGTTCAAGGCGTTAAACGTCTGCGTGACGAAACAACGATCCGAAATGAAAAAGGGCGAGAATACGCCTGCATCGAAAACATCGACGCTCAAATTGGTCGAGTTTTAGAAAAGCTAAAATCAATGGGGGAACTCGATAACACCTACGTCCTTTTCACATCTGACCATGGAATCGCGGTCGGTCGCCATGGACTCATGGGCAAACAAAATCTGTACGAGCACAGTTGGCGCGTGCCCTACATTGTCGCAGGGCCCAACATCCAACCCGGTGGCTCCGCACCGGGCAATGTTTACTTACTCGACACACTCGCAACTATTTGCGACCTCGCGGGGGTGGAAGCTCCCCAGACCAACGAAGGAACCTCATTCAAGTCCGTCTTGATGGGAAGCAAAAAACAAGTCCGAGAGACGATGTATGGATGTTATTGCGGCGGAACCAAACCGGGCATGCGTTCAGTTCGCCACGGTGACTGGAAGCTAATCAAATACGAAACTCTCGATGGCAAAATCAAAGAGACTCAGCTTTTTAATCTCCGCGACAATCCCCACGAACTTCTACTGGAACATCAGGAGCCGGCAATAATTGAATTGACCGGTCATAAGCCTGCCCCCACGCAAGTGAATCTTGCTGAGGACGCCCAATACACCGAAAAGCTCAAACAAATGGAAGCGTTGCTGCTTACCGAGATGGAACGCCTCGATGACCCCTATCGTTTTGATGAAGGCTATATCAATGGCAAGCCAAAACAACGCAGCAAAACGAAGAACAATTCAAAAAGCAAGAACAACACACCATGAAAAATAATCTACAAAGCTTGTTGGTTGTATTAACGTTACTCGTTTTGCCAAACTCAATAGGCAAAGCTCAACTCCATGCGCAACAATCCTCCAACATCGTTTACATCATTTGTGACGATCTTGGATATGGAGATATCCAATGCCTGAATCTCCAGAGCGGAAAAATAAAAACGCCTCATGCGGATCAGTTAGCAAAACAAGGTATGATTTTTAGCGATGCCCATTCGGGCTCGTCGGTTTGTACGCCCACTCGATATGGCATCATGACCGGACGCTACGCTTGGCGCACCAAACTACAAAAAGGAGTTGTCACGGGCTTTGCTCCCAATTTGATTGCAAAACATCGGCCCACCGTTGCCAGTTTTTTAAAGTCAAACGGATATGACACCGCCATCATCGGGAAATGGCATCTAAATTTTCAGTACCTCGATCCTGATTCAGGAAAGGCTTACACCCAAAAGGAACACAAGACCCCACCCGTCGGCGCCACTATTCCAGACGGTCCAATTCACCGAGGTTTCGATTACTTCCATGGCTTTCATCACGCACGAAACATGGAAGCGGTCATTGAAAACAACAAGGTGATTGCACATGATCCGACGATTAACATGCTTCCCCGCTTGACTCAAAAATGTGTCGAGTACATTGACGGTCGTGCGAAATCAAACGCACCTTTTTTTCTTTACGTACCTCTTGGCTCGCCCCATACACCGATTGTCCCAACGCCGGAGTGGCAAGGCAAAAGTGGGCTGGGCCAATATGGGGATTTCGTCATGCAAACGGACAACGTTGTTGGCGAAGTAACAAAAGCTCTCGCTCGAAACGGTTTGACCGAGAACACCTTGGTCATTTTCACGAGTGACAATGGATGCTCAAAAGCCGCCGATATCAAAAACCTGGCAAAACAAGGGCACATCGTCAGCGCCCACCTTCGCGGCTCCAAGGCCGACATCTGGGACGGCGGACATCGAATCCCCTTCATTGCACGCTGGCCCGGCAAAATCCGTCCAGGAACCACTTGCGACCAACTGATTTGCCTGACCGACTTATTCAAAACCGTTAGCGAGATCGTCGGGAAACCTGCCCCTTCTAACAGCTGCGAGGACAGCGTCAGTATCCTGCCTGCCTTCGCGGGAAAACCAATCCAATCTTCGCGTCGAGGCGTTGTCCACCATTCCATCAGCGGGCATTTTGCCTATCGTTCAGGACCTTGGAAATTAATCCTCGCTAAAGCCTCCGGCGGTTGGAGCTCGCCCAAAGAAAATCAAGCCAAAAAATCTGATCCCGAAGCCCAGCTTTACAACATGTCGATCGACGTGGGGGAAAAAAACAATCTGTATACGTCCAATCCAGAAGTTGCCAACCAGCTTCTTGGGGAACTCACGACTTGCATCGCAGAAGGCCGTAGCACGAGCGGCCCCCAATCAAAAAATGACGTAGACGAAATTATTCTGTGGAAAAGCAAAGCAAAATCAAAGAACAAGCGAAAAAAGAAAACAGATAAATGAGGACCATCTGTCGGCCGAAGCTAGATCACAAACATCCTCCCGTTGGAATTGCTTAAACACCTGAGCGTGCTTTGCGATCATGAGCGGTCAACCGAATCAGCGATCCCCCAACAGCAACACGCATGTGTTTACTGCCACTTGTCTTGCTTCCAACGCCTCAGCTTCAACCCTCTTTGGCCGACTTCAAAACGAACGGCTCCATCTCGATCGGTTCGGGCTACCTGGCGGGATGCCGCGGCAAACATTGCCACCGTCGCATCAGATACGCGTTGGCTACCGCCACTGATCACGACATATTCCGGAGTCGACCAATCCATGAATTCAGATGGAAGGCTATTCTTGCTACCGTGGTGCGCCGCCATTACCAAGTCAAAATCAATCGGATCGCTCTTGAGTAACAGCGACAACCCGGTCTTTTCAAGATCACCCGGTAGCAGAACACGATGACCAAGATGTTCTAACGCCAATATTATGCTATCTGAATTGTCATTATCAGCCGTCCCGTTAATGGGTGGACCGAGCACTTCAATCTTGCACGAACGATTTGGATCGT
The DNA here is from genome assembly GCA_029247405.1 of Mariniblastus sp. Taxonomy (GTDB): domain Bacteria; phylum Planctomycetota; class Planctomycetia; order Pirellulales; family Pirellulaceae; genus Mariniblastus. The sequence goes on from JAQWLH010000029.1 coordinate 16,638, forward strand.
TCGTGTCGCCAGAAAATTGACGGCCTAACGCCAATGACTCAATCGGAATCCTGCGATCTCTCAGCACCTGGAACAGGTCCTCAACGGCTTTCGAATCACTGTCCAACATCTGGGGTGAGACGTAGACGACGGAGATTTCAAATTGATCCGCGATTTGTGATAGCGCATTAAAATGATCGACATCCGCGTGCGAGAGAAAAACCGCATCAAGACAGGTAATCCTCTCAGACCAGAGCACTCCCGCAATATTTCTTGCACCGTATCCAGATGATCCAAGTGAACCAGCATCGTAAAGTAAATTTCTCCCGTCAGGCAATTGAATCAATACGCTTGATCCATGCCCAACGTCAATAAAAGTACAACACAGAGGATTTGGACTTCTGATTTGGCGATATTCTCCTATTCGATCTGGAACGAACCAGCAACAAACGATCCAACCCACCATCAACCCAACCAATGCTCGGCCAGGTAATTTGGCGAGCGGATAAACCGCAAACAAAAATACACCGGCATAAAAAACGACAACCGCCCAGCCAAGCGGGCCCGGAGTCCACGTATGACTTAGCGGTAACGCTTGCGCTACTCCAATCATCCATTCGATCCAAAAGAGGTTAATCTGGCAAAACCACCCGCACACATTTGCGATCGGCGCTGAAAACCAACCAAAAACCAAGACACCTAAACCACCGTAAAGTGCCCACGCAATCGGCACCAGTAGCAACGGGTTTAAGACCAACGCGACCGGTGCGATCAGATGAAAGCGGTAAGCCACCAGCGGCATCGCCACCAGCCAAATTAAACCACTCGCCAGTATCGCTGTCCGCAACTTTCGCCCCATCCAGTACAAAGTTCGAACGTGGAATGAACGCGTGCTGACAATCAGTCGCTTAATCGGGTCATTGGGGGGCGGCCAAAAAACCCAGCGCTTGCCAAATGTCAAAGTCGCAACGGCAAGAAACGACAATTGCGGACCGATCCCAAACAAGTCACTAGGGTTAATCATCAAAACAATCAATCCAGCAATCGCCAACAGGTTGAACGAAAATGCGTTTTCACCTCGCAGCCGCCCAAAACAAAACAAGACAATCAAAATTGCCGCGCGAGAAACCGGCGGACGAAATTCAACCAGCCACGCGTAAAACAAAACGAACAAAATTGTCATGACAAGGCAGTTCCGTCGACTTACCCAGCCGATTCGAAATAGCAAAAAAAACGAACCAGCGAGAATTCCAACATGCAAACCGGAGATGGCCAGCAGATGCACGGTGCCAGTTTCCAGAAATGCATCTCGTCTCGGACGTGAAAGCTGCTCTCGATTTCCAAGCAAAATTGCCGATGCAAATGGGGCCTCATCACTACTTACATACCGCCACGTTAATTCATTTAATCGAAGTCTCAATTGGGAAAGCAACCTGGTGCCTGACCAGCCTGAAGGCTCAACCACATGAACTGAAGCTAGATTGTAAACGTGAACAAATGCCAACTTGGATTTGGCACGGTAGAACTCGCGAAAATCAAACTGCCCTGGATTCGTGGGGGGAGCACTGGCAACCAGCCGACCAAAAATGCGAATTCGGTCCCCGGATCGGATATGCCTTGTCGGCAAATGAATGACCAAATCAGACAATCCGCTGGTTGCTTTCCAATTCACGCCATCACGAATGGCTGTGACCTTAACGACTAGTTTGGTTCGGATGGTTTCTTTTTTGTAATTGGATTCTTCAGTTTGCACCGCCACCCAACGCGGCTCAGAAAGGACCAACGCTTCGACACAACATGGCTTGGCAGTTTCAGATGCGAATCGACCAATTTCGGATTCACCAAACCAACACCAGCGACCGTGACTCCAAAATGAGCCAAGAAAGACTAGACCGAGCAACAACGCTGTCGAACCAATCCGATCATAATCATGTCCCAACTTCGAACTTTTCAAACCTAACCAAAAAAATAAACATCCCCAGGCTGCGATCGAGGAAAACCGCCAATCAAGGTATAAACACCGATCAAAAACAATCCCAAGTCCAAACGCTAACACCACCAACACCATTGGTTGATAATTGGGCCATCGTTGAACGACGGAATTTGAACTTTCGAAGTTAAGAGCAGACATTACCCTGAGCCCGGCACGAGTGGCCACTAGAACTGACTAAGAGGTTAGAATGAAGTCGAAATGTATCCTCAATTTTACCGGTTCAGGCACCGCTGTGAATCAGATGACAGCAATGATCTTTGGACGTTCACAAATCTTCCAACGGCCCTAACATTACTGGCAAAACAAACTTAAGTCAGATAAACTCGTGTCATCCCAGCCTTGATAAACCCAATAAGCCGACATGAAACCTTCCGTTACCCGAACCGGCGACGCTCGTTGTGTCATCTCACTATTTATATTCACTATTTTTAGTGCCCAAGCCTGTTCGTTGGTCGCGTTCCAAACTGATCAAATTGAGTTCTTTGAATCAAAAATTCGTCCGATTCTGATTGAACATTGCTACGCTTGCCACAACAGCATTGACCAAAAAGAAGCCGATTATGCGATCGACTTTCGAAAGGGGGCACAAACCGAAACGGAACACGGAATCGGCGTTGTCCCTGGTGAGCCAGACAAAAGCTTGCTGCTTAAAGT
>JAQWLH010000043.1 GCA_029247405.1 Mariniblastus sp.
TAGCTGATAGGCTTGTTGGCAGGCGTCACACCCACCAGCGCAGTTATTACAGGTGGGACAAACACCTTGTCCCATATATGGAGCTGGTGGTTTGGTTTGGGGGATTGGCGTTAGCAGCACTCGCTTGTAGGCGACATCCTGAGCGTAATGGTTCAACCAGCCAATGGTTTCTGACGAGACCATGGCAAAGTCGATTGGATATTTACCCTCATCGGCTTTTTCATTTTTTGCATCTTCATCTCCAGCTACCGTAATCCCAATTAGGCCAACCCCATCGACTCCGGCTGCGGTCACTGCGTAGCTTCCATCGGGAACTTCTCGAAACTCAAACACGCCGTAATTATCGGTTGTTGTTGAAGCAACAACGTTGTCACCTTCGAGCAGCATGACTTTGGTGGTGCGAACATCAACAGGGCGTCCGCTGATTGAATTGAACTGATGAACTCGACCGACCAAGCGACCGTCCGCCGTCCTTGAGACGGGGTGGCTTGAAATTGAAGTCGCCGGAATTGACTTGGGAGCATTCTCTGAGATACCTCTGTATCCATACAGCGATGCCGGATCGTTTGGCCCTTCCTGGGTAGGATATCGGCCGAAGACTCGAAAATTAACTCGTGAGGCGAAGTGCTTGATCCAATCGGTATTAATCGAGGTTTCGTTTTGGAAAGCGGTGATTTGAATTTTGTTGGTAGCCTGAGCAGCAATCTTTGCATTGCCAGCAAGGATATTAAGCCCAAACGCGAAGAAGCCCTTGTCACCCCACCCGATCAACGCATAAGCTCCTGGCCGAACATTGGTAAACTCAAAGCGGCCGTTACTGTCGAGACTCGTTTGCTTGACCAATCGGCCCATGTGCATCAGAAAGACATTTAAACGGGTGACGTCAGCCCCGGTACCCGGCACAACGGTCCCTTCGAACCGACCATTAAAGTCGACCATCACCCAGTTGCCCCGCAACGAATCCGAAATTCGGGCCCCAGATTTTTCGTTGGAAGCACCTTCCCAGCCAGCAAAGCGGGAATTGATCATGATCGTTTGAGCAGAGGGCTGCCGTATATCACGGGCAACCCGATCTGGGCTTTTCGAAGTCGCAGGTACATTTTCCAAAGTTTGAAATGGCGATTGCTGATCGGCTTGTTTTGCCTCAAGATTGCCAATGCTGAAAGTTGAACAGTAAATTAGTCCGGCCAGCAGGAAGTGAAAAAGCTGTTTCTTATGCATGATTCGTTCGTTTCTGTCTAACACAGATTATTTAATCTGATCTTTTCTTGCCCAAAATTCAAACAACACTGGCGAGCTGTTTCGATGTGAATTTGAATTAAAAGTACTCCCACAAACCAAAAGTCGACACCTCAAGCGGGTGACGGGCAAACGAGAGCACGATCATTATCGAAATCGGCCAACCCCATGCTTGATACGAGAAAGATGTCAGCTCTTAACAAGGATTGAATAAACCCGCTTACGTTTACAACAAACTGGGCCTCAATTTGGATTCCACCTGATTTATGCGTTTTGGGGTCTGGGGAATTTAGTTTTGATACTTCCAGTCATAACGGCACTAACGGATGTCGTTGACATCCAGAAAAATCAATTTGGCTACTGCGTATTCCCAACAACATGATCGACCCGTTTTATCGCTGCAGCTTATCAAAGGTTGGTTGATTGAATTGAACGGCACCCCGATACTGTCTGACCATGTTTGATTCAAAACAACTCATTGAAATCGTCGCCGGGCAAAAAACGGGAGTATTACCTCGTTTGATTCGTTTAACACTTGGCAGCCTAACACCGGTCTACCGATTCGGCATTTGGATTCGCAATCGGAAATTCAATCGGGCAATCAAGACTGGCAACTCATCGGTCGTCAAACAGGCAGGGATTCCGGTTATTTCCGTTGGCAATCTGACCACCGGCGGCACCGGAAAAACACCGCTGGTGATCTGGATCTCTCAATGGCTGCGTCAAAAAAATATTCGCGTTATTTTGATCAGTCGGGGATACACGCAAAGCGGGCATGCGGGTCGCAATGACGAAGCAATCGAAATGGAGGACCGGCTTCCCGACGTCCCACATTTGCAAGATCCGGATCGGCACCGAATGTCTCAAGTCGCCATCGAGGAGCTTGAATCACAACTCATCATACTTGACGACGGCTTTCAACATCGTCAACTCCATCGCAACCTTGACTTGGTTCTAATCGACGCAACCAACCCTTTTGGATTCGGAAGACTTATTCCGCGAGGACTTCTCAGAGAGCCCCTTTCCAGTTTGCGCCGAGCGGACTTAATCATCATCACGCGAGTCAACTTGGTATCCGAGCATGAGCTAAAAACAATCCACCGTTCGATTTCAAGGCATGCTCCTGAGGTCGATATCGCTCAGACACAAACCAGGTTTACCAAACTGATTCAGGTCAACGGTATTGAAAAACCCTTGGATGAGAGCGAGATCAGTCACCAGCCTATTTTTGTGTTTTCGGGGATTGGGAATCCCGATAACTTCGTTTTGGCCTTAGAAGAACATCGTTTCCAGATTGGTGGTCAATTGACTTTTGCAGACCATCATGAGTACTCGCGTGAAGACCTCCAGCGCATCGGAGAGAAAGCCAAACAAGCCGGCGCCCAACGGATTCTGTGTACTCACAAAGACCTTGTCAAAGTTGGAACCAGCCAACTTGGTGGGATCCCATTGTTTGCAATTTTAATCGATGTTGAGTTCGTCGAAGGCGAGAAAAATTTGACCGATCGGTTAGTACAAATCGCTGGCCTGATCCAAAATAGTTGAACGATCGTGCGTCCGATTGCGATTCGCGGCACCTCCAATCGCTTATACTCACCAGTATGAACGTCGAATCAAACACCTCAGCTACGATTGCCGCGACGCTTGGCTTACCGCTCCGGCAAGTTCAACCATCGGTCGAATTACTGACCGCCGGCAATACAATTCCTTTTATCGCCAGATATCGCAAAGAAGCGACCAACAGTCTGGACGAAATCACTTTACGCCGAATCGAGGACGAGCTGGAACGCTCAAACGCTTTGGCCGCTCGTAAAGCAACTATTCTCAAAACGGTGAACAAACAGGGGGAACTGACAGAACATTTGCGGTCTCAGATTGAAGCTTGCTCCGACTTACGGACACTCGAGGCAATCTACTTGCCGTTTAAACCCAAACGTCGAACCCGTGCCATGATCGCACGCGAAAAAGGGCTGCAGCCGCTGGCGGACCTGCTTCTGTCGCAAAAACGGCTCAATCAACCAAGACAAGCAACGCTGCAGCCATATGTTAACCCAGCCGAGGGCGTACCAAACGCGGAGGCTGCTTTGCAGGGCGCGCTCGACATTGTCGCGGAAAGTTGGTCCGAGGTCGCTGAAACCCGCCAATGGTTGCTTCAACAAGCCATGCAGTTTGGCAAGCTCGTTTCAAAAATCAAGAGAGGTAAAAAAACAGCTGAGGGTGCCGACAAGTTTGAACAGTACTTTGACCGACAAGAAGCAATCCGTAAGATCCCAGGACATCGTGTTCTGGCTATCCTGCGCGGGGTTTCCGAAGGCATCTTGCGAGTGGGTATCGACTTGGACGGACCGCGAGAGCTGTCAGAATTGAAGCGAAGGCTCGTGCAAAATCGCCAATTCGAATTCTTCAATGATTTGATTCAGTGCGCCACTGATTGCTACGAAAGACTGCTGCTTCCCGCCACGGAATCTGCGGTGTTGGGACAACTGAAAGAAAAAGGGGACGAAGAAGCCATCCAAGTCTTTGGCAAGAATTTACATGAATTGCTGATGGCGGCACCGGCCGGGCCACGTGTGACCCTTGGTATTGACCCAGGTTTTCGCACCGGTTGCAAACTCGCTTTGGTTGACTCAACGGGGCAATTCCTAACCCACGCCACGATCTATCCGACCCCTCCCAAAAACGACCTCACCGCGGCCAGTGAGACATTGTTAAAATTGATCCAACAATACGATATTGAGCTGATTGCGATTGGTAACGGAACTGCTTCGCGCGAAACGGATACGTTTGTAGGAACCTTCATCAAAGATCATAGCCTCGACGTTACCAAGGTGATGGTGAGTGAATCGGGAGCTTCGATATACTCTGCAAGTGATATCGCTGTGAATGAATTCCCCGATTTGGATATCACCATCCGCGGCGCCATCAGCATCGCCCGCCGTCTACAGGATCCACTTGCCGAATTAGTCAAGTCGGACCCAAAGTCGATTGGAGTTGGCCAATACCAGCACGACGTCAACCAAACCAAACTACGAAAATGTTTGGACCGCGTCGTTCAGTCGTGCGTTAATAATGTCGGAGTCGACTTGAACATGGCCAGCGCCCCGTTGCTTTCGTTCGTTGCTGGCATTGGCCCCAAACTCGCCGAAAACATTGTCGCCTATCGAAATACGCATGGACGTTTTAACAATCGAAAACAACTTGCAGCAGTCCCCAAACTGGGCAGAAAAGCGTTCGAACAGGCTGCCGGTTTTCTCCGAATTCGGGGAGGAGATCAACCACTTGATAATTCAGCAGTTCACCCAGAAAGCTACGCTCTTGTTGACCGCATGGCCACCCAATTGAAAACCAATCTAAAAACACTGGTTGGAAATGCGACACTCAGCAAGAAGCTTAATGCGGCCGACTTTTTCGACGATCAGTTTGGGCTCCCAACCGTGCAAGATATCCTCGCGGAACTAGCCAAACCTGCTCGCGATCCGCGGAACGAATTTCGAGTCGTCAAGTTTAACGACAAGATTAATAGCATCGAAGACCTCAAACCGAATTTGGTTTTGGAAGGCGTGATCACCAACGTAACTCACTTTGGCGCTTTCATTGACCTTGGCGTTCACCAGGACGCTCTCATCCATATCTCCCAATTGTCAAACCAGTATATTGCTGATCCAAATGAGGTTGTCTCTGTCGGTGATGTGTTAAAAGTCAAAGTGATGGAGGTCGATATCCCGCGGAAACGAATTTCGGCAACCCGAAAATTCTAGTTGAGGTTCAAGTTCGTTCGAGTCGATCTACACTCGAGTCACTCACCCATGAGCGGGAATTATGGCGTGATGGGTAAAGAACCCCACCGCGACCGGGGCTAACGAGGCAACTTTCTAGCAGGCGTTGCCTTGCGCGGCACAAGATTACGAAACCGACGGAACATCGTCGCACGCTGGCCAGCCTCCACGCCTTCAACTCCATCTTCGACCACCGTAAAACCGGATGATTCTTGGGAAAGGGGCAGTTCATTGATTTCAAGCCGACCCGAAGGCAACTTACTGGATTCAGGAACTTTCTCATTTTCAACATACCGATCCAGGAACTGCGTCCAGTATCCTCGTAATAATTGCCGGCAACTTTCAAACGTCTCCTGATTTGAAAGTAGAGGGCCGGTGCTGGCCAGAATTTGGGTAATCGCCTTGGCATCGTTCTCATCAAACCAGCAATCAAACACCTCAACATGGTCAATGTTGACTGTTCCCGGTCCCATCAAATCAAAACCGATGCGCACATTGGAGAGTCCATCAACTGGCAGATCATCAAAGTGGACGGCGAATCGCTTCCATTTAGACTGGATTTGATTCGTTTCAGGATTGGGAGACAAGCTTCCCACCGAACCAAATCGATAATAACTTTCGCCGCCTGACATTCCTTCAATTGCCAAACGAAGTGGTGGCTGTTTCTGTGGATCGTCGGTTCGCAGCCAAACTGAGATGGACAATCGGCCCGATTCAGGCCCATCAAAAACATTACTCCGAATCCAAACGGGAGTTTCATCTTGATTGCTCATAATGACTGAACCAGCACTCACTTGGCCATTCAACAAGTTTTCACTTGCGGACTCCAATCGAATTTTCCCCGTTGCTTGCCGCCCCTTATCCCAGCCGTTGAGTGACGGAAGGTTTTGCGAACTAAAATCCGGATTAGCAAGAACTCCCATTGCTGCTGGATTGGAAGCCTTAATAAGTTTTGCCTGCAATACGTAAACCTGTTTCTTGAGAACCTTGTCGGAGCCCTCAGGAAGAGCAAAAGCAAAATCTAAAACATCAAAATTATCATTGGCTGACATTCCGCCAATTAAGCCATAGGCCGGAATGGTAAATTCCATCTGATACCTCCCCTGTTTCTCCTCTCCTTCGGTTGGTTGAACCGGGAAGAACTGACTTTTGTCAGTTTTGGCGAGAGACATCACTTGCGGTGGTGCTGCAGATTCAACTGAAATCAACAGGCGGGCCTGAATGGGCCACGGAGACGCATTGGCTACATAAAAATATGACTCTGAACCTTGGCGATACTGTCGTACGGCAATTGGAAGGGACTCAGGTTTGGTCCCGGAATGGGTTGTGGAAATTACATCATCGAATTTTTTATCCGGTAACTGACTGAAGACGTTCATCAATTCCTTCAATGAACTCTCCTGTCCCATCGTAATCATCCAACCGCCGTCAACGAGTAACCGTGAATCGCGTTCTTTGATGCTTTGCACAAATCGCTGTCGATTGAATTGCCCAGACGGAGCCATTTGTTGTAATCGCATGAGCGGAGCTTGTTGCTCTCCAAACGGACTTTGCTCCTGAAGCTGGGCAAAATGTGCCCATGAAACCCGGTGTACAAACAAATCGCCTTGGACAGCTGACTTTTTAAAATACTGATTGGACTGCGATGAGTGCTCGACGGCTTGGTCTATTCGTCGCGAGGACAAAGATTGATCTGGGGCAATCCGATGTGGATTCAACAACACGATTCCTGAATCCTGATTTTCAAGTGTCGATTTCTGCAACGCATCGATATCCAATCCTCTGTCAAACATTGAGGCCGCAAAATTGCTTGAAGTGTGAAGCGATGGACTCAGAGCCGATGCGGTTTCCTGATTTCGATAAAGATCAACCGGAGCAAGATACAACTTAGCCGCGGGTCGTGACCGCTGAATCGTCGACACCATGTCCTGATACCAACCCGTCATCTGCTGCGCGCGCCACTGCCTCCACTGTTTTCGCTGTGGGCCCAACAATAAATCCCGAACCTCCTGTCGTTGACGTAGGTTCAATTGCGAAACTTCGATGTCGGGCTGGGCCTGTAAAAATTGCCCAACGGTAGCATCGTCGTAACCCCACTGGCGGCCAGGTAACAACGTGTAGGTATCCGGCCGGCAGATGATCGCGATACCGTCAAACGACGAGTGATCTTTATAACGATGAGCCAACTCCTCAACGATTCGAGTGACAGCCCGCTGGACCTTGCGACTGAGCGGATTGTAAATGGGCAGATTGCCACCCATCATTCGCTCACGTTTGATTGCGTTGAGATCAATCATATCAAAATCGGCAACTCCGTCATCCGAGCGAGTTCGCTCAACTTCCGGGAGCGGACCAGCTAGTGCCAATGAGGGCACTAGCAACAATCCATCTCGCTCAAACATCCGAAACATCATTTCGAGAACGTCCTTACGGATCGGATCTTGACCAGATGAAAAGAACTTTCCATTGTCATGCGTTGGAGAAGCAGCCAACCAATCGCTTGGATAAATCGAGCTCCCATCACAGGCCACCGTGATAAAAGCGCCGCGATACGAATTGGCTTTGAGATACTCGATCAATCTCGAAGTACCCTCATAAAACATCTGCCAATCATCAAGTGGCTCCGAAATCAACGGATCGCTCTTTTGAGTCGAACCGAAATTCTCGGCGAACGAGGGCGTCTCATAAAACGCCATCATTTTCCTGTGCGTTATGGCAGAGACGTTAGCGACCCCACTTGCTTCCAATTGATCGGGGCCAGCCAGAACGCGAACCTTTCCGATCATCGCCGCACGACTTTGATGACGGTTGGCAATTAACAAATAAGGCGATTTCGTTTTGGGCCAAACCGTCAACCGATGCGTCAGAATTTCTTTGTCTCGCGTAAACTGGGAGCTTTTCACCAGTGTGTTTGGAATGAAGACGCCCGAGTCAAAACCATTGAGAGCGACTTGTCCCGCTTCGTTGGGCTGCAAAACACTTAGCCCTAAAGCCATTTCACCCACGGCAACATATTCAAGTTCAATGATATGAGGCTTGCCTGTTTGGTCGACATCAAGTGGAATCGCTTGCCAGCCTCCGGGAGCCAGCTCCATCATGGCTTGATCATTGAATTCAGTTTGAGACCGAAGATCGTTCCCAATGGTTTGACGAACCGATCGCCCTGCTAATTTTGAAAGTTGATTCCAGCCTGGAAAAGCAGAAGAGCCTGAGGTTGCCGTGGAATCCACTTCCATGATTGGCGCCCAAATCTGCGGCTCCTGAATCTCAGGAGATTGTTCACGCAAAACAACACACTGCACTCTCCGGCGAAGCACTTGCTTCTTCATGTTAAATGAAGCCTGATACCACGTCGGTTCTAACGCGAGTTCAATATTGTAGATCCCTTCTTGACTAGGCATCTCTACTTCAAACTCGATCGACTCATCGGCACTTCCACTTTGATCAAGACTGAACGAAACCGATTTGGAATAAAACGTGCGCCTCGTCATGCCACCCGGTTGCGCTGGGACAATTTTGATACTGCCAGTCGCCGAACGTGTCACAATATTTGTAAAACTCGGGCGAACGGTAAAACGAAATCTTTCTTGGGGGCGGAAGACAAGATGCTGCTTGTCAAAATGAACATTGAGCGCATCACCGGGTACCCGGGCGACCGAAAATCGATTGCCATACTGGTCCATGTCGCCCCCCCGTGTGCCGTCAACTAACTCGGAAAGTGAAATCACTTCTTCGACAGTCGCTTCCGGATTCTCTTTGGAACCAAGTTGGATTCTGACCTTGGTATCTAGACCACCATCGATTTGCACATCAGCACCGCCATAATCGCTCGGCGACCAATGATCAATCTTCAATTCATTTCCGCGTCGAATCACCGACGCTGGCGCGTCCGCTGAGAGGGCGAGCGGAACGAACTCTTTAAGTGAACCCTGTTCGATCGAGATACTTCCCACCCAGGTTTGCGGTTGCCCGCCACCCCATGAAAATCGAACTTCCATTCCTGTACTTGAAACGGACGTTGGCTTTTCATCCGATCGAATTGGGTCGGGGCCAGTTTCTGATTGAGCGATATTAAAAAGATTTTGGGCCAAGAGCGGATTCGCTAAGCCAACCGAACGAGGCGCAACGCCCCCCACAATCATCAGCGTAAACGCGATGATACCAATGGCGCAAAGGCGCAAAACAAAATGCGGACGCACTTGCCCGGACATTCACTTGCCTAAAATTATAATTCCATGATTCAAGTCAAAACCGCCCAGAACTGCTTCTCTCAAAATTCAAATGACCTGTAAAAACGCTGGCGAACTGTACCAATCCGGAAATTAGGTAACTAGACCAACCCGTTGAAATTGATAGCACTTTCCACAGTTCAGATCTCTATTCTGAACGTATTGCAAGAGATTCCGGCAACTCCAGACCACCTGAACCACCCAACCCCCCGACCTCTGTTCCAGAAGCAACCATTTGACGTAATAACTCGTCAAGTGCCTCGACGATTTGTGGGCAGCGGCGACTGACATCATTGACCTCCCAGCGGTCATCTGGTTTTGCAAACAACTCAAATTGATCGCCACGACGGATCAGTTTCCAGGCATGAGTTTGAATGGAATAGGTGTCATCACTTCTTAACACGACGGCTTCTTTTCTGACCTCAGGCAAAGACAGGGTACTTGAGTCCCATCTATTGCAAAAATTCTCCAAGTCGTCGGCAAACCAGTCGCGCAGGTAATCCGACACGGACTCGATCCCGACGAGGCTTCCGTTTCGCACCGAACGCGTTTGAGTCAATGCGTCATCAAAGTCAGGATGATCAGGAGGGCAGATGATTAACGGCACATGAACCGCTTCGTTATAAAACGCACTTTTCGATTGGTGGTGACCAATCCAACCGTGCTCACCCATAGGGTATCCGCCTGTGGATGTCAGGCAAAATAGAGTTTTGCTCCAAACAGGATCCGTCTCCATCAAATCTAGAATGATCCCAAGAAATTGATCCAGAATTGTTACCTGAGCGGCGAAGGCTTGTTGAAATCCGAGTAGCTCATCAGGTTCGTCATTTTCAACATCAAACCGAAGCGACGGTGGCAGGTGGAATCGAGGTGGTTCAGGATCCTCCGGATCGGCCAATTTTTGACGTAAATCAAACGGAGCGTCCCACGCCCCCATCAAGCCACATGAATGCAGCCACCCCAAACTACCCGGTTCCATCCGACTGAGCCATTGAGTGGCTTGTGCAAAAAAGTTTGCCATTTCCGTTTCAGCATTTGCATTTGCCAATTGGTTTGCTGGAGTCGATTGAACGGGAATCACCTGATCAAACGAGTTGGCAACCTTGAGTGCTTCCACTTGCGTCTCATCAGTAATCAAGGTCGGTAAAGCACCCAGTTCAGCAACGTCGCGGATGAGGTTCTGCCCCGTTTGCCGAGGGCTTTCAGGTTTAACATGAGGTTCGGCCCCCCAAAACAATTCGTACGCCTGGTCCAAACTTCCGCCCGGTGCATAGGCCTGGTCGAAGATTAACGAACGAGCCGCCAAACGATTAAAGTTATCCGTTTCAATCCACGTGTTGCCGTAGGGCCCAAGAGATTCAGCCCCCAAGCCATCGATGACCAAAACAACCGCGTTTCGAAGTTCAATTTGGCTCATTCAGGTTTCCTAGCCGAAGCTCGCATCTCGAAGCTTCTATTCGATTCAATCAATGACGCTCATTGACGTTTGATAGATAAACATCATATTGTTTAAATCGCCTCATGCGTACGGTAGTATGCCAAACTAGAACATCATTACTTTATTTTGCGAGAAGACTTTGTACGATCGACAACGACTGATTGAGTTGGTTCAGCGAGACGCACTTCAGTTTGGCGATTTTACTTTGGCCTCGGGTAAAACCGCAAAGTACTATCTCGACTGTCGAAAGTTGACCCTTGATAGTGAGGCGGCCAATGTGATCGCGGCAGGTATTCTTGAGTCACTGGCCGAAGATATGCCAGATGCAGTCGGGGGGATGGCGATCGGCGCCGATCCGATCACCGCGGCAGTCATCACTTGCAGTTGGCAACAGAACAAGCCCCTGAAGGGCTTTATCGTTCGCAAAGAGGCCAAGGAGCACGGCACTGGCCGTCAAGTTGAAGGCCCCATTCAACCGGGTCAGCGAGTCGTCATGCTCGAAGATGTCATTACCACAGGTGGTAGCTCATTGCGTGCAATTCAACACGCCCGTGAGTTTGGCCTGATTGTCGATCGAATTATTGCCATTGTTGATCGAGGTGAAAATTCAGCGGATATTTTCAATGACGTTGATGTAGCATTTACCTCATTGCTCCACGTCAAAGATCTTGGCGTTTAACAACGTGCCGCCCCACACGACAAATACGGAATGAGCATTTCGCTAATAGCTCTGAAATGATTTTCCGCTGCTCAGATTCGGCTGGGAAACCATCGGATACATCATAGAAACGTTTGTCACAAGTCCTTAAGGAGACTATCTAAATGTTAAGACTACTAAAATACACAATTTGGATTGCAATTAACTTAGGTTGTTTCTTCGGCGCCCTCTATTTTGTTATCTGGCTAACTCGAGGTGTGTTTTCATGAATGACTTTGAAGACATGTTTGACGCAGCCATGGAAGACTTAGTAGACAACGACGAATCCGCAGGCCTTCATTGCAAATTGGCGGAAACCGCACCCTGAGAATCCGATGCGTTTTCCAACTCGCATTGCTGGCGTGATTTGCCTTCCTTCTCTCTTATAACCCTCATTTTTCAGCTCTCTGTAAAACTCTTCCGATTGGGCAGACTTGACTGATCATCGCGAATGAAAGATTGACCTTTTCGATATTTGGGGAAATGCAAACAAGTTCGTTTCGATTCCCCGGATTCTATGGACGATTCATATCGCAGACGTCGTAAGGAATCCCCACATTGCACCTTTCGAATTGATAATAAGGTGTGAGACCGGGACTGTCGTTTTGATAACGATGCGGATTCCGGTAGGTCAGGACAAAGGGAGTTTGTAATGAAACATTTTTTTCATTCGGTATTGGCGGTTGTGGCAACGTTTCTACTAACCGCCGTGGCAAATGCACAATGGAGCTCAACCGAGGAAATCGGATCCTACCAATCCATTCTTGCCCGTGCGGGATACGCGAATCAAACTCCTGAGAGTCTCGATCGCAATCAAGCAGGCTCGCCTGCCAGTCAAATGTCAGTTCCGACGCCTCCAGGAACACCAATGGCCTACACGCCGTTGCCCAAACAAGAAACCGAAAGTTTGAGTAATGGTTTCGGTAACACTGAGTTTGTAGGATCAGAAGCAGCGAGAGACTGCGGCAACAACGATTGCGGTGAGGCAGTTGGCAATAGAATCGGCGTTGGCAACGGCTTGAGGGCTGGGGGAAGACTGAACCGTCGAGGTCGTGCTGGAACTCAGCCTACCTACAACCCGAACGTTGGCTGTGCCCCGATTACCGGGCTGCCCACCTCCCAAACGACTCCAGTTTACCAACCTGACCGCGCAATCGGCCGGTCACTTTTTAGTCAAGTCAAATCGGCAAATTTGGTCGTCGGTACTTTTGGCGTTATTTTCCGACGCGATTACGAGGATGGCGTGAAGCTTGGATCTTGCTCGCCGGGTGAATTTTCTTCGAACGATGTCGAAAACGGGAGCTTGACGGGCGTCGGTGCCTCGATCTCTCAGAGACGTGCCAATGGAAAAGGCTGGGAAACCATTTACTGGGGACTTGATGAGGACGATAGCGTCGCCATCACCGGGCCGACCCAAACCTCTCTTTCCAGCTTGGCGAATCTCAATCACATTCCAGCCAATGCAACTGTCCTCGATATTTTCGACGACGGTGATAACGTTGGACTTTACCGCAACACAGAAATCCACAGTTTTGAATTCAATTTCTTGAACAACGGTGGTCAGTACACAAGTCGTCTGTGCAAACCAGCGACCTACGAGTTATACGGTGGATTCCGTTTTTTCAAATTCGACGAAGACTTGCGATATGTGAGCAACTCATCCGCTCCTGGCTATCCAGCGACCATGGAATATGCGAGCGAAACAGAAAACACACTGACGGGTTTTCAATTCGGTGGACGCAGTGAGGTTTGCGTTGGCAAACGCTTCAAACTTTTTAAAGGTGGCAACGTTGGCATCTTCAATAATCGAATTCACATGTGCCAACGAATCTTCGATGAAACGAACTACAATCCCGTCGTTGGATCAGGTGCTGATGCAGGCACCCCCTACGATCTATCGGACACAAAAAATGACGTTGCATTCATCGGTCAGATCGACTTTGGAATGATTTATCAATTTTCAAATTCATCTCGGCTGCGAGGTGGTTATCGGGCGATGGGCGTCAGCGGCGTCGCTTTGGCTGGCGATCAAATCCCTTACAATTTCACCGACCTCAGTGCGATTCAATCCGCCAACTCAAACGGCAACTTGATGTTGCACGGATTTTATTACGGTGCAGAGTTCTGCTTCTAAAATTGAAGCGGCATCTTCAGGAACAACGTAAAAACGCCGCACAGCTCGTGCGGCGTTTTTTTGATTGCATCGAATTGACGACCAGCGAAATTACTTATTGGGCGTGATCGTGCAAACCATCCTACGAGGTTGACGAGACGGCGCGCTTTCGACTTTCCCATGTTCGGAGAGCATCTCGATAATGTGATCCATTACCTTGGCTCCCTCATCAATGTGGGCATTCTCGCGGCCACGAAACAAAACCGTGACCTGGACCTTGTCGTTATGCTCCAGGAAGCCAATTGCTTTTTTTACCTTGAAGCCGATATCGTGTTCACCTGTTTTTGGGCGAACTCGAATTTCCTTCAACTTGGTTTGGTGGGATTTATTTTTGGTTTGGCGCTTCTTTTTTTCATAGTTGAATTTGCCAAAATCCATAATCCTGCAGACAGGCGGTTTTGCATCTCCGGCAACCTCGACGAGATCCAAGCCAGCAGATTTGGCCTTTTCTAGTGCATCGGCGGTTGGAATAACTCCCAATTGGTTGCCATCTTGGTCAATAACTCGGATAGGGGTAATCCTGATCTGTTCATTGATTCGATTTCCCTTTTTCTTTTCGCTTGGTGGAATTTTTTTTTCCTCTCAAAAATAGTTGTTAATACCGACACGTTGATCATGAGATCTTGAAAGTCAATTCGTGACCGGTGCCATCAATCATAAGCCTGAGATTATGTTTCAATGGGTCACCAAACGTCAACAGATCGGCAGCCATGACCCGAGAATTAGCTCCGGCCATAAAAATCATTACTTAATGTAATACGAAGGTATTGTAGCCTCCAAGTTCGACCAAGGTCAATTTATCTGGTTTTGCTTGGTAATTAATGGCTTGATCAACAAACAGCCCCGAACTGACAGTTGTTTCCTCCGCAAACCAGACCTCATATTTTTTGTTCGACTTCTTGCTGAAACTTGGCAATTGCTTCTTCAACGGGCATCGCTCCCAGATCACCTTTGGCTCGATCCCGGACCGACACCGTCCCGTTTTCCGCATCCCGCGGCCCAACGATCATCATGTAAGGAACTAAATCGAGTTGGCCATCACGAATTTTCGCGCCGAGCTTCTCACTTCGGTAATCGGCCTTGATTCGCAGCCCAGCCGCACGCATTTGGTTCTCGACGCTTCGGCCATACTCCTCGGATTTGTCGCTGACGGTGAGGATACGCCCCTGTTCCGGATTAAGCCATAGCGGAAAACATCCGCCAAAATGCTCGATTAGAACACCGATAAAACGTTCCATGCTTCCAAACGGTGCGCGATGAATCATGATTGGTACGTGGGGTTTGTTATCGGCACCGATATACTCTAAACCAAACCGGCCTGGCAAATTGTAATCAACCTGAACTGTTCCAAGCTGCCATTTGCGACCCAAACAATCATTGACGACGAAGTCAATCTTGGGGCCATAAAAAGCCGCTTCTCCAGGGTCTTCGCTGAATGGCTTGCCCAAGGTTGCCGCCGCTTCTCGGCAGGCATTCTCCGCCAAGTCCCAATTCTCAGGATCTCCCACGTACTTGGAACTGTCTGAATCGCGAAGGCCAACCCGGACTGAATAGTCTTCCATCCCCATGGCGGCAAAGACAATTTTGACCAACTCAATACAGCCAATCAATTCTTCCTGCAGCTGTTCCTGAGTCACAAATAAATGTGCATCGTCTTGGGTGAATCCGCGAACACGGGTCAGTCCGCCAATTTCGCCTGATTGTTCCCAACGGTAAACCGTACCAAACTCGGCCAAACGAATAGGCAGGTCGCGATAGCTTCGCTGCTCTGACGAAAAGACCTTGATATGGTGTGGACAGTTCATCGGCTTGAGTAAATAGCCTTCGATTTCACCGTCCTTCATCATGTTGGCCAGTTGCCCGCATGTACAACCCTCATCAGCCAGTTTGCTCAGTTGGTCCCGATCAACAAGAGCGGGGTACTGGCTGTCCTGGTAATAGGGAAAATGGCCGCTCGTTTTGTAAAGATCCAACTTTCCAATGTGCGGTGTGAAAACTTGATCATATCCCTGTCGCGTCAGGTGTTCAGAAATAAACTCCTGGAGTTTCTGCCGAATGAAAGCGCCTTTGGGTGTCCACAGAATTAATCCCTGACCGACCATTTCATCGATGTGAAACAGACCGAGCCGTTTACCCAGCACGCGATGGTCACGCTTTTTGGATTCTTCTAGCATCTCGAGATGCGCATCCAAATCCTTTTGTGTGAAAAAGGCTGTGGCGTAAAGCCGTTGGAGTTGCTGCTTTGTCTGGTCACCTTTCCAATATGCCCCGGCGATCGAAAGCAATTTGAAGGCACCAATCCGCTTGGGTGATGGGATATGAGGTCCACGACAAAGATCAACGAACTCGCCCTGTTGATAAAAAGAGAGAGTTTCGTCCTCGACGAGTCCTGTTTCTATATGCTCAACCTTGAATTCCTGATTTAAGTCTTTGCAAACTTGGATGGCATCAACACGAGGGCGCACCACACGTTCGAAAGGCTCATCCAGTTCAATGATTTTTTCCATCTCTTTTTCGATGGCAGGAAAATCATCCTCGGTTAATGGCTCGGGACTCTCAATGTCATAATAGAATCCCCCATCAATAGCTGGACCGAAGGCCAGCTGCACATCTTTTTTAACTCGCATGACCGCACGGGCCATCACGTGGGCACAGCTGTGCCGCATTGTTTCGAGGGCCGTCGGGTCTTTTTTGGTGATAATGCGGAGGTTAACCGGCTCGCCGGCAGGAATCTCAAAATCAAGCTCCACTGGTTGTAGATCAATTTCGCCCCAGACGGCATCTTTGGCCAGACGCGAGCCAATGCTCTTGGCAACGTCCTTTACCGTCACGCGTTTATCGAATTCTTTTAGGCTTCCATCGGGCAGTTTAACACTTGTCATTTTTGTTCTTTGTTCGCTTCTCAAAACAATGATGCCGCCCGCGCCTACAAATCGCGGTCCCGGCTGAACGAATCCACCACTCACGTGTCAAACCCGGTCAAAGCGGCAGTATAGATTGTCTGACACAAACCGGAAACGTCGGTTCGCGATGCTTCAGCTGTTCTTCCCAAAGATTCTGCATCGCACCTAAGGATCCAATCACAAAGACTACAAACCGAGCCACGGTTTAGCCATCAGACCGGGATAATCTCCATTCTCCATTTGGCTGCTAAAACCAGACCAACAACTCTTGAGGTAAGGCAATGTCAACAAACGAGACGACTTTTTGAATCCCCCATGTCCAGTGACCCGGTTTCTAAGCTGTCATTATGAGAAACGAATTGAGACTGACAGCCAGTTCGAGCCAATAGACTGGGATTGATTGGCCACCAATCAATCATCTCAAGAGTCACACGCTCTGAGGCAAAACCCAACAACTCACTGGTCGCCGCAGTCC
Organism: Mariniblastus sp.; assembly: GCA_029247405.1. GTDB lineage: Bacteria > Planctomycetota > Planctomycetia > Pirellulales > Pirellulaceae > Mariniblastus. Next base: position 16,931 of record JAQWLH010000043.1, read on the forward strand.
GCGAACGACAGCGGCCAACGCACCGCTGCGGCAGACAACTGACCAGGTGAGCCGACAACATCCCACGATTGGCATGAAAACTTGATTTTTAACAGTGCCTGAATATTGGTGTACACTACGGACTAAGAAAACACACTCCACCACTGAGCCTGAAAGAAATTCGCATGAAGAATCGATGGTTAGTCGCGTTGCTGTGCCTCGCCGTAACAGCGTGTAGCAACTTTGAGAGGGCCAACGCCAAAGCAACCGCCCCAACTCAAGAAGATAAAACGCAAGCAACGGAAAGCCCTGAGCTTTCAGATTTTGAAGCTGAGTCTAAAAAATTCGATGACGCCATGAGTGATTTCATGACGAACTATCGAGCCATTCCAAGAATGAAAAATCCGGATGGGACGCCAGCTTCGAAAGAGAAGATTGCAGCAGCGCGGCAAGAAGCCATGAAGAAGTTGCCTCAAGCCAACGATTACGCCAAAAAGATGCTGGCAATTGCAGAAGAAGACCCTCAAGGGACCGACGCTTTCAACGCACTAATGTGGGTCACTCAAAAAACTCGCAGTGGTCAGTTCTATGATGCAGCACTCGAAAAACTAACAACAGACTTCATCGCACGGGAAGAACTTAAAGGAATTTGCATGGGTCTTAGTTATGCTCCCTCCAGCAAGGAGATCGAGGAGAGACTCAATCTCTTGATTGAAAAATCTCCTCACGATTCCGTTAAGGGGACAGCAACCCTCGCCAAAGCCAATTACCTCAAGAGAGCCAAAGCGACTTTGAAGCGACTGCAGGCTAGCGACAACAAACAGAATCAATCTGAAGAAATGTTAGCGTACCTCGAATCAATTGATGCCGAGCCAATGACATTGGAGACTTTGTATGAGTCACTCATCAATGATTATGGTGACATTCAGCCAAGTGAGCGTCGTAAAACGACGCTCAAAGAGATGGCCACCAGTGCGTTGTTTGAAATGAAGAGTCTGGCAATTGGAATGCCAGTTCCAGACATTCAAGGCGAGGACATTGAAGGCGTCGAATTTAAACTCAGTGATTACCGTGGCAAGGTTGTAGTGATCGATTTCTGGGGTGACTGGTGAGGACCTTGTCGGGCTATGTACCCACACGAGCGGTCGCTCGTAAAAAAGCTTGCGGATCAACCATTTGCACTGATCGGTGTTAACAGTGACAAAGATCGTGAAATGATCAGCAAAGTTTGCAAAGAAAAAAGCATCACGTGGCGAAGCTTTTGGAACGGACCCGAAGGTACGGGGGGACCCATTTCATCGAAATGGAACGTCTCCGGTTGGCCTACGATTTATATTCTCGATGAGAAAGGTACCATCCGATTCAAAAACGCTCGCGGCAAAAAAATGGACGAAGCGATCACTGAATTGCTTGCTGAAATGGGCCATGAAGTTGATCTAAGCAATCATCTCCAGGAAAGCGAAAAAGCTAACGAAGAAGCCGAGAAAAACGACAAAAAGAAAGATGCGGACCCTCTACCGTAGGTGTGACCAACTCCTTCATTTACAACCCCCAGGCACAGGTGATCCGTTAAAACACGGATCCCCTGTGCCTTTTGAGGAAACCGTCGAAACCCAATTCTCCAGTCGAACATGCAGTTTTCTCATTCCCGACCACCGGAAGATTAATCGCCGCCACGCTCAACGATGAACGTCATGTAATTCCTCCCCCTGCAGGGTGTTATGAAAATCAAATGCCCACAGTGCGATGCCAGCCTGAGACTCGCCAGCCCAAATCAAACGGGCAAACAAATCAGTTGCCCTCGATGTCGCGTTGTCGTTGACGTACCCGAAGACGCAAAACTTCAGTTCGATGAAGTCAAAAGTTACAAAAAAGTCAGATGCAACGGCTGCCAATCAAAATTGAGAGTCAAACCTGAACTCATTGGCGAGTCCATCCGTTGTCCTTTGTGCGACAAACGAATTCGCACACCAGCCCCCGAACTAAAATTAGATCCGTTGCAATCTCGATCCAAGCCAGAATTTGTCACGGCGATGGCATTGGAATCCGATTCAGATCATTTATCAAATTCAGATTTTCTCGATGCCGTTGCGATTTCAGATTTGCCACCACCGCTGGCAAAAGAATTCGGCTTGCATGACGAGGAGCTGCAAGCTTCAGTAACCACTACAACTCCAGAGCACGGCAATGACTTCTCGGAAGAATCACCTGAAAGCCACTCGTCCTTCTTGAGACCCGTAAACAGTGAACCAAAAATCCCAGGCCAGACCCACTCGAAAGCACCCAACCGAAGGAATTGGATTCTCGCACCTCTCATGATCGCGGTTGCCTCCATCATTTCAATTGTGATCCTAGGAACGCTGGCTTACCTGTTCTTTAGCCGAGGTGGAAAGCTTGAAAAGCCCAGCTCGAAGACACAATCATCGCATCTACAAGCCGCCCCAAAGCTTAGTGATCTACCGACGATCCGCTTCTGACAAAAAATCCGGCTTGCATCCTATCTTACGAAACTCTTCATCTCTGGTATGAGCGAATGTTAGCGCGTGCGTTGTTGATGTCACACGCTAACGCAACCATGGGATCGCTCGATTTGTTCACGCAAAGCAAGAGGACCTCATTTTCATCGGTCGGTTTGACCAACAGTTATTTTGTGCCAGTCGGGTTTTTTTTGAATCCAATCATCGAATGATTGCGTCATCCAATCTTCTGGATCAACTCCCAATCCGTCAGCAATCCGATTGATATAGTTAAAATAGCCAATCACTTGGGTCGCAATTGAAATCTGTTCATCACTCAATCCACGCTCGCGAAGGTTTGCGATATCCGAACGCTTCATCGAACCGGGACTTACGGTCAAATGAACCGCGTACTCACAAAGTGCGACATCAACTACGCTGAAATCACACTGGCGGTAGTCAAAAACCAACCTCTCAGCTTTAGATTCATCCCCCGACTCCAGACCGAAGTCACGTGCATGCGAAAGAGTTCAGTAAAAGCAATCGTTTACATTGCTAACTACGGTTGCCAACATTTCGCGCTGAGGGGCTGAAAGCGCATTTGGCGACTTCATCGTTGAAACATAAAACCCCATCGAAGCCATTGCACTCGGGCCATGTTGGCTCATCACTCGAATAATGTTGGCGACTCCTCCGGCACGGCGAACCGCCGACTGATATAGTTTCTCGATCTCGCCAGTCGCTTCATCCATTGGAATTTGTCGAATATACGCCATTTTGATTCCTGAATTTAATTTTGAATTGAGCCCAAGCACACGCTATCTGGTGGTTTTATGCTTTGACAACCGCTGCATTGATTGGAAAAATCCCACGCATAATTGCACTCATCATTTGTAACAAAGATCTTTTATTTTGATGCAATTATTTATTCAGCCGCTCGACGAGCTTAAAAAAATGAGGGAGTTGGAAAATCCATTTGTGGCTGCCACCACACAACGTTTAGAAGTATCGAAAACACTCAGCCGCGACGACCTACGCAGTTTACTGGCGAAACGGACGGGTTCCTACTACGATCAAGTTGACGCAGCAGACTTTTGCAAACGAGTCATACTAAAGCCACCCTTGAAAAGATTTTGGGCAGACAAAACATGAAGCGACGACTCATTTCGACAGGATCGCCACTCGAAAAGGCGGCTGGATATTCGAGGGCCGTGGTTCAGGGTGATTGGTGTTTTGTCTCGGGCACCACTGGCTACGACTACCAGACGATGAAAATGCCTGATGACGTTGCAACCCAAACGCGGAATTGTCTGGTAACCATCAAAGATGTCTTAGAAGAGGCAGGCTTTGCAATGGTGGACATCGTCCGTGCAAACTATGTCATCACGGACCAGGAATACACCGACACTGTGCTCCCGATTCTTGGTGAGGCATTTGGCAAGATTCGACCAGCAGCCATGATGATCGTCTGCAGTCTCTGTCGCCCCGAAATGAAAATTGAAATCGAAGTGACCGCGTTTCGTGGTTAGGACATCAATCCCGCTCCATTTTTTTGGACGTGGAATTAGAAACCTCCTCGACGCTCCACTCAGAAGATATCTACCCAAAAGTGGCCAAGCAAATTCGAAACAAAGTCCGCATAGCCAATACCATGACGACGATCGCACCGATCGCGGTCAATCCAATCATCCACGCATCCGCGATTCGCTTGCCTGAACTCTCTTTTTGAATTGCCAAGTACAACAGAGAAAACGCAAGCAATGGCCCTCCCAAAACCGTCATCGCCTGAGCGAAGATAATCAGGGGGACTCTTCCATCGGGCGTGGTTACCAATGCAACCACCATTCCAATGGCTAACGCACCAATCGTGTAAATCTTGGTCCACTTCGAATCGATTCGAGCGTTTTGACCCAAACCATCTGCCAAAAATGTTCCACCTAGAATCGAATTCACCAAAAATGAACTGATCGCGCCGGCGAGAATACCGATACAAAACAGCCATTTAGCTGCCGAACCAAATAACGGCTCCAACTGGATAGCGACGTCCCCCGCAGATTTTAAATCTTCTGGCGCAATCCTCTTCGACAAGACCGTGGCCGAAGTTGCCATGATCATCAGCGTGACGCCTATCAAGACTGCAGTTCCGATAAACGAATCAACAAGCCCATGGCGAGTTTGGTCAGTCGTCCAACCCTTCTCACGGACGAGGTGAGCTTGATAGAAAGCGCCGGCGATTGAAAAACTCGTAACAATCAAACCCTGAACTGTAATCCACGGATCGACCATCGTTGGTGGCGATGAATCGCTCGCCGCCTCCAACCGGGGGAAAAAACCCCCTGACAAACCATCGGGCAAACCGGGAACCAACCCCGCCAATAAGCCAATGAGCGAAGGTCGAGCCAGCATCAGATTGACAAGAAATCCAAGCAGCATCAAACCCATCAGGAACATCATCAAGTGTTCAATGCGGCGGTACAATTTTTGAACGCCAAACAGACATGCGACAATGAACAGGTTCAGCCCCAACAGAATCAAGGCACGTGTTACGGGTGTAAGCTCAACGAGAGGTTCGATTGCCGCCAAGACGCCGAGGTTATTGCTGTATTGAAAACAGGAAGCAATCAAAAAGACATTGATGCCAACCAGAACTGCGAAGGGACGCCCAAGCCGACAAGCCAGTTCCGTAAATGGACTTTGTTCAAGCGAAACACCCACTCGAGAGGCAGTCGCAATGGCTCCAAACATCAGAACCCCTGCCGCTACCAAAATCCACGCCAGTTCAAATCCGAATTGGCAACCGACTTTGGAACTCGTCAAAATGCTGCCCGGCCCAAGCACAATGCAAGCCACGATGATCGCAGGACCAATCCCGCGAATCACACGTTGGAAGAAACTTGAATCGGTCTTATTCGAAATGGCCATGGTTCAACTAGTTTATAACGAATTCCTACCAAGCGAACGCCCCAGCTGCGAACCACACCATTTTGGCACCACCAACAGGTGCCAGGCAATGGAGAGCCATATTTCAAATTTGGCACGCACTGACAGTAAAATCAGGTGCCAAACCGGTTTGGGCCTCGACATCATTGGCCGGTTAGGTCAGACCCCTAACGCGTTGCGCGGATTGATTTTGGTCAGCTGGGCGATTTGCAATTCGCTCAAGCTGAGTTCCCGTCGCAGGTTATCAGCAACACTTGGCATCGTTAAAGCAGAACCCACTAAATGTTGGTGATCCTCCGACCACGTGGCTAGATCCTCATCAACCACCACCGTTTGACTCCCAAGACTGAATTTCCCCGGGCCATGCCCCGCAGCAGAGATTGCATCGGTCACAACAAACGATTTTTCAAATCCAGCAACTTGCAAATAATTTGAAAGAGCGGCGTAAGGAATATGAATTCCGTCCGCGATGAACCCGATTGCCAAATGCTCGGACATTGAAAGTACTCGCTGGATGATGTTGTCGTGTCGCGGCAACCTTAACGGACACCCGTTTCCCAAATGGGTGAACATCGAAAGCCCAGCATCAACGCTCGCCCTGAGCGTCTCTAGGTCGGAATCACAGTGACCGGCTGAGACAATGATTTTTTGGTCAGCAAGTATTTGCGTTAACTTTCCCCCTTCATCACATTCGGGTGCCAGCGTCACCACCCGAGTCAATCCACCAGCGGAATCAAGCAGGCGGCTCATGACGTCGCGATCGGCGGGCCTCACGAAACCTTTCGGATGCGCGCCGACATAACCAGCAGCAGAGTTAATGAACGGACCTTCAATATGAATGCCGCAAATCGTACTTTCAATGATCGGTGCAAATTCACGAACACGGCAAATATTCTCCAAACGTCGACTCATTCGATCTGCATCGTCGGTAATCACGGTCGCAAGAATACCACCCACGCCATCTTCTTGGAGCTTCTCACAAACTCGCGCGACGTCTGCAGCGACCAATTCATCTGCATTGAAATCAACGCCCAAGTAGCCGTTGACCTGAAGATCAAAATACGAATTTGGTTGAATCCATGAATTGGAGCTCATGACGCACCTAACAACTTGGCGGCCTCAGGATCAAGAAACAGGGCTGCGTTGGGATGCTGTTGCAGAATCGAGGCTGGCGCCTGATTCGTTACCGAATGTTCAACAGCATTTTTGACCGCGAGTGCTTTTCGCTCATCCGGAACCGTGCAGACAATTCCCCTCGACTTCATAATCTGCCGCACTGACATACTGATCGCGCGGCGGGGGACTTGGGCAAGTGAATCGAACCAGCCCTCATCCAACTGCTGCCTGCGACAAGCTTCATCGAGACCGACGACGATGTAAGGCTCCTCAGTTTCAAAATCGGCAGGAGGATCGTTAAAGGCAAGATGGCCATTTTCGCCAATTCCGATAAATGCGACATCGGTGGGAGCGACGGAGATCAAGCCGCCTAAACGGTCACACTCCGCTTCCGCGTCGGCTTCCCCAGCAACGTAGTTGAATTGGCTAATCGGAACCTTTTCTACAAACCGCTCTCGTAAATATCTCCGAAAGGAAGCAGGATGCTGATCAGATAGACCAAGGTATTCGTCCAAGTGAAACCCTGTTACCTTCGACCAATCAATCCCTTTTTCAACCACCAAGGCATGGAGCACTTCGAATTGCGAGCTCCCGGTAGCCACCACAATCGTGGCTTGGTCCCTTTCCACAATCGCTTGGCGGATCAAGCTCGCTCCCCATGCGGCAGCGGCTTTGCCGGAAGACTTCGAATCCTCGTCAATCTGGATTTTCATACGTGCCTGCGATCACTTGAAGTGGCGAATTAAGACTTTTGTCATTGTAACTATCCACCAGCCCACCACGCGACTGACAATTCCCCACTTTAAAAACAAAGCATCTCGTTGAGGTCAAACCGATTTAACGACCGGCAGTGCCTACCGAGATTCGAAATCAACCGTGGAGACAAACGACCACCCCAATCGGTCAAGAAGACTCTCTCTGAATTGGACCCACTCTGCCGGCGAGCGTTGACACAGCTTCGGTAATGCCAATCAAGTTTTAGACTTCCAACCTTTTCCTGATTTCTTCTTTCACTGCCGCCGTCGTAGCTGGCAGATAGGTTGGCGGATTAGCACACGCACTGGCGACACCTTCGAGTGTTGAATCGTGGTAGCCAACTTTAAAATCAGTGAACTTTAGCCCATGGGCAGTACTGATGACGACGGTTCTCTCCGATGACTTGATCTGCCCTCGCTTGACCAACTTTTCCAATACTGCCAAGGCAACTCCGGTGTGCGGACAAGTAAACATTCCGGTCAAGTCAGCCTTTGCACAAGCCGCTGCTAACTCTTGCTCGGTGGCTTGTTCGACGATCCCGTTCGTTTCTTTGACGGCAGTCACGGCTTTTTCGTAACTAACGGGATCACCAATTCGAATCGCGTTAGCCAAAGTTTCTCCCGCGGTGACCGAAGTCTTCTCAGCAAAACCGTTTTTATAGGATTGATAAAATGGATCTGCTTTGGCAGCTTGAGCAGCAACCAATCGTGGCATCCGATCGATCAAGCCAAGATCTTTCATCAACTCGAAACCCTTGTGAAGGGCGCTGATATTCCCCAGATTGCCCACAGGAATGATGATCCAATCTGGAACTTCCCAATCGAACTGTCGACAGATTTCAATGCCAACCGTTTTTTGGCCTTCAATTCTTAAACTGTTCATGGAATTGGCGAGGTAGATACTTTGATCCTCAGTCACTTCCTGAACAATCTTCATGCAACCATCAAAGTCGGTCTCCAAAGCAAGGACATGAGCTCCATTGGCCACGGGCTGAATCAGCTGAGCTGTACTTACTTTTCCAGCTGGCAAAAAGATCACCGCTGGGATGCCCGCATACGCGGCATACGCCGCCAGGGCCGCACTCGTGTCACCGGTACTCGCACAGGCAACCGCTTTGACCGGACTGTGTTCCATCGCCATCATTTGCTTGACCACACTCACCAGTACTGTCATGCCCAGATCTTTAAAGCTTCCGGTATGGCTGTTGCCGCAAAGTTTGATCCACAGATCGTCCAAGCCCAATTGCTGGCCCAACCGGTTTGCCCAAAAAAGATTAGTGTTACCCTCGCACATGCTAACAACATTTTCGTCTTGCAGATCAGGGATGACCCACTCTCGCATCCCCCATACTCCACTGCCGTAAGGCCAGTTGGTTGTACTGGCTCGCGAATCAAAAAGCTGTTGCCACTTGTAAGCATTCTGTCGACGCAATGGCTCCCGCTCATGGTACACCTCAAGCAACGAGTCGCAGGTGGGGCAACGGTAGATCACATCGTAGATCGAGTGCTTTCCCTCGCATCCCGCAAAACATCGAAAATAGACGTTGGCGGTTGAAGTTTCCAAACTGGGCGAGAGGGGCATAGTGAGCTCGTTACTTTTGGGATTGATCAAGACTGACAACAGCTTCCTCGGCTGAATCCATTTTGATCATAAATCAATTTGTAGGCTTTGGGCAGATGCAGTGAGCCTGACGGGAGCGTGATCGGGATAAACGACAAGGCCTCCTCAACATCTGCCAATCCACTCGTGGCAACCATTTCAGCAACGTTTTCACTAGAACACCCAAGGCCCCCCCAACAACCTGCCTTTGGAACAAACGAATCTCGAAGCTACCATGGCACGCATCCATTTAACCGCAGATCAAGATTTGACCCTGCCGCCGAGAAAAGTCAGAATAGAAGCCAAGTTCTTAATCAGACACCATCAATTGACTAGACCCATCATGCCTCAACTCTCCAAGACTTATTGGCTTCCCAAGCTGACTCCCATTGCAGCTTTGATTGCGGCCACCGTATTCGTGATTTCGCAAACTGTCACGGGCAACTTGCTTCGGGCGGATGGCACGAAAGCACAACCCAATATTTTGTTTATCTTTGCGGATGACCACAGCTACGATTCCATCCACGAAACTGGCAACGATGAAATTGAAACCCCGAACATTGATGAGATCGCAAAAGCTGGAACTCGTTTCAACTTTGCCTACAACATGGGAGGATGGAATGGTGCGTTGTGTGTCGCCAGCCGAACGATGCTTAACTCAGGCCGTTTCATGTGGAATGCCAATCGTTTGAATCTCAAAGAAGAACAGGCATCCGATCGACTCTGGTCATTGCAAATGAAATCAGCAGGCTACGAAACTTACTTTACTGGCAAGTGGCATGTAAAACTCAAACCCGCTGACATCTTTGACCATGTCGGTTCGGTCCGCGGCGGAATGCCCAAACAAACTCCCGCCGGCTATAAGCGACCCGTTGAAGGCAAGCCTGACAAATGGAGCCCCTACGACAAATCAAAAGGCGGATTCTGGCAGGGCGGAAAACACTGGAGCGAAGTCGTTGGTGATGAAACAATTGGCTTTCTGGAAAACGCCTCCAAAAGCGACAAACCATTTTTCATGTACATTGCGTTCAACGCACCGCACGATCCACGCCAGTCACCAAAAGAATTTGTCGACAAGTACCCCCTCGATAAAATCTCAATTCCCGCGGATTTCCAACCCGAGTACCCTTACAAAGATGCGATTGGAAACACAAAAAAATTACGCGATGAAAACCTGGCTCCTTTTCCACGCACCGAATACGCCGTCAAAGTCAATCGACAAGAATACTACGCGATCATTACCCACATGGATCAACAAATCGGCCGAATCCTTGATGCCTTGGAAAAGACTGGAAAAGCTGACAACACATATGTTTTCTTTGCGGCCGACCATGGACTCGCCGTTGGCCATCATGGTTTGATCGGCAAACAGAACATGCATGAGCACAGCGTTCGCGTTCCGTTTTTCGTCAAGGGACCGGGGATCAAAGCCAACCAACAAATTAATCACCGCATCTACGTTCAAGATGTGATGCCAACGGTGATGGAGCTCGGTGGAATTAAAAAGCCCACCTTTGTCCAATTCAAAAGCCTGCTGCCCTTGATCAAAGAAAAAACAAATGAGCACTATCGGTCAATTTACGGTGGCTACATCGCACTGCAACGCATGGTCATCAAGGACAACATGAAATTAATTGTTTACCCAACGATCCAAAAAAAGCTTTTGTACGATTTGAACAACGACCCACTTGAAATGGACAATTTAGCCGAGGCTGAGGAGCAAGCTGGCACCATTGAAGACCTGCATGCTGAATTGAAAAAGCTTCAAAAAGAAACAGGAGACAGCCTGAACCTGGACTCGTCATTCGTCAAACCGGTAACCAAAGGAGGTTGAAGATTGGAGGAAATCGACTGCTCCCGCTTCGCTAGACATTCACCGACCAAACAAAACCTTTGTCCAACATCGCCCAAACAGACCAGAAAAGGGATGTTTGGGCGAACGTTCTATCAGGTCTCTTCCTGTTTGCGTTCTGCCAACCGCGTTGCGAACTTGGGGTGCACCAAAAACGAAAATGAAGAACCTCGCACGTCGATCAATTCAGCCGGTGCGGTCGCATGACATAAAGGACACTGGGAAATCTTGACTTGTGACTTTATTTTAATGGTTCTGGTGCTCAACTTCTCACTATCCCCCTCAGCCAACGCGGAGAACAGCCAACCCACGGGCCCCAGTGCCACGTGCATGACTAAAGTCAACAAGGCCACCAGACAACCCGAATTACCTTTGACCACCTTGGTCACATGTTCAACATGCTTAATCGCGACGCGGTTGTCCGTAAACAAGCCACAACTACAGCAAGTGTCTGGCAGGCGATCCCGCTTGGTCAACCAGATGACCTTGGACCTCGAATCGTATTCAAATCCCATGAGCCTATTCGGGTTTGCAATGTAAATAACTTGTCTTTAAGAATTACCCAAGCCGCCTCGAAACGCAAGCATTGAATAAAATATGGAAATTTGGGCGTGGCTCATTTCTGCCTCCCGATTCAGAGCCGAGTGAGTTAACTTGTAAGTCCTAGAGAATCGATCAAAATGGGCTTTTTGCCGGATTCTTATCGCATCCCAACAAACCCCATCCACGGGCGTCTGGGGTCGAACGACTACTCTCATCAAAATATACGATGAGTGCGCAAGCCGGAAAATCGCCTTTTCAGCAATACCTTGAGCCGTATTTTGAACCCCAACTTAACTTCAATTTTAGCCAATGGGTTTTTGCCAACTCGCGCTTCGTGGATGCTCGACTTTGTCACGCTGGCGATGTTGATTGTGGTCGTGGTGCTCACCATCAGCATCTACGCAGCCCGATTTAAGAAGAAATTCAGCCTTCATCGTCACATTCAAATTGGGACAGCATTGATTCTAGTGCTGGCACTGGTCGCCTTCGAAGTGGATGTTCGGTTTTTAACTAAATGGCGGCAACTCGCCGAAGTCTCGCCATTCTATGAATCCGGGATCGTCGATTGGAGTTTGGCGATTCACCTCTGTTTCGCGATTCCGACGCCGATCATCTGGGGAGCCGTGATCTGGCTCGCACTTCGAAAATTTAAAACCGGATACTCTCAGGCTTCCTTCAATCGGATCCATCGAATCAGCGGCCGAATCGCAGTGGCCTTTATGTATCTCACTGCGATCACGGGATGGATATTTTATTACGTCGCTTTCGTTGCTTAAAAAACTCCGAACCAACGCGTTTCAAAAAGCTTGGCCGAAACCATAGAAGAGCTTGTGTGGGCAATTGTTAGGCACCATGGTCCTGCGGGCAAGGATTTGGAATCACCCAACTTTATGACAACAAACCGCGTTCTGCCAATACCCGGTTCCCTCAGCTAGAGCATTCGATCCATTCATTTGTTGAAGGCCCGCACTAGATTCATCTTTAACGATTGGTATAAAAGGTTGCCTCAACCGTGATCGCATTGAACCAAGACCGATTCCAGGAGCCAATATGAAACGCCGTGAGTTCTTAAAGTCGACTGCCGCAAGTGCTGCCTTTGTTTCTTCTTCATCATTAACTCTAGATGTACTTGGCGAAACATTTGTTGCCCAACAAGATCAAGATGAAATGGCTTGTTGCGATCGGACCTATGCGTCACCTGCCGATGCGATGAAAGCACCGCCAGAAACCGTCGCCTACGTTCCCGCGATCTACTCAGGCACTGACATTAAGAAGCCAGACTATTTGGCCACCGTTGACGTTGATCCAAACTCCAAAACTTACAGCCAAGTCATCTCGCGACTTGAAATGCCTAACATCGGCGATGAGCTCCATCACTTTGGCTGGAATTCTTGCAGCAGTTGCCATGGAGATGAATCCAAAAGCCGACGGTTCATTGTTTTACCCGGGATCAGTTCTGGGCGAATTCACTTTGTTGACACTACCGATCCACGTGCTCCCAAAATGCACAAGATAATCGAAGGCAAAGAAATCGCTGAGAAGACAAATTTATCAGCCCCCCACACCGTCCATTGCCTAGCCGATGGCAATATCATGATTTCGATGCTCGGTGATGCCCAAGGAGAGGGCCCCGGTGGCTTCCTTCTGCTCGATGACGAATTCAACGTTAAAGGACGATGGGAAAAAGATGCGACAGGGATGAAATACAATTATGACTTTTGGTATCAACCACGCCACAACGTGATGATCTCAAGTGAATGGGGGGCACCCAACACTGTCTCTCAGGGATTTAAACTTGATGACGTCAAGGCTGGAAAGTACGGCCAACAACTTCACTTCTGGGATTGGAAAGAACATACGATCAAGCAGACGCTCGACCTCGGTGAGAAGGGAATGATTCCGCTTGAAGTCCGCTTCCATCATAACCCTGATAGCGTTCACGGATTTGTCGGCGCCGCGCTCAGCAGTACGATGTGGCATTGGTATCAAAAAGAAGGAAAATGGACTGCAGACACTGTCATCGCTGTCGATCCGGTAGAAACCGAAGGCTGGCCGTTCCCGGTTCCCGGGTTGATTACCGATCTCGTGCTTTCAATGGACGATAAATGGCTTTACTTTTCGAATTGGTTGCATGGCGACCTTCGTCAATACGATGTCAGCGATCCGGCTAATCCCAAACTGACGGGTCAGGTTTGGTTGGGAGGCGTCATCGGCAAGGGCGAACCGGTCAATGGAAAGAAACTGGGTGGCGGGCCGCAAATGCTGCAACTTAGTCTCGATGGGAAAAGACTCTATGTGACTAATTCGCTTTACAGCCCTTGGGACAATCAATTTTATCCTGACATGGCCAAAGCGGGTTCGTACTTGCTCGAAGTTGATTGCGACACGAACAAAGGCGGACTAAAAGTCAACGAGAAATTCATGGTCGACTTTGGAAAAGAACCGGGCGGGGCAGCACGAGCCCATGAAATTCGCTTCCCGGGGGGTGATTGCACTTCGGATATCTGGATTTAAAAATTGCTGGCAGTCCTGCTTCATCCGTGGTGCACGCTGGGTAACAAAAGTCACACTCGATTAGGTGAATTGAACGATTTTAGACCAGAAGCCGGTATTTACACCACAAAAATGACGCACTCGAAATAAGAACGTCAATTTTCTGCGCGATTACCGTTCACTGATTCACTTGTTGATTTAGGATAGAGGTGTTCCTGTGCGTTTCGGCTCGCTTGAACTTTGCTGTCGATAAAGTGGTTGATAACGGATCGAGTTGAGCTTGGTAAATCAACTCAAACTATTGAATTCGAAGCATGACCCTTATAGACTCAAATCGGTTCTCCGGCCTTTTTGAGGGCGCTAATCGTGACTCAATTACGACCGACGCTCACAGTCGGGCCGGGCACGGTGGTCGAATGATGAATCCATCACAAAATGAAAGAAATATAAAAAGCATGAATCGCAATCTTTATCCCGTGCGAAAGAGACGTCTCTCTCTGATGTTGTTCCTTTTCGTTTTACCCCTGTTGTTTACATTTCAGTCTGCCTCCGCTCAACAATTTGCCTTTAAACAAAATGACGTCGTCGCTGTTTATGGCAATGGCCTTGCTGACAGAATGCAGCACTCGCCTTGGGTTGAAACCGTTCTTCAAAGCCACCTCAAAGGCATGAATGTCAGTTTCCGCAACATGAGTTTCTCCGGAGACATGGTCAACAAGCGCCCTCGAAACAAGGGTTTTACCAATGATGCCGAATACCTACAGCATGTCGCCCCAGACGTCGTATTCACGTTTTACGGGTACAACGAGTCTCACGCAGGTCCCGCCGGCGCGGCCGCTTATCACGATGAATTATTAAAACTGATTCAACGGTATTCCAAACTCCGCAAGGAAAAAGGCAAGGACGTGCGGTTCGTCCTGTTCAGCCCCGTTGCTTATCAAAATTTTGGTGATCGAAATCTCCCGGATGGAAACGAACTAAACAAAAACCTGGCAGCTTACACCGAGGCGACTCGAAAGGCGGCCGCCGAAGCCGACGTGACGTTCGTCGATCTTTTCACGCCGACCCTGAATTTGTTCAAAGCCAACTCCCAGCAACACACCGTCAACGGTATTCACCTGAATGCCAAGGGATATGAAGAACTTGCCGGAATCATCTCAGAATCACTCCTCGCCAAGGCGTCGCCGCAACGGGACGGCCTGGCCAGCATTTACGACGCCGTCAAAGACAAAAACTGGCATTGGCACAATCGCTATCATGCGACTGATGGTAATGACGTTTGGGGCGGTCGATCGACCCTGACCTTTGTCGATGGTCAAAGCAACGCTGACGTGCTCAAGCACGAGTTAGTAATGCTGGATGTAATGACTGCCAATCGTGACAAAGCGATCTGGGCAGCTGCCAAGGGACAAAAGTACTCAGTCGATGACAGCAATGTTCCACCTCCCATTAAAGTCATTTCAAACGTGGGCGGGGGCAGCAAAAGTTCGAGTGCTGAGAAAGAAGGCAGTATCGATTATCTCTCGCCCGAAGAATCGCTGGCGAAGATCAATGTCCCCGAGGGTTACGAACTGAACCTCTTCGCCTCCGAAGTTCAATTTCCAGAATTGGCAAACCCGGTACAGATGCAGGTCGACACAAAAGGTCGACTTTGGGTCGCCAGCTGGAATACGTATCCCAAATGGGAACCCGGCAAAGAAATGAATGACAAGCTCATGATTTTTGAGGACACCGATCAAGACGGAAAGGCAGATACACGCAAAATCTTTGCTCATGTCCACAACCCGCTTGGATTCGAGTTCTGGGGTGGTGGCGTAATCGTCACTTCCGGTCCTGATCTGTTATTCCTGAAGGATACCGATGGAGACGATAAAGCCGACGTGCGCTACCCGCTCTTGCAAGGCCTGGGAACCGCCGATACCCACCACGCGGCCAACAATTTAGTCATGGGTCCCGATGGCGGAATTTATTGGCAAAGTGGAATCTTTTTAGTTCATAACCACGAGACACCTTGGGACCAAAACCTGAACGTCGGTGGCTCTGGAATGTATCGCTTCGACCCTCGCACCTTCGCGATCACACCGCATGCCGCCAACTCTCCCAACCCGCACGGCACCAGTTTTGATCGCTGGGGTTACTGCTACGCCAATGACGGAACCGGAGGAAAGTCCTATCAGGTGCGTCCCGAAGGCAAGGGCTTCAAAATGCACATGTTGCTGACCAAGGAATTCCGGCCAGTCGCCGCGAACGCGATCCTTTCGTCAGAGCACTTCCCCGAGGAACTTCAAGACGATTTCTTAATCTGTAATACGATCGGTTTTCTGGGCGTCAAACAATATGCCCTCGATCGAGATGGAAACGGTCTAAACCGAGAACTCGGCCAAGTTTGGGGAACTCCAGGGGTGGAATTACTCAACAGCGCTGATCGGAATTTTCGTCCGACTGATGCCGTCATCGGGGAAGACGGAGCTCTTTACGTTGCCGATTGGCACAACGCCATCATTGGTCACATGCAACACAACATTCGCGACCCCAATCGTGACCATAAGCACGGCCGGATTTTCCGCTTGACGGTCAAAGATCGACCGTTGCAAAAGCCCGTGAAGATCCACGGTCAGCCCATCATGGCACTGCTTGAAAACCTCAAGCACCCAGTCAACGGGGTGCGTCACCGAACCCGTGTTGAGCTTAGTGCTCATGACTCCGATGCAGTCGTTTCTGCGACTCAACAATGGATGAAAGATTTTGACCCGAATGACGAAACCGAAGCTCATCATCTGCTTGAGGCACTTTGGCTGCACCAGCAGCATGGAGTGCGAAACGAAGAACTTTTGACAAAGCTTTTAAATTCTGACGTCAAGCATGCGGTTGTTGCAGCCAATACGGTCAAACACTTTTGGCACACCGTGAATGCCAAAAGCGGAGGTCAATTTGCCGCTCCGCCTGAATCTGAATTCGTCAAGTTCAAGGCTCCCAAGCATCTCAGCGCTGCAGACAAAAAAGTTTACAACCAGGGTGCCAAGATATACCAACGCGAGTCGCATTGCGCCACGTGTCACTTATCGCATGGTAAAGGAAGCCCTAATGTTTACCCACCACTCGTGAATAGCCCTTGGGTTCTTGGCAGCGAAGAGCGGCTTATCAAAATGACCTTACACGGCGTGTGGGGGAAAATGGTTGTCAATGGAAAAACCTACGACCCATCTCGTGGGGTGCCACCAATGACCGCGTTTCGATCGATTTTAAAAGACAATGAACTGGCAGCTGTTTTGACCTTTGTCCGAAACACATGGGGTAACAAGGCTTCACCCGTCAGCCCCGCCAGCGTCAAGAAAATCCGCAAACAAACAAGTGACCGCAGTGCGTTTTGGAAGCCAGAAGATTTGCTGGCCGAGCACCCGCTCGAAGCGGCTTTTGCTGGAAACAACGTCGAAGTCAAAGAGTTTATCAACAAGGCGTTGGAGGTTGAATTGCTGGCGACCCCATTAAGCGAACTGGCCAACGTCGCAATCGAGCGTGGAAATACCAACCGAGGCAAAATGCTCTTCTATCAGTCGGCCGCCGCCTGTTTCGCGTGTCACGATCCGCCTCGTGGCGCCGCTCGCTTGGGACCCGATTTGGCGAAAATGCCAGGCAAGCTCTCCAATGAGGAACTGGTCGATTCGATTCTTCGACCGTCCACATTGATCGACAAGGAATATGCCCAAGTAAAGGTCTTAACCCTTGATGGCAAGATGCAAACAGGAATTCGGATTTCAGAAACTGACAAAGAGATTGTCCTCCGAAACCTGGCCGAACCTGATCCGATCACGATTGCCCAAGATGACATCGACGATGTCATGGAAGCAAAGCTTTCGTTGATGCCCGAAAATTTGGTAAGGCAATTAAAAAGCCGCCGAGAATTCGACGACTTGATGAAATACGTTCTTGAAATCAGACAGCGAAAGTAAACGCAATTTACGAGTGATCGCCGTGACTGGACTCCCAACACGGCATCACAAGTAGGCGTTTGCAATCCGGATTTCTCGTCACGGAGATACTGCCGCAGGCTAGATTATCACCTGCAAACCAAGGACTCACGCAATAACAATCGCGTGCGAGACGACCCTATACGCAGTCGTTGTTCAGTGCTTGGCAGGAGGATCTTTGTCAAGCGATAATTCCACCCCCGACTCAACCCAAACTTTAGATCCCCTTGCGCTCCGGCTCACATTTATTTCAGTCGAATGTGTGAACCCCTCGGGAACTGGTTATCATAAAGGACCGAACATGCTCGGTCTCGCCACCCACTCTCAGGATTGCAACATGAAATTTTTCCGTGTGTTACTCATCGCCACATTACTTGCCATTCCCTGTGTCCGATCCTCCAGTGCTGATGACTGGAAGAGTTTTCGCGGTCCCGGTGGTCAGGGTTACTCAAGCGAAACAAACTTGCCTGCTGAATGGAGCGATGACCAGAATCTCACCTGGAAGTTGAAATTGCCGGGTGCGGGCTCTTCGAGCCCAATTTCGTTGGGTGAAAAACTGTATGTGACTTCTTACAGCGGTTACGGCATCGGAGACAGTGGAGGCAGTTTAGAGGACTTAAAACTGCACCTCGTTTGCGTCAACCCTAAGAACGGAAGCATTGAATGGGACACCAAGATCAATGCGACGAAGGGCGAAAGCAAGCGTGTCCGGGATCATGGCTATGCTGCCGCAACACCCACGACCGACGGAAAACATATTTATGTGTTTTTTGGGAAATCCGGTGTCGTGAAATACGACCTCCAAGGCCAAAGAATCTGGCAGACCTCAGTAGGCGATGGTGTCCATGGCTGGGGTTGCGGCACGTCTCCTGTGCTTTACCAAAATCTTGTTATCGTCAATGCCAGTGTGGAGAGCGGTTCTATTGTTGCAATCGACAAAGAATCAGGGGAGGAAAAATGGCGAGCCAAGAGTATGAACCGATCATGGAGCACCCCGCACCTTGTTGATATCAATGGGAAACAGGAATTGGTCGTCAATTCAAAAAATGAAATCCTCGCTTACGATCCGGCATCCGGAAAAGAACTCTGGAAATGTGAGGGAATTCCGGACTACGTTTGCCCCAGTATCGTCTCACACCAGGGAGTGGTTTACGTTCTCGGTGGACGCTCGTCGATGACCGTTGCCGTCAAAGCAGGAGGGCAGGGCGAAGTCAAAGAACTTTGGCGAGCTAACGTCGGCGCCAATGTTACTTCGCCTGTCGTTTTCGAAGATCACCTTTATTGGGTAAGCGATCGAAACAAAGTCGCTTACTGCTTGAAGCTGGCCGATGGAGAAGTTGTCTACAAGCAGCGAGTTGATTCGCAACCTTACGCCTCTTCGGTAATCGCTGACGGGAAGATCTATGTCGTCACTCGGCGGGGTGGAACAATCGTTCTGGCCGCCAAACCAGAGTTTGAAATACTCTCAAACAACAAACTCACCGATGACACGCAATTCAACGCCAGTCCGATTATTTCCAATGGAAAACTCTACTTACGCAGCGATCAAAATCTTTATTGCATTGCTAAGTAAATCAACCATCTGGAAGAGTCAAATCAACACTGACTTGCCAACAACGGAAATGTCCAGACCAGTGCAGGGCATGTGTTTCATTGGTCACCCAAAAAGCAGAACGCGGAGAAAAATTGCTGCATTTATTTTGGCAATGCGGTGTTTGGTTTGACTGCGTTTTTTGGATAGGGGTTTTTCTCTCCAAAAACCAGCATGGCTGCTCGGGTCTCAACAGTAACGAACGATTCGTCAATTTCTCCTTGCGAGTTCTGAACATGGCGGAGGTCTAAACGAAGATGCTCGGCTAGAAATGGATACGCAGCCATGCGTTTTGACACCCCGTAATCGTGTTCTTCCTTAGGAAAATGAGCGTTCTTGACTTTGTCAGCCGCATGATAAAGCTCGTAAACATGCTGGATATAAGGAAACTCATTCTCAGGGACCTTGTTGGTCCAGTCAGATCCATTGGAAATCACCATCTGAGGCCGCGGGGCCGCCAACGCTGCAATCTCAGCGTTGTTGGTCTTGTGTTGGTCACTTTGATGGATGGGCATGCCGCTTTCGCAAACACAACCACCGAAGAAATGAGCCGAAACTTGACACACCGGAACGCTTACCGCCACTCGTTCATCAATTGCCGCTAGAACGAAGGATTGCGTGCCACCTCCAGAACATCCGGTGATGGCAAGTCGTTTTGCATCCACCCCGGGTAGGGAAACAAGAAAGTCAAGCGAACGGATGCTGTTCCAAGTTTGAAGCCTAAGCACCTCGGGGGTCTGTTTGTGTTTCCACCCCGCTTGCTTCCAATCGCCATAGCCGACCATGTCGTATTGAAAAACTGCAGCCCCACTGCGTGCTAAAACAGCACATCGTGTTTGCCGAGTAGGGACGAACCGACCGCCGTGTCCGTGCGGGCAAAGAATCCCAGCCAGATCCTCTTTGAATTTTGTTGGTCGATAAAGTGAACCTGTAACAAAAAATCCAGGCGAACTTTCGAACGCAACACTCTCAACGGTATACCCGTCGTACACTCGCTTGTTTGAAAACTTTGGATTCAAAGGCGTTTTATCTGGCAAGATCGTCAATCCGGCGCCCCGCAAAACACCCTCAATGATCACCTGTTTCCGTTTTTTCCAACCTGCCAAATTCTTAAAAGACGATTTAAATTCTTCAAGTTCTGCGCGTGCTTCCTCCGGAGTTTGGGCATAACCTCGGCGAAGTTGCGTCTCCTGAGCTACAGTGACTCCCAACCACAGCCCCGTAAAAACAATCGAAAAGAACATTTTGTTCATCTAAATCCTCCTTCAATTGGAATCAGCGTATTAGGCTTCGATGTATTAGGCTTCGATGTATCAGACTCACTATTTTAGCGAGGAGTTAGTCGATGCCAATCTAATTCGCAGTCATCAATTCAATGAAAAATCTCTTCGTGCGAGACCGGCGGTCAAATCAAAGAAAATTTAAGCAGCTACTCTGCTTCTAGATCTCTCAAATCAACTTTGATTTTCAATAAAACGAGAGTGGATTAAGCTCCGGAGTACTTTGCTGATCAAACGCAATTTCCCCAATAAGCCGCACCACGTTTTCGAGCGACCGCTGTTGTTCACGGTCTGTCACACCCAAACCCATTGGCGTGATCATTCACCGGCACCCGACTTGATCCGCGCAACTTCTCCCTCATCGAGCGTCCAGCCCCCACTCGGGCCTCGGGAAAGCAACGTCAGCTCAGCAAGCGAGGCGCAAGCTAGCTCGTCATTGGCATGGCTAATCTTCACGACCACATTACCTTTGAGTGTTCGTATGTTGTTTGGAGTGTTCTCCAAAACATCAGCATCCGTCGCATTTTCTTCAAATTGAAAGTCACCCAGAACATTCCACATTTCAACAACGGGAGTACTATCAGGGACACCTCGAATTCCGTCGTACACGACCTTCCCATCCAGTTCGATCTGAACCGTCAAAAGTCGTTGGCCAGGTGGGCGTCCGCAAGACGATAGAGTTACCAACAGACACAGCAGTCCCGTCATGCAGAAGTATGTGAAGTATTTCATCCAACTTTTACCCTTTTTATAATTGATTAAGTGTGGGTCAAATTCTTCAAGTCGAATGGTTTCAATTCAGCTCTTTGCCCATAAGACTCTAAGAATTATACCAGCTTTAGATCCGTTTCCTGCTGGATGAAAGAGGCAACCCAACTCACCCAATGGCCAAAATGGGCTCCGTCGCCAATCGCAACGACAAAGCAAGCTGGCTTTCAAGTCGATCTCAAATGAGTAACATGACATCGCCTGGACTGGACAGCCACTGGTATTTCATCACCCAAACAAACTCGCATAAAACGCAACGGCGATCTCGCACATGAATCTAAATTGGCACACCTTACTCAGCACTTCTCGGCATGGCGCCAAGCCAAACATGACAGCCAAGGGTCTCCCACGTTCGTTTCGAAGTCCGTTTGAAACGGACTATGATCGTGCGGTCTATTCTTCGTCGTTTCGTCGACTGGGGAAAAAGACTCAAGTTCACCCGATGGAAAAAAATGCCCATGTCCACAATCGACTCACCCATTCTCTCGAGGTCGCATCAGTGGCACGATCGTTTGGTAGAAGGCTCGGACACTTGCTTGAAGAAAAGGGAGAGCTGCCGGATTCGGTCAATGAATACGATCTTGCATTTTCGCTTATGGCGGCTTCGCTGGCACATGACATCGGCAATCCGCCCTTCGGGCACGCCGGTGAATACGCTATACGGGAATGGCTAGAAAGTCACTCCGACGAATTTTTTCCTGTTGATTTTCATGACGAGCACCTGATTGCTGACGTTTCAATCTTTGAAGGAAACGCTCAAGGGTTCAGGCTGGCCTCTCGAAAAGACCTAGGCGAATTGGCGTATCTTCAGTTCACCTACTGCTCACTCGGAGCGATGGTGAAGTACCCGTGGACATCGACTGATCCAAGAGCGCAAGAAACGGGTAAATACAACTTTTTCTCCAGCGAAGCCAATTTAGCAACAGAGGTTTTCGGTGAGATGGGGTTGTTGGAAGGCAGCATGTTCAAAAGGCACCCCTTGTCCTTCTTGTCTGAAGCAGCAGATGACATTTGCTATCGGGTCATCGACATTGAAGATGCCGTGGAAATCAACGAACTAACCCACGGCGAAGCAATGATTCATTACCTTGGATTACTCGGGGATTCCCAAAAAGAATATCACAAGACGATGGGCTTGCCCCAACTGCGTGCTGTTGTGATCGGTCGATTGATTGATGTATTCTGGAAAGTGTTTGTCGACAATTACGATCAGATCATAGCGGGCGAACGTGTCGACGATCTTAAAAAAGACTTGTCCCCGAGGGACGCTGATTGCTTTGCTTCTGTCAAAAATACAAATACGACCAAGATTTTCACGGCGGAAAGAAAGGTACGCGTCGAGATCGGTTCTTACCAAGTCATGGGGAGAATCTTGAAAGCTCTTGGGAAAGCAACCTTCGCTCTGTCAAAAAGCCAGAACCTGAAATCTGTACCTTTTATCGCCCAGCGATGTCTATCACTTGCCTGGAGTCAGGATTACATTACCGATAATGCGCATCAACCGTTTTCCTGGTGGATTCATCCGATTTTAGATTTTATCTCCAGCATGACGGATGACCGGGCGATTGAGATATCGAATTCGATTAACGGATTTAACTGAGCCAAAAAAGCAGTTCCCAAGGCCCCCTCAACCATTCGGTTTTGTTTTTACGATCCGCTTCTGCCGATGAAGTAAAGTACAGAAGGCCCGTCGTCCCAATTGCAAAATGTCGAGCTCCAACAATGCCAGCCACGGACCGCATTGCACGAACGAAATTTCGTCAATAAGCAGCATGGGCGACAACTTGTTGGTGTGTGGCTGCGTTATGGTGGTTTTGAAGTCCGCCTTTATTTTCGAAGGTCTCAATAGCTTTGTTCGACACGAACCAATCTCAGCCTAACGACGACGCTGAATCTTTACGATATTGATCTGGTCGCGATTTGTTTCTGAACGCGGACGACCTTGCCATTGCTCAAGATGCTCTTCTGCCATGTATCGAACCGTCCAGTCTGGGTCATCCAGCAACTCAGTTGCAACCTGAATCGAATCCGAGATGTCGCCGGTAATTGCATGAATCGCTTCTGCAGCAATCAATCGGGTACCGGCACTTTCGTTGTTCAATAGTCTCTTGAGAGCAGGAACCGAATCGCTTGCGGATTCCCCCAAACCTCCCAAAGCCATGATTGCGGTTATCTGGCCTTTACTTTTCTGTTCTGCTTCGACGGCGAGCAACTCCAACATGGGCTCTAACTTCGATGGATCTATCCGCGGGATATTCTCCATTGCCATCACTCGTACCATATCGTCGCTTGAATCAATCCAACGCTGCAAAACAGGAATGGCGGCCTTGGCCTTTTCTCCAAACCCAGCAACCGAAAGCATGGCCAGAGCCCTAACCTCACGGTTCGGGTCATCCAAAAGTAGCAGCATTTTCGGCAACAATGGTTCGGCGCTGTCTCCCAATTCTCTCAACACGCTTAAGCCAAGTTCACGGACCAGTTCGTTGGGGCAATCAAGAACTTCGCCCAGAGCGGGCAGCAACTGATCATCTTCAATTGAGACCGCATTTTGAGCATCAAAACAGATGCCGAGTTTCTTCAACGTTTTCTCAACAAGTCCCAGCCAATTCTCCTCTGCCGCAGTAGCGACGAGGGTATCAACGATTTTTCGCCGCTGCTTGACTGCTGCGTAAGCCGAAAAGAACGGGAAATTTTCTTGCTGAAGCAGTTTGTTCGACAACGTCAGTATCCTTCGTTCAAATTGGTAACCCAACCAGCTAGACTAAATAGCGTAGCTTGGCTTGAAATCGACGAAAAGCCGATGTAAAGCCAAACCCAAAGCAAAAAGCCATCCATGCGATATTTTGTGCGGCATTTCAGCAGATAAATTTACAAAGCGAATCCCAATTTGTTCAGCCAATGAATACCAACGAAGACTCAAGTGAAGAATATTTCTGCCACAGCGAACTACTTGCTGATTTGTTCGTGAGATTTCAAGACCATTTGCCAAGACAACCGATTCCTCATGTCGAAGATGGAGATTATCAACCTCGTTGGCTGCCCAAAATTGTGGCAAGCCTGCTGAATCAGCTTGATGCTCCACCTCGATTGGTGGCTCACTTGGCGTTGGTGCATGATGCTGCCATCGAAATTATTGATGGTCTACTGGCTGCCTTTCCCCATATCAAAATTGATGCCGAAGCCATAAGGTTCGGAGCGGCGACCCACGATCTTGGAAAGATTAAACACCCCAATGAATTAACTGGACCTGGCAATCAACATGAGATCGACGGGGCTTCACTGTTGACGGACTTGGACGTGCCGGACCACCTCGCACGTTTTACAAGAACTCATGGAGCCTGGTCGACTGAATCATTGCCACTCGAGGATTTGTTGGTAGCGCTATCCGATGCTGTCTGGAAAGGGAAAAGGCTGGAAGAACTAGAATCCCTGATCGTGGCAACCATCGCTCAATCGACTGAGACCGAGGCTTGGGAAACGTTCAGTCAGCTCGATGGCGTCCTGGAGCAAGTCGCAAGTCGAGGTGATGAGCGATTGGCTTGGCAAAGTCGTCGAGGATAAGTGGTCATTGAAATAGCTTTACCGATTCTTACCCTGCAGAAAGACTATGATTACGGCTAACTCGGTTGTCACAGCGATACAAGACAACGCGTTGGTGAAAAAGACAGACTTCACAGACTCTGGAACGCAGAACACATCGAAAAACGTTGGCTCAAACGCCCCAACCCACCTCACAAGTGTGACGCCAAATTCGACGCGATCAATGAATTTGACGCCGAATCGTCCAGCACTGACTCGCACGAATTCGCATTAAACCAAGTAAAAAACGCATTGCCCCAAATTTGCTTGGAGGGGCAATGCGTTTCAGTGGACGATATTGGACTTGAACCAACGACCTCCTCGATGTCAACGAGGCGCTCTAGCCAACTGAGCTAATCGTCCTGAATGCGTGGGATTATTTCCAATCTCACTTATCCTCCGGATTATAACCGGAGACGCGTAGATTGAATATCGCCATTTTATCATGAATTCTTTATTCCGAACGACCGGATTGGGCCTCTCTGCGGGATGAATTTTATAACCCGCTTTTTTATTGGCAAAATATGCGTGGGCGACAAGGGATCTCACTCCCTTCTCATCTGAGAATCCAACATCGAATGAAACGGCTTGGATCTCAAATGAAGGGACCTGGGACGGGTGTGATGAAAACTCCGGCAGGCCACCTGAAAAAAGAGACCAGAGATCCCCCTAGGTTCAGCCAATTTCACTCCCAACAGCCGCTCAAACGACTGTTACCAATTTGCTCTAGAACCCTACGAGCTACAATTTGGGCGCCGGTTTTTCGGCAAGCTTACAAATGACGTCAAACTGCTTTTTGGTCACCGGTTGAATCGAAAGGCGAGTTCCTTTTTGCAACAGAACCATGCCTTCAAGACTCTTAATCCCGCGCAGCTCATTGAGTGATAGCTCACGTTTAAACTTCTTTTGAAGCTTAATATCGACCATAAACCAACGTGGTTCAGCTTGTTTTGACTTGGGGTCGTAGTGCTTATCTTTGGGGTCAAACGCAGTAAAGTCCGGGTACGATTCTTTGACAATTTTTGCCACCCCCGCAACACCCGGAGGTTTGGCATTGGAATGATAGAATAAAACCTGATGACCTTTTTTCATGTCATCTCGCATGAAGTTTCTGGCCTGGTAGTTGCGGACCCCATCCCAGTGGGTCGTTTTATTTTTTTCGGCAGCTAGGTCATCAATTGAAAAACAATCGGGTTCTGATTTCATCAACCAGTATTTCATAGGTGCAGGCATAGTCTTTGGGGGGTTAAAGTTCTCTCAAGCCAATTAAGACGTGAAACAATTGATTGAGCCTTGCTCAAATTTGGCGACCGGCATAATGAAGTTTTCTGGGACCTATTCACAACGGCTGCGAAACTGCGGCGACGCCTGCCTGCAGGGATTCCATCGAACAATGACACTCAATTTAGGCAGAAGAAATCCTTCGATTACTTTCCATTAACCATGGCCCGCATATTACCAGCGCGAAATGCTTCAGCCATCGCCTGAGGAACTTCCGCCTCAGCCATGACCAGCTGGGCGCGTTGCAATGCAACATCAGCTTTCATTTCCTGCTCTTTAGCAATTGCATCGGCGCGACGTTTTTCCGCAGCTGCCTGAGCAACACGCGTATCGGCTTCAGCCTGATCGGCCTGAAGTCGCGCCCCGATATTCTCACCGACGTCGATGTCGGCGATGTCGATCGAAACAATTTCAAAGGCGGTGTGGGCATCAAGACCACGTTCGAGAACCGCACGAGAAATGAGATCCGGATTTTCGAGAACTTGCTGGTGACGATCCGCAGATCCAATCGACGAAATGATTGACTCGCCCACTCGTGCGATGATCGTTTCTTCGGTTGCGCCACCGATCAATTGCTCAAGGTTGGTTCGCACCGTTACACGGGCGCGAATCTTAAGCTCAACACCATCTTTCGACATCGCACTCAAAAAGTTTTTGCCACTTCGTTGTGGATCAGGGCAGTCAATGACTTTGGGATACACCGATGTTCTGACGGCATCCATGACATCGCGGCCGGCCAAGTCAATGGCTGCCGAGCGATCGAAATCGAGATCAATGTTAGCTCGCTGCGCTGCGATGATCGAGTTAATGACTTTCATCACATCGCCACCTGCAAGATAATGCGCTTCAAGCTGTTCGGTGCTGATGCCGTCTTTGCGATCAACGTTAAGGCCAGCCTGCTTCGCCATCACTTTGGCTTTAACGATCATGTCAGGACGGACTTTTCGAAACCCCATTCCGATGAGACTGAACATGCTGACATCAGCGCCCGACATGTAGGCTTGAAACCATAGCTTTCCGTAGGTCAGCAAAGCCATCCCCAGAGCGAGTGCCATCAGAACAAGCAGGGCAATTCCACCCCAGATTGCGTATCGGGTGATTTCGCCTTTATCTAGGTCTTCTAGTTGAGCAACAAACAAACTCAGCTCGATAAATCTTTGATCGAAGTGCACAGCACTACCTCAGGTTTCTGGACTCAAATGAATATCCATCCATGATAACGACCTGATTGGTGAACTGCCAGTCAATCGGGGGAGGTTCTCGTTTGCAATCGACCTACTCAACTGGGAACCGACTCCAGTCTTTGCGATAGCATTTGGCTTTGCACCTTTTGCCGAATAAGCACCCAATGACTGGCAGCCCGAGCCGCAAAAACTTGCTTTTTAGGTACACCGCACTGATGGCAAAACCGACCACAAAGTTCGTTTCGAAACCGCTTTTAGTCGATCCAGCCACCGCCGAGGACTTGGTCACCGAGATAACAGACCACTGCCTGCCCGGGAGCGACGCCATTTTGCGGGGTCTCAAATTCCACCCGGAGGCGACCGTCCGCAACAACCTCCGCCATGGCTGGCTTGGCCTGACTGTTGTATCGAATTTGCGCCAGGCATTGAAACCTTCCCGCCGGAGGATCGGTCAGCCAATTAGTGTCGCTACCCGTCAACTCCGCTCGACCCAGTTCATCAAGCCGCCCAATCACCACCCGCCGACTTTCAGTTTCGATTTTGACAACAAAGTAAGGCTCACCCATCGCCACTCCCAAACCTTTGCGCTGACCGATCGTAAACCGCTCAATGCCGGGATGCTGGCCAACAACCTTACCATCGGTCGTCACAATCTCACCCGCAAGTTCACCGCCTGACTCGCTGACAATATCGCCGCGACGCTGCCGAACAAATTCATCATGCTTACCAGAGGTCACGAAGCAAATTTCCTGACTGTCTTTTTTTTCGGCAACATTGAGCCCAAGCTCGCCAGCAATCTTGCGAATAAATGATTTGTCATATTGGCCAACAGGAAGCAACATCCGTTCAAGGTATTTTCGTTTAATACCAAACAAGACGTACGATTGATCTTTGTCATCATCCACACCACGTATCAAACGCAGTTCACCTTCGTCACGCAGCAACTGGGCGTAATGGCCTGTCGCCAAATACTCGGCCCCTACGCTGTCAGCATAGTCAAACAACTTGCCAAACTTGATTTTGTTATTGCACATAACACATGGATTGGGTGTACGGCCAATCGTGTACTCGTCAACAAAATAATCGATGATACCGCGAAACTCTTCCTCGAGGTTGAGTGCGTAAAATGGTATCCCCAAACGCTCAGCCACGCGCCGTCCATCTTCGGCATCCGAAGCGCTGCAACAACCCTGTTTGTGATCGGCCCGATTATTAAGGATAGGAAGCAGTGGTGAAGAGCTGACCTTGCCATCAATCGCGCAAGCCTCAACCGCTTTTTCACCGTGACGCATAAACACGCCAATCACCTCGTGCCCCTGTTCGATCAACAGGTGGGCCGCAACGCTGGAGTCGACGCCTCCAGACATGGCTAAAACTACACGGGCCAACCGACTCTCCAATCATGGTTAATATTCTGTTTGCGTTTTAAACATTTGAAACGCCGTCTCTAGTTATATACAACGGCTGCTTTTTCGGAGGATCAATTTTAGAATTCACCGAGAGGATTATTAACCCCGACGACGCGACTTCCTCTTCCGTCTCCAAAAAACGCCCGAGTTCATCCATCAAAATTAATCACACAACTTTGGACTCGCCATTGAATGCCGCACTTCTGTTTCGCTGCCAGCTGACCGCTTCGAAACCTTGGCTGAGAGCTTTGGCGGGAGCTCTTTGACATTCATTTAACCCATCAAAAGCGACAGCGAGGGCTGGTTTACCCTTCAACCGAAAAACCAAACATTTGACGCTTCAGCCTAAGCTTAATTCTGCAGAAGTATAACAAAAGGCTAGCAATTCACCGACCATCACCAGGCCGCAAAGTCGTTGAAAGCCCACTCAAAAGTGGCCAACAGCAAGCCTCTTTACACTGACAGGTAAAAAAACCTCCATCGGATACCGCTCTAAGAGAAAGAGACTTCAAAACGATATTGATCAACTTTTGCAATTCTAAGATGCTCTACAGCATGTTGTTGCACCCGTACGCCGGTAAGTCTATTGAATATGATCACCAAGCCCCAACACGTAACCAAAGAACGCTCGAACCTATTTCGTGCACTCGGGCCGTCGAATCCACCCGATCAAATTGAAATCAACAGCCGTTCGTATGCGCTCACTAAAATTGTAAAACACGACTCTTGGGCCGCGACGTCTTTCTACCAATCTGCCGACTCGGGGCCAAAGCACACAGTCGTTTGCAAACTCAATCGAATTCAGCCCATTGGCCTCATTCCGATGGCCTGGCTCGGACGGCGACTGGCGCAACGCGAAAGCCGGATGTATCAGGAGTTGAGCGATCTTCCCAATATTGCGGAAGGGTACAACGAAGTTTTGTTCCAAGGCAAAGTATTACCCAATGCGTGCGCCCATGACTTTCTCGATGGACATCCACTTCGCTGGCACGACAACGTTGATGATCTGTTTTTTGACGGACTAGACAACACGCTTACTGCAATGCACCAGCGAAATATCGCTTACGTCGATATGAATAAATCAGAAAACGTGATCGTGAATCAACAGGGTGAACCCTGCCTGATCGACTTTCAAATCAGTGTGCGTTGGCACAACCGTTTGATGTCAGGTCTGTTGTCCATGCTCCAGAAAAGCGACCTCTACCATAGCTTCAAGCTCCGACGCCGGTTCCGCCCGGATCAAGTCGAGACCGACGACGCAAAAAATCGAGTGCCTTGGTGGATCCGAGGACACCGCATGATCGCTAACCCTTTTCGTGCGACTCGCCGTCGGTTGCTCGTCGCCCTGGGGATTCGCAGTGGCAATGGCAAACCTCAAAGCGAAGCATTTATCGAAGAAGCGTTGCAATCTTCGGGCGACAAAATCATTGGGAATGATCTGGAAAAACCGATCTTGAGGCTGTACCAGTTATTAAGAAGCCCACTCTACGTGGAGCGATTCGGATCGAGTCATGATTACGTCGCACAAATGGCAGCCGACTTGATTGGAGAAAACTCTGCTCAGCTGCCTGACCAAGATCTGCTGCAAAAAATCATCCGCACCAATGACCATGACAAGGTCGTTGAGTTGTTGAGATCCAAGATATTCTTCGTCTTGAGCGATTGCTGGGACTCGAACGCCTTAGAGGCGATCATAACGAGGATTGAAATGTCCTTGTCCCCTCAATCATCCGCGATTACGCCCCTCTCTTCGCCAATTATGGCTGCGTAGCGCCACGTCAAACCGGTGCTCAAGAACTACGATTGGCGACCATTTGAACCAGCTTTGGGCCGCCTGCACCGCTTCCAAACGGATCCCAAAATGCCTTGCAAATACCGATTTCGGCTATCGGAATCGATATTTGGCAGATATGATTCTGTCTCTTGATCTTCGGGCTCGCCACGCAATTCTCGACAAAGGATTGCGGCTAAATTCTAAGTGGCAATACGGGCGAGATCTACCGAGCAACCTGCGACCGAAAAAAACACATTTCGACCGTTCAAAGGTTACACCCCCTCACTCCAAAGCAGTTTCATGACCGCACGAAAAGACATTCGCAACATCGTCATCATCGCCCACGTCGATCATGGCAAAACAACCCTCGTCGACTGCCTGTTGCATCAAAGCGGACAGTTTCGGGAATCACAACTACAGGGTGAGCGGATTCTCGACTCGGGAGATATCGAAAAAGAGCGAGGAATCACCATTCTCGCGAAGAACATCGCATTGCCCTACAAGGGCGTGAAGATCAACATCATTGATACGCCTGGTCACGCTGATTTTGGCGGCGAAGTGGAACGTGTCCTCAAGATGGCCGATGGCGCACTGCTGTTGGTCGATGCGGCCGAGGGCCCGATGCCCCAAACGCGTTTTGTCCTCGGCAAAGCTCTCGAAGCCGGACTCAAACCCATCGTCGTTGTCAACAAAGTTGACCGGCCTGATGCAAGAACCGCCGAAGTTGTCGACGAAGCGATGGAATTGATTCTGGAAATGGGCGGTGAGGAATATCTGGATAACTTTCATTATATCTATGCATCAGCCAAAGACGGCTATGCGACGACCGAGCCAAACACCTTCGAAGGCAACATGGAACCGCTTTTGGATCTGGTGCTGGAGCAAATCGAACCACCCGTTATTGAGCCTGGCAAGTTTCGGATGGGTGTAACCACCATGGACTGGTCCGAATTCGTCGGACGAATCGCAGTCGGAAAAATTGTCTCCGGTTTTGTTAAAAAAGGCCAATCGGTAAACGTGATTGGCTCCGATGGAAAATCACGGGTCTGTAAAATATCGACGCTTAACTCCTTTGACAAACTTGGGCGAGTCGAGGTGGAGCGCTGCGAGGCAGGTGAAGTTTGCGCGATCATTGGAATTGAAGACATCGAAATCGGCGATACGATTTGTGATCTGGAAATCACGGAACCACTACCGCGAATTTCAGTCGATGAACCAACATTGCAAATGGTGTTTTCCATCAACAGCTCTCCTTTGGTTGGTAAGGAAGGAAAATACGTCACCAGTCGTCAGTTGCGAGAAAGGCTGATGAAAGAGCTTGACCGAAACGTCGCCTTGCGAGTCGAGCCGATGGAAAGTGGTGACTCTTTTGCCGTTTCAGGACGCGGAATTCTGCATCTGGCCGTTTTGATCGAAACCATGCGGCGCGAGGGATTTGAATTGTCCGTCGGCAAACCAAAAGTCGTTATCAAAGAGATCGATGGGAAAAAACACGAGCCATTTGAAACGCTCGTCGTTGAAGTGCCCACCGATAAATTTGGGCCTGTCATGGAAATGGTCGGCAATCGACGGGGTGAAATGCAGGAAATGTCGACGCGAGGAGATTTCACCCTCGCGACATTCATTGTTCCATCCCGCGGCCTGATTGGAATGCGAACCAAACTGCTAAACGCCACGCAAGGTACGGTAATCCTGAACCATCGCTTTTTTGAATTCAGACCGCTCGAAGGTGAAATCGCGGCACGCCCCAATGGAGTCATGATCTCCATGGTGCCGGGCAAGGCAGTCGGATTCGCTCTCTCAACGCTCCAACAGCGAGCTGAAATGTTTGTTGCTCCCGGAGATGCAGTTTACGAGGGCATGATCGTCGGAGAAAACGCCCGATCGAACGACCTCCCCGTTAACCCCACACGAGCTAAACAACTAACCAACATGCGGGCCTCAGGGACCGACGAAAACGTTCAACTCAAGCCGGCTCGTTTATTTTCACTCGAATCAGCATTGGAATATGTTGAAGACGATGAATGGGTTGAAATCACTCCCGGCTGTATTCGGTTGCGAAAGATGTTACTGAAAGAATCTGATCGCAAACGGGCAGGTCGAGCAGCACTTTCCGCCAATTAAGAACCTGAGGATATTTGTTTTCCCTCAAAATTTGCCCTGATACTTAGCCGCTTTAGACACCCTTTGAGTCAAACGGAATTCTGGCGGATTGACCTTCAAGGCCCCTTCGCCGTTGTTCGCCGAGCCTAACGATTTTGCATTGACCCCAGATTATCGTTAATTTCTCTGGGGTCATTTGCCAGTGTCGTTTCCTTCCCAGAGACTCATCATGAATCCCTGTTTTCGATCTATTATTGCTTGCCTGATTTTCGTTTTAAGCTTGGCTTCCCCAAGCGAATCTGTCGCAGATGAATTGAATTCAGCAACCAAGCCAAATTTTGTCTTCATCATTGCTGATGATTGCACCCATCGTGACCTTGGCTGCTATGGCGGACAGGCACATACCCCCAACATTGACAAACTTGCAAAGCAGGGGATGCAGTTTAAAAAGTGCTTCCAAGCGGCCCCCATGTGCTCCCCCACACGGCACAATATTTACACAGGATTGTATCCGGTCAAGAGCGGGGCCTACCCCAATCATACCTTCGCCAAAACCGGCACAAAAAGCATCGTTCAATACCTTCAACCGCATGGCTATCGCGTCGCGCTCTCTGGAAAAACACATATCTCTCCTAAGAATATTTTCGCTTTTGAATACTCGGGCAAAAAAAATCCTGACCTTGATGCCATCGATAAACTTTTTGGTGAATGCAAAAAATCGTCGACCCCATTTTGCTTGTTCGCCTGTTCCAACGAACCTCATTCACCCTGGAACAAAGGTGACGCTTCTCGGTACCCACCTGAAGAAATCAAACTTCCTCCCTATTTTGTTGACACTTCAAAAATCCGCCAAGACATGTCGGCTTATCTCGCTGAAATCACTTATTTCGATTGGCAAGTCGGGGAAATCCTTACCCGGCTTGAGAATCACGGACTGACCGACAACACGATGGTGGTTGTCGTCAGCGAGCAAGGCTCCGGCATGCCCTTCGCAAAATGGACTTGCTACGATGTGGGACTGCAAAGCGGCTGTATCGTCAAATGGCCCAATAAAATACAGCCAGGATTAACGACCGAAGCGATGGTCGAGTACGTCGACATTCTGCCCACTTTTCTCGACGCCGCTCAGATCGAGCCGCCTGAAGTATTGGACGGAAAGAGCTTTTTACCCGTGCTTCGGGGCAAATCCAATCACCACAAAGATTTTGTCTATGGCATCATGACCACAAGCGGAATTATTAATGGCTCAAAGACATTTGGAATTCGTTCGGTGCGCGGCAAACGATTCAAGTACATCTTAAATTTGACACCAGAAATTGAATTTACAAACGCGTGCACCAAAGGGGCAGCGTTCAAATCATGGGTAGCTCAAGCCCAATCAGGGGATGCTGACGCGGCAGATAAAGTTAAAAGATATTCATGGAGGCCGGCCGAAGAATTGTTCGACCTGGAAACGGACGAATTTGAGTGGAATAACCTAGCTGAGGATCCGGCCTTTGCCGAAGTCAAATCTGAGTTAAAGCAAAAGCTTGCCAGCTGGATGGCGGAGCAAGGTGATGAGGGACAAAAAACCGAGCTGGAGGCACATGCACACCAAACTCGCAATCAAAAGAAAAGCAAATCGGGTTCCAAACAACGGAAGAACAAATAGCACGCTCTGATTTTGGGTGAGGTCTTTTCGATTCCCACCTCGGCACTTGGGGCTAGTGTCCACTTCACCAAGTTACCCCCGTTGCTGCGTTGTTGAATGTCAGCAGCAGACGCGACCTGCGACCTCACACTCGCTACCGCAGAGCCGCTCATCAATCCTCAACATTGAATCGAGCATCGAGCCCCCTGCCAGTTCACCTTCGCGGATGTTGGCACGCAGAAAGCGTGTACAATTCAATGGCCAATTTTGACTGACGCGTCGCGAGAAAATTCGTCGAGCTCAGGAATCTGAATTCGAAAACGAATCACAGACTGGGTCGCCTCAGCGGGGATCTGTAGATCACCTTGGGCATAGTGCGCAATTTCTTCATCGGTTCCCGGCTCATAAACAGTTTCAACTTCGTCTGTCAGGGCCGTCTCAATGTCATCCGGGTTGACTAATTGATTGAAGACTTTGGCATCAGCAAACGCTTGTCCGTTCTTCATAATAGCGACCGATGGTTCAATGGTATCACCGCCATGAAAGTGGCTTCCGTGGTGGCCCAGCCAAATTTCAAAATCCGTATCAGCAATTTTTTCTTTGACTTCCCAAACCAGCTCATCCCCCGGTCCGTGCGAATGTGTCGCTTCATCCTTGTGTGTCTTGGGGGATTGGAGCTCTTCACCATCAATGCACCCCGCCGCACTGGAAAGTAAGGCAAGCAGAATAAGTGCAAAAAGTTGTTTTGAATATTTCATCGGACGTTTATTTTTCAATGTTGTTCTAGAACGCGAAATTATAGTTTTAATCTTATTTTGACATTCGCATCGATCAGTACCGCGAGTGCCTCGTGTGCCTCGTGTTTGCATCAAAGACCTTAAAACAGGGTGAGTTTACTTAGGCTCTTCCACATCACTTTCCAGCCATGGATTCTCCCACTGACGGCATTGCCCCAAGTACTCGCCGTAAACTGGAAAATCCTCAGACCTCATTTCCAACCATTGCATCGAATCAGCGATTAACTCCTGCTCCTGTTCCAGCGACAACTCACCGGTCAAAACCTTGGTCCGCAAAAGTACAAAATATGTGTCTAAGACATCGCAACGGCAGTAGTCGTTTATTTTTTCAAGTTCCCCTTTGTTGTAAAGATCTTGAACCATGTGACCGGCGATTCCCATTTTCCCGGGCTTGCCAAGAATATTAGCAACTAAATTTAAACCACCATTCAGCCGCGTCGCGCCATAGTTGGTCAGAACTTCCTGCAGATCAAAATGAGAGGCCTGATTGAACCGATTCCTTTTTTGATCGTATGTTCGATCTTGCATATTGAACCAGGCCGGCACACCAATTCCATATCGAAACGCTGACATCTCCATTAAGGGGATGTCGAATGTGCGACCATTGAAACTAACCAACGTTGGCATTTTGTAGGCTTTCCACCCGTCCCAAAAATGCTTGGTGATAATATGCGGCCGATATTTCGGAGCGTCTAAAGTCACGATGTCGATAATTTTCAGGTCGACACCCACCTTGATGATCGCAACTGAGATCGGCAGGTGATAAGTGTAGGGAATAAACTCTGTCCCAAATTGCTCCAGCCTTTCCGAGCAGTAAACTTCGATCGCTTTTTCAGGAGAGTAATTCTCCGCGGGATAGCGAACATTCGAAATTAAATTGCCATCGGCGATGCTTTCGATATCGAAGACGAGATAGCTAACGGCGGGAGAAGACATAAAACAATTTTTGGTTAGATATTCTACAAAAATTTGAGGACTTCATAATATCGCCAAGCCGATCATTTGAAAACTAAGCTGAAACTCAAAGTCGATTGTTTGAATGACCAGGAAGTACACGGGGATCAATTACAGCATCTTTGCCGACTGCGGGATTGAGGGTCTGACGGCGGTGCCCGCGAAACTTCCAATGACAAACGCTGACTGGCATTCAAAGCGATTCAACGGTTAAGAGGGATCTGCGTTTTTTTGAGGTAACCGCAGATTTGCTTTTTTTCAATCTGCATTTTGCCCACCACCCGCGAGACTAAATGCCAGATCGACTACACTGTTTGCATTGGTTTGCCGCATCAGCACCTTCAACCACCCCCATTTGAAATGAATAAACAGCGACTTCTCGAGAGATTCCTGCAGTATGTCAAAATCAATACGACGGCGATCGAGGACTCGGGAAATTATCCTAGCAGCCCCGGGCAATTGGAAATCGGAAAACTGCTGGTCGAACAGATGATTGCAATGGGGATTACCGACGCCCAGCAAGATCAATGGGGAATCGTCTATGGAACGGTTAAGGGAAACGTCGAGGGCGCCCCAGTAATCGCATTCAATTCGCACGTCGACACGTCGCCGGAAACGACCGGAAACCTGGTCAATCCTCATGTAATCGAAGATTTTGACGGCAAGGATATCATTCTCTCGGGTGACCCTTCTCAAATCATCACGGTTGACGATTGCCCGGAACTGGCTGGTGCAGCTGGCAAGACGATTATCACGACCGATGGAAAGACTTTACTCGGCGGCGATGACAAGGCTGGTGTTGCGATCATCATGGAGCTGGCCAACGATTTACTGGAAAACCCTGACATTCCCCATGGTGATATTCGTATCTTCTTTACTTGTGATGAAGAGATTGGCCACGGGGTTGATCATGTCGACATCGAAGCCATCAATGCAACGGTTTGCTACAACTTCGATGGAGGAGGGCAGGGCGACATTGATGAAGAGACATTTTCAGCCGACATGGCGATCATTACTTTCACCGGCGTCAACACTCACCCTGCCTACGGCAAAGACAAAATGGTCAACGCCAGTCGAGCCGCGGGGCACTTCCTCGCGAATCTACCTGCTGATTTATCCCCAGAACGAACCGAGGGGCGCGACGGCTTCCTTCACCCGTACACACTCGAGGGTGGGGTTGCCCAAGCAACAGTGAAGGTTTTAATTCGCGACTTTGACACCCAACAGCTTGGCAAGCACGCCGACATCCTCCAAACGACTGCTGCAAAAGTTGAGGAATGTTGTCCCGGAACAAAAGTTGAAATTGAAATCATTGAGCAGTATCGCAACATGGCGGATGGGCTGGTGAATGAACCACGTGCAGTTCAATATGCTGTCGAGGCTCACGAGCGGTTGGGATACAACTATAAACGGACCATCGTTCGAGGCGGGACCGATGGCTCCCGGCTGACCGAGCTTGGCTTACCCACCCCCAACCTTTCGTCTGGCCAACATAACATTCACTCACCTCTTGAATGGGCCTGCTTGGATGAGATGGTTGCGGCGGTTGAAGTCGGTAAAGAATTGGCTAAACGCTGGGCAGAGTAGAAAGCTTCAGCTGAGCAAAAAACAGTTGATCGAAAATGAAACGAGCAAGTGTTAATATCCGGTTTGAATACGCTTGGGCACGATTGGACTCATTGTAATGCGGCAACCAATCACTCTTCATAGATTGGCAAATCTCCACCGGTATACTCAATCAACGTCCCACGGGGCGCTTGCAGCTCCACCAACTTTTTGCGGAGCAAATCGACGCCTTGAACAAAATCGTTCAGGTATACATCAAAGCCACACGAGTCGTTGATGGAATAACCGCGAACCACATGGCCTTGCCCCAGTTCTCGCAGGGCTACATCGATTGGTTTCTCAAGCTCGGCTCGCTTTTGTCGGTCGAGCAATACAGGGATAAAAACATACACCTCTTCGAGAAGTTTGATCTCGCCCGCGAAGAACTTTTTGGCTGCGACAGGATCGTTGTTCTTTCCAGAAATCACATCTTCGAAATCTTTAAATTGTCGCTTACGTTTCCGCTCTTTAAAGTAGTCAACCAGTGTTTTCGCGCGCGTCATGGCCACCACCAGAAACAGGCCAGCCAATCCGGTTGCCGCAAAGTAATCGATCAAAGCAATTGGCACCAAAAGGACACCACCCCCGGGACTCGTTATTCTTGCGAAATGTAAGATTATCAACTTATGCTAATCATAGGCGGCCTTCGCTTGCCTCCAGCTGAATTACCGTAAAAAACGTATTGCACTTGTGTTAGATTTATCTTTCGATCGAGAATCAGGCGAAATTAATCCTGATCAGAGGACTCGGGCAACATCCGGCGATAGCAGGTGAGAAAAAGCAAATAAGTCGATCGTTCGGTGAATCTAACAGGAACGGAACGACTTGAACGCGCAAATCGTGATCCAATCGTCCAAATTGCGGTGATCAGGATACCGATAGAGGTATGATAGAGCCACGTAAGCGGGCTTAAGCTGCACCCCTACTTTGCATGAATTTGAGGAATCGGTGGTCGGTAATTATTCGTATCGTCTAAATTGGCAGATTAATTGGCTGGTGCTGGTTAATGCCATCCTTTTTGCGCTCTCATTAACGGCCGGTGCTGATGATAAATTTACCGCGAGGCAATTAGATTTCTTTGAAGATAAGATCCGACCTCTCTTGGTCAACCACTGTCTCGAGTGCCATGGGGCCGATAAATCTGAAAGCGACCTTCGACTGGATTCTCGTTTAGCGGTTCTCAAAGGCGGTGAGAGCGGTGATGCAGCTGCCATCGCTGGCAAACCAGAAAAAAGTTTGCTGATTCGTTCGGTTAAGCACGTGGGCGACTACGACATGCCACCCAGCAGCCGGCTTTCAGATGATGAAATTGCTGACCTCGCTAACTGGATCTCAATGGGTTTGCCATGGCCAAAGTCGCGGGCTTCTATCTCCAAACGAACCATGGCGGAACTGCTGCAACAGCACCGAAAAGACCACTGGTCGTTTCAACCGGTTTCACCACCTGTCATTCCGCAGGCTGGTTTGATTTCCAATTCACCACTCGACCAATTGATCCTTGCCAAACTGCAGACAAAGCAACTCACACCTTCGCCGCGGGCCAGCCGTCGTACGTTAATTCGACGAGCTTATTTTGACTTAATTGGCTTGCCCCCGACCTACGAAGAAGTCCAAGCGTTCATCTATAACGAATCTCCGGATGCCTACGAAAAATTAATCGACCAGTTGCTTGACTCGCCACACTACGGCGAGCGTTGGGCTCGACACTGGCTTGACGTCGCGCGGTACTCTGATACCAGCGGTTACAAATTGGCAGATGCAGACCGCAACTACCCTTACGCGTACACCTACCGCGACTATGTTATTGACGCTTTCAATCAAGACCTACCCTATGACCAATTTATCCGTGAGCAATTGGCGGCCGATCATCTCGAAATCCCCGAAGACAAAAAGACGCTTGCGGCGCTTGGCTTCATCACCGTCGGGCGAATCTACCTTGGCCGGCCTGAAACAATTGATGATCAAGTCGACGTCGTTACTCGAGGGCTCATGGGCCTGACCGTCGGTTGTGCCCGGTGCCACGACCACAAATATGACGCCATCCCGACAGAAGACTATTATTCGCTGTACAGTGTTTTTGAAAACAATGTTGTCCCCTCAGAGCTTCCCCTGATCGGCGCTCCGAGTGAACTTCACAAGTTCAAAGCTCACCTCGCTGAACTTGGAAAACTAAAAAATAAACTTAAGAGCTATCGTAAGCAATGTTATGCTGACTTCAGAAAACATATCGAAACGTACACCGTTGAGTATGTGACTCGTTGCATTTTGTCGGGTCAGGAAGATCAGATCCAAAAGCAACCCTTTATCAATCTAACAAAACCCCAACTTCGCTCGGCCCTCATTGAAAAATGGCGAGTCTATCTGGCCAAGCGATCTAAAATCAGTCAGCCCATTCTGCTTCCGGCTGTCGAATTTCTAAAACTACCCGATGAAAATTTCGCGTCCCGTGCCAACCGCATGATCAAGACTTGGGATGACACCCAACAACCCGAACTGAACCCATTGGTACTTCAGGCACTCAAGGACCATCCCCCGAAGAACAAATTTGAAATTGGAAAAATCTACGGTGAACTCTTTGAAGGGGTCATCGACACTTGGAAATCCAATGGTGCAAAACCTTCTCCCATTGGGCAGTTTAAGGGCCCTGAAAAAGAGCTGGCGGAATTCGTTTTCAATAAAAGGGCACCCTTTGCCCTCAGTGAACGTCATCTCGACAACCACATGACCCCTCAAGAACGAAGACGTGCCAAGCAACTTGGCCGTGTCGTTGCTGATTACGAAGCAAAGGCTCCCGAGAATATTTCCCGCGCAATGGTGTTGAGAGACAAAGAAACTTTAAAGGATGAGCGGGTCATGATTCGCGGCAATGCTCACCAACGAGGAAAAGTCGCACCTCGTCGATTCGTCGCTTTGTTGAGCCCAAACAAACGTGCATTGTTTGAGAACAAAAGTGGACGACTGGATTTGGCCGAAAAAATCGCCACACCTGAGAATCCTCTGACGGCACGGGTCATGGTCAATCGCGTCTGGATGCACCATTTTTCAACTCCGCTTGTTGACACCCCAAGTGATTTTGGCATTCGATGTGACAAGCCTCTTCAACAAAAAGTCCTCGACTACCTTGCGTATGATTTCATGAAACACGGGTGGTCCTTGAAGCGACTCCATCGCCAAATCATGCTTTCCAACACCTATTGTCAGTCGAGCCTTCCGCGAGATGAGTGTGCAAGCGTTGATCCCGAAAATCGGCTGTATTGGAAAATGAATCGACGACGCCTTGAATTTGAACCTCTTCGAGATTCTATCCTCGCGGTCACCCGGAGCCTCGATAAAAAAATGCATGGCAAATCCATCAATCTTTTGGAGGAACCTTACAGTCATCGCCGAACGATCTACGGATTCATTGATCGACAAGATCTGCCAGGGCTGTTTCGCGTATTTGATTTGGCCAATCCTGACCAAAGCACCGCCAAGCGGATTCGCACAACTGTGCCCCAACAATCATTATTTATGATGAACTCCGAGATGGTAATGGAGCAGGCCGAACAACTGATTTTGTCGATCCCCAATTTCAAGGAAAGTAGCCGCACCGACCGTATCGTCTCGCTGTATCGTGCCGCATTGCAACGAGATCCTTCTGAGCTTGAAATAAAGATTGGAAGTCTCTTTATCCAAAATGCATTCGCCGAAATTGCGGATCAGATCACCGCCGAGGCAGAAGTAACAAAGACAGAAACGCGTGACGCAAATGCTTCCCTCCGGCTCAATCCGTGGCACCGACTGGCACAGACACTCTTGTGTACCAACGAATTTGAATTCATTGATTAACTAAATATTTACCATGCGATCAAATCAGACTAACAATCCTTGCTCTCTTTCCAGACGCAGTCTCTTGCGACGCTGTGGAACGGGGATGGCGGCATTTGGACTCGCAGGATTACTGGGCGACGATGGGATGCTGTCGGGGGCAAGTTTCGATCTGGAGTCTCACTCCAATGCCAACCCACTCGTGCCACGCCCGACTCACTTCCCCGGCACCGCCAAGCGTGTCATTCACTTGTTCATGAATGGCGGGCCCTCACAAGTGGATACTTTTGACTACAAACCGGAGCTGCAAAAAAGAGATGGCCAAGCGCTTCCGATGAAACTGAAAACGGAACGTAAGACGGGTGTCGCAATGCGGTCCCCCTTCAAGTTCAGTCAATACGGCCAGAACGGGACCTACGTTAGCGAGCTGTTTAAACATACCGCTCGGCACATGGATGAAATTGCTGTTATCAATTCGATGCAGGCTGATGTCCCCAATCATGAGCCTTCATTACTTTTAATGAACTGCGGTGAATCGCGTTTGGTACGGCCCAGTGTTGGCTCTTGGGTGACTTACGGGATGGGTTCGGAAAACCAGAACTTGCCGGGTTTTATTGCGCTATGCCCAGATGGATACCCGATTAAACAGACTCAAAACTGGCAGGCCGCATTTCTGCCCGGCGTCTTCCAAGGCACACATGTTGATACCCGCCACCAAACAATCGAGCGATTGATTGAAAATGTGGCCAACCAAAGAGTCACAAAAGCCCAACAACGGCAACAACTTGACGTCCTCAATCAGTTGAATCAGTTGCACCAGGAACAGCGTGGTTCCGATCCGGCACTTCAGGCAAGAATCCAATCCTACGAACTTGCCTATCGGATGCAAATGGAAGCCACCGACGCATTTGATGTTTCCAAAGAGCCTCAACATGTTCTCGATGCCTACGGCGAAGGTGTGAACGCACGCCAGATCTTAATCGCGCGAAGACTGGTCGAACGAGGGGTACGTTACGTCCAAGTATTCCATGGCCAAGGGCAGCCATGGGACAACCACGACGACCTCGAAATCAACCACAAACGGCTTGCAGGTCAATGCGACCAAGCGATCAGTGCGCTTCTGACGGACCTCAAACAGAGCGGTCTACTGGACGAAACACTTGTGATCTGGGGCGGTGAATTCGGCCGAACCCCAGTCGTTGAACTTCCCAAAACGGGTTCCAACGAAGGTAAAATCAACGGTCGAGATCACAATCACTGGGGTTTCACCGTTTGGATGGCTGGGGGTGGCGTCAAAGGCGGAACGGTTTACGGCTCAACTGACGAGTTCGGTTTTCGCGTTGCAGAGAATCCCGTTCACGTTCACGATCTCCACGCCACCATGTTGCACTTACTAGGATTCGACCACAAACGATTAACCTACCGGTACGCCGGTCGAGATTTCAGGTTAACCGATGTCCATGGCAACGTCGTAAAAGATTTAATCGCCTAATCTACAAGGGCGTTTGTAATCGCTTATTGCCCCTGACTCAATTTTCGCTGGCCCCCTCCTCAGTGGAGGGCACGGCGACACGCTTTGGCAAAAATAGTTTGGCGGCTTTGAGTGAAAACAACTGGAGCAGAAGACCTGATGCGAATTCAATTTCGCAATCACTTCTTATTGGGTTTGCTGAATACCACAAAAGCGACAACGATCGCGATCGCCCCTGCAATTGAAATCCCCATCACCACTTGGTCCGACACTCCGAGTTTCAAAGCCTTGAGGCCGAAAGCAGCTAACATGGCGATTCCAACGGCGGTCAGTGCCTCACCGGCAATGACTCCGGATGAAAACAAAACACCCCGATGCAGCGTCTGTTCTTGCTGCTCCTCGGGTACTTTGCGCGTATAAAAATGAGCGATGAGTCCTCCAATCAGAATTGGCGTCGCCAGCCCAAAGGGTAAATACATGCCGACCGCGATTGGCATCAAATGCGCGCGAAACTTAAATTCATTTCGCTTCAAGAACTCATCGATCACTAAAATCACCAAACCCAGCACTGCCCCGATTCCAATCAAAGTCCATGGCAAATCTCCTTCACCGGAAAACCCTTGCGCCAGACTGGCAAACAGTCCCGCTTGCGGCGCTGCCAAGTTCTCTCCCCCGATACCACCTTCTGTGTTTTGGTGAAGTAGAGTCAGTACCGGTGCCATGACGAGACTGGCAACAAACACACCGGCAATCTGCATGATTTGCTGCCGGAATGGCGAAGCCCCCACGATCGAACCCGTTTTTAAATCGTTGCAGACATCTCCGCTGGTACAAGCAATACAGCAAACAATGGCAGCGATACCGAGCGTTGCAACCATGCCGTCCATCCCGGTGTAATTGAACAGCCAAAGTAACGCTCCAGCAACCAGAACCGCTGTAATGGTCATCCCAGAAACGGGACTATTGGAATTACCGACCAGACCGACGATGTAACTGGCCACTGCCGTAAAAAAGAAACCCATCACCAACATGATTAACGTCGAAAGAATCGTAACTCCAGCATTCCCTGTGAACGTGTAATTCACGTAAGACAGAAGCAAAACACATAAAAACCCAAACCCCAAAATCACTGAGGATGGAATATCTTTTTCGGAGTCAGAATCCACTTCATCTTTTTCACCCTTGATCCCATGCCAGAGGTGGACAATCGCGGCCCAAAGTCCATAACGCACCGATATCAGTGCAGCAAAACCACCGACAACCATCGCACCGACACCCACAAACCGGATCTTGGACTTCCACAACTGACCTGCTTGTTCGACCGCCGATGCAGCTTCGACGCCAACCTCCGCGCCGCCAAGCAGAGGAATTCCAATTAGCCATGCCATTGCACCGCCAATAAAAATCAAAATGGCAACATTGAGCCGGACAATGAATCCGACGGCGACCAGCATGGGAGAAAGATCACCGCCAAAATATAAGATCCGAGAACCAACGATTTTGCCGACTTCTAAGCTACCCGAAACCAGCCCCAAAAAACCGCCAGCAACTTTAAAAATCGCCCCAAGAACTCCACCCATAATCAGGCTTTTAGCTGCCGAGTCATCCGCATCATGTTCTTCCCCAGCTTCGAGAACCGCAGCGCAAGCCACTCCTTCTGGATAAATCAATTCCTCATTGTCGACCACGAATACTTTACGCATCGGAATCATAAAT
The DNA here is from genome assembly GCA_029247405.1 of Mariniblastus sp. Taxonomy (GTDB): domain Bacteria; phylum Planctomycetota; class Planctomycetia; order Pirellulales; family Pirellulaceae; genus Mariniblastus. The sequence continues at coordinate 61,582 of JAQWLH010000043.1, forward strand.
AATATTCCCAGCACACCGCCCGTAAACGCGATGATCGTGATCATCAAATAATCAAATTTGTCCCAGAATCCAATGATGATCATTGCCGGCATCGTGAAAATAATTCCAGCCGCCAAAGATTCGCCAGCCGATGCGCAAGTCTGGACTTGATTGGCCTCCAAAATGCTCGAGTTCTTGAATAGCATTTTGAACAACAACATGGCCATCACCGCCGCAGGAATCGACGCGGAAACCGTCATGCCAGCTTTGAGTCCGACGTACACGTTCGCCGCTCCCATCACCACCGAGAGAATCAACCCCAAAACAATCACACGAAGAGTCAGTTCGGGCTTGGTTTTTATTTCAGCGTTCGCCATGGTTATATCCAAAGTTCAACAGGGATTCCAAAAGCAGGGCTCGTCCGAGGGCCCCAATGAATCCCACCAATGTAAGTGTTTGACACCCAAGTAGTTTAGTGGCTAGCCGGACGAGGCAACAGCAACGGCTAACTTAGGTTGCTTAAAGCGATTTCCAACGTTTTTTAAACGTTTCCTCGATCCAATCGCCCGGCCAGCAAGACGCTTCAAGTGTTTAGAAAGAGCTAGCATTGCTGAAACTTGATTATCGTCCGAACTCGCTAGCGTTATTGCGTCAAGTTTCTATTCGCCTTCTACGGCTTGGTTACGACATCTAAAATCCACAAACAGTCGGGGCTGACCTCGTCCCACAAAAGATCAGACAGCCAATGCAGGAAGCAGAATGTCACGATACGAGTCTGAACACCCATTCGAAGATACCGAAGCGTCGCGAGATCGTCGAAACCGCTCTGATCCCAAGATTTACGAAGCCGTTCCGCCGCGTCCCAAGCGAAAAAAGTGGCCCTTGGTCCTGCTGATGCTGCTAACCGTTTTAGTTCTGCTTCCCAATCTGATCGGATGGTTGGGTTTGCAACAGCGTGCCATCAACGTTGCTCTCACACATTTTAATGGACGCGTATCTGTTGAGCACGTATCTCTTGGTTGGTTTCAACCAATCAAACTCACCAACGTAACGGCCGTTGATTCGCAAGGCGCTCCATTATTCGAAGTTGCCACAGCGACGACTTCAAAGCCGCTTTATCATTTCCTCATCTCAAACAATTACGGCGAATTCAACGTCCAAAGCCCCACCGCACACCTTCAACTTCGCCCCGGTGGAAGCAACCTCGAAGATGCCATCGCCCACTATCTTCAACCTACTGGACCGACGCCAGTCGACAACAACCCGGTTGCGACGCCAGCCCAACCGCTGCCACAAATGACGATCAACATTGTGGATGGAACAGCCCATGTTTCATCTACATCAGAAGCCCGCACGTGGCAGATCGACCAACTCAATTTGGTGGCAGAAACCTCAACTGAATCAGCTCCACTGATGATCGATGCGCAATGTCGAATCGCCACATCAACAACAGATCCAGAACAGCCGCCAAGGACGGAGACGGGCGAGATTGCGTTTGTTTCCCACATCGATTCTGGATCGGAGATCTTGAATTTCAACGCTGCTGATCTGCGACTTGAGATGCAGGATTTACCGATGTCGTTTGCCGCTCCCTTACTCCAGCGATTGATTGGCCCGACAGTCACGACCGGCCGGATAAATGGAAAGATCCAAAGCTCGTACTCTGCTGAATCTAATTCGGTTGCGATGCAAGTCGAACAACTGAACCTACGCGAATTCGCAATTGTCGCACCGCAATTGATCGGGCAGGATCAATTTTCCTTACAGCACGTCACAGCTAATGGGGTCATTGAGGCTTCTCCCAATCTTGTTTCAGCCCAACAATTTAACTTACAAAGCGACGTCGGCTCGCTTAAAGCCGAAGGAAGCTTGGACCTCAATCAAGTAACAGCTTTAGCCACCCGCGGCCAACTCCTTGAGACCCCCTTTGAAATGCATGGCGAAGTCGACCTTGCCGCCTTGATCGGGATGCTTCCATCGACGTTCCAATTACACCAGGACCTAACGATCAACTCGGGGACTGTGACTTTTCAAGCCGCCAGTCAAAACAACGTCGAAGGCAGACGGCTTGTCGTTAACCTTGATACCGCCAACTTGAATGCCAAGCGTGGGCAACAAAACATTGTATGGGCAAAACCCCTGCGTTTATTCGGTACGGTTAAGGAAGTCGAGGGGCGATTGGCGCTCGAAGAAGTTAATTGCGTTTCTGATTTTCTGAATATTCGCGGTAACGCTAATCTGAAGACAGCATCATTCGTCGCTCAAGGTGATCTGCAGAAACTCATGGAACAGGTTAGCCAATTTGTGGATCTTCAAAATGCTAAATTGGCGGGCACGTTGGATGGAAGATTTGGCTGGCAGATGGTTGACTCAGAACCACCAGGATCACCCCAGGCAGGTGGAACCGACAACCTTCCCATTCAAATTGGAGGGAGTTTCGTCGTCGACAATCCGGTCATCGAATTGCCGGGCATGCCGCGATGGCAACAGCCTCAGATGTCAATCAAACTATCAGGCTCAGGTCAATCACAATCAGGAGGCAAGCTGCGGCTGGAACAGGGCGGTGTGCAAATTGACATCGGGACCGAGCAATTGCTGGCGACACTTGCTCAACCTGTCGTGGACGCATTCACCAACCAGATTTGGAATACAAATTGTCAAATGACTGGCTCGATGGCGGGCTGGGTCGGGCACATTCAAAACTTTGTTGATCTCGGCAATATTCGTACAGAGGGTGACCTGAATCTCATTTGCTCAGCCAGCCTCAATCCAAAAAACATCCAGTTTTCTGGCATTGAGTATGCAGTGCAACAACTCGCTTTCGACGGCTATGGAATGAAAATTCGAGAGGCGAAAACTCAAGGTGCCGGTGCCGCGGTATACGACCTAACCACGGGCAGCATCCTGTTTCCTGAATTGACTGTAAATTCAAGCTCCATCACAGCTCGCGGTCAACAAGTTCAGTTCTCCTTTCCTTCCAATATGCGGGCAGACGGGACGGTTAGTTTTAGAGCAGACGTCAACAAAGTTGCTGATTGGTACGAACTCTCTCCAACTTCTGATCATTTATTTTGGTTCGGCAGTTGGGAAGGCACTGCTCAACTTGTTTCAAACGAGAACGGGATCGGCGCGCGTGTCAATTCAACCGTCTCAGACTTGGTTGCAGCAATGCAGAGGCAACCGCAAATGGCCGAGGGCAATGCACAAGGTCAATTCAGGCAAGCCTCCAGTACTCAAACCGGCTGGCAAGAAATATTGCGTGAATCGAAAGTTGGAATCTCCGGAGATTTTACTTTGGGAAATGATTTCAACGCATTAGGCTTTCAGAATTTCCTTCTAGATTCTTCTATCCTCAAGGCCAATGCAAATGGCTCTTTGACCGATTTGGCTGGAAAAATGGTGGCGGATATCAAAGGAGTTTGGCTACATGATTGGCAAAAGGTCAATCTACTTCTGGCCTCTCACACTGGTGATCTAATTAAGTTTGCCGGTCAACGGCAGCATCAGTTCGTGATTGCGGGCCCGATCTTTGAAACCACCCCCACTCAACCGGGCCAACCGGAACCTTGGATTTCTCCCTCCCTTAAAGCCTCGGCGACATTTGGCTGGGACCAAGGCCAAATCTTGAACCTCCCCGTTGGCAAAAGCGACCTGGCCGTCAACCTCTCTCAGAGTATCGGGTTCGTCGAAACGAAAGGGATTCCGTTCGCAGGTGGACTAATACAGTTCGCCCCCCAGATTGACCTCCGCGGTGAGGCACCCGCGATCACGATGGGCCAAACCCGAGTCATCAACAACGTGACTCTTCAGCCCAGCACAGCGCGGCAATGGCTGAGATTCGTGGCTCCACTAGCAGCTGATGCGACTAGCGCCCAAGGCAATTTTTCGGTCGATGTGGGCGGAGCGAATATTCCGCTTTTTGACCCACTGAAGATGGAGGCCCGCGGGGCAATTCGACTATCCAATGTCGTCATTGGTGCCGGACCCACTGCACAACAGTTGCTGGCCACTGTCACACAGCTGCGCGCAATTCTTAAACCAGGCTCTTCTGAACAGAATCTAAACACGTGGCTTCAATTGGAAGATCAAACAGTTCCGGTTTTAGTGCGAGAGGGTCGCATCTTTCACGAAAACCTTCGCTTCCGCCACAAAGACCTGACCATACAAACCCGCGGCAGCGTTGGTTTGGATCAATCGCTAAATATGGTCGCCCAAATCCCTATCGCCGATGACTGGATTGCTGGCAAAGATTTTCTCTCAAGTCTGCGCGGCAAGTTCATTTCAATTCCAATTGGAGGTACGGTTTCAAATCCAATTCTCGACAAAAGTGCAATCCAAAATCTCTCACGTGAACTTGTCAGAGACGCAGCTGGCAACGCACTCAACAAGGCCATCGGTGACCAGTTGACACCGAAAATGAATCAATTTCAGGACCAACTCAACAATAAAATAGGTGATGAGTTGAACAAGCTCCAAGGCAAACTGGGCGATGGTATATTTCCGAATCAGCCAAACGGATCCAACCCCGGAGGCCAACCAACCCAAGACCCGTTGGGGGATAAACTAAAAGAAGAATTCAACAAGGGAATCGGTGGGTTATTCAAGTAGCCGTTTCGAGCTTGGAGATTCCATGGGAGGATCACTTAAGCTGCTGAACTTACATTACCGCCGGAAAACCAAACTGATGCTATATCTCAATCGAACCTCTCCGCTCAACCCGAGGGTAGATTCCTCCTCGCTGCTGAATAGAATTTGCAAATTGAAACTTTCTCCGAGTATGTGACGTGAAATTTCATTTCCTAGGCACAACGGGTTACCACCCCAACAATCGTCGCCAAACCGCCTGCATGATGCTGCCTGAATTAGGCGTGGTATTTGACGCTGGGACCGGCATGTTTCGCGTCCGCGATTTGATCCAAACCGAAACGCTTGACATCTTTATGTCGCACGTGCATTTGGATCATTCCGTTGGACTGACCTTTCTCTACGATGTGCTTTACCAAAAAGAAATGTCTCGCGTCACCGTACATGTGGATCAGTCAAAAATTGACGTGATCAAAAATCAGCTGTACAACGAATTACTATTTCCCGTCAAACCCAACTTCGAATTACAACCGCTTGCCGAACGCGTCGAATTGATTGACGGTTCAACGGTGGCGTCGATACCCCTTGAGCATCCGGGGGGATCGCATGGATTTCGAATTGACTGGAATTCAGGCCAACGCCAGGGAAGAAGCCTCGCCTACATCACAGACACGACCGCACGTGTTGATGCCGACTATGTGCTGTCTCTCAATGAAGTCGAGACACTCGTCCACGAATGCAATTTCCCGGATGGCTGGGAAGAACACGCCGAGTTGACGGGCCATAGTTGCCTAACTCCTGTCGCGCAGGTGGCGGAAAAAGCCAAAGCCAAGCGACTGTACTTGGTTCACGTTAACCCACTCGATGAAACAGAAACGCCCTTGGATCTTGACGTGATCAAGGGCATTTTTTCCGAAACAACCGTCGCTTACGACCAAATGGTCATCGACGTTTGAATCGAATTTGGATTTGGCTAGTTCAACGCTTACCTTTGTGCGGTGGCCGAGTCTGTAATTCCCTCGACGCAACTACACCAACGCTCAACTCAGTTTCCGGCTACTTAAGTGCCTTCTCGATTGCTGAGACAAACTCCTTGCTACCAGGGTTGACGCTGGAAGCGAACCTCCCAACCGGATTTCCTTTTCGATCCAGAATGAATTTTTCGAAATTCCATTTGACCGCTCCCTTGCCCTTCGGCTTGATGTCGAGGCCATTAAGGTACTTGTAAAGATCGCATTGTTTTTTCCCATTTACATCGACTTTGGACATCATATCGAACTCGACACCGTATTTATCTTTGCAAAACGCAAGGATCTCGGCATCAGTGCCTGGCTCTTGCCGTAAAAATTGATTGCACGGCACGCCAACGATTGCGACGCCCTTATCAGCATAGGTCTCATGAAGTTTTTGGAGTTGTTCGTATTGCGAGGTGTAGCCACACCGACTGGCAACATTGACGAACACAACTACCTTGCCAGCATATTTTGAAAGCGGAACTTCCTTGCCTTCAATCGACTTCATAGTGAAGTTAAGTGCTGCGGGAGTTTCCTGCGCGGAAACATTGGTTGAGAAGCAACAAGGGGCCATCAAGGCAAGCAGGATCGCTAATTTTATCTTCATAGTTTTATGCTCATGGTTATTGAACGGAGAAAGCAAGCAGGAGGCAATTCGGGCACTCGCTGGTCCACTCTTACAAAAAGACCTGCAAAAACTGCAGTGGTGACAACGAACAACCTGCACAGGAAAGTCATGACACCTACCTGATTGGGCGTTAACCGTGATTAAGTGCTTTAACTAACCGTCCGATTGCCTCAAAACCACTTTCGATACATGCGGGGATGCCGACGCCGTGATAGCTGTTGCCAGCCAACTCCAAGCCAGCATAACTGGAAACGAGGGCTTCTATTTTCGAAACTCGTTGCAAATGTCCGAGGTGATACTGAGGCATACAGTTTCGCCAGCGATAAACACGGGACAATTCAGGCTCGCCCGAGAATCCCACTGTTCTCTCCAATTCCTCGGTCGCAAGTTTGATCAACTCACAATCATCCAACTCGACTAGTTCTGGCTGAAGTGCGCCCCCAATGAATGAGCGAATCAAGACTTTGCCCTCACCCGTGCGACCCTCAAATTTATTACTCGCAAAACTGGTCGCGATCACATTTCGGTTGAGCACTGACGGCACGATGATTCCATATCCATCAAATTGCCTGGAAAATTGACGTTGGTCCAACCCCAAAACGACGATCGCGGAGCTTGCAGCTTTTATGGTTGATAACAATCCCGAAAGTTCACCATCCAATTCACTCAGAACTTTTGCAGAAACGCGAGCGGGGGTGGCCAGCACCAACCCGTCCGCTTGAATAGTTTCCGGGTCGTTCGCATGCCCTGTTCGAAATTGAATCGACCATTTGGAATCTTTTTTGACAACCGCTTCAACTTTGCAGGATGTCCTCAATGTCGTTCGCTTTAATGCATCGACAATCCAACCGACCAATTGGCTCATCCCTTTTTCTGGGGCTCGAAACAGCCCATACCGAGCACCACTGGTTTCGTTATCCGCATTTTCGGAAGCGACAACGAGGGGCTTTTTATTTTTGGCGTTCGCAAATTCAGCCGCCCGGATCAAGCTTCCATGTTCACGTTCCATTTCAACAAACCGCGCCATCGTCGCATGCATACTTAACTTTTTTGGATCGGCGGTATAAATCCCGCTCACCAAAGGCTGGATCAACTGCTCAAACACCGATTGGCCAAATCGACGAACGGCAAACGACTCCAAGGATTCGTCTTCGTCTGAAGAACGAGCCACGACGTCGCGCTCTTGGGCGAACCGTCGTTTGGCCGCTTCATCAAGTAATGGCGATTTCAAGACGGCTTCCAGTTTGTTGGGAAGCATCAAAGAAAGCCCGCGGGGCACCGGATGAATCAAATCCTTCGTTGCGACGTAGGCACGATCAATCGTCGGTTTGGTTCTAAGCAGTTGGTCAGTTTTGCCGAGTTGCTCAATGAGTTGCATCGCCGAGGGCGGATCACTCACGAACATGTCAGCACTTTGCTCTATCAAATACTCTCCGCCATTGCATTGAATCTTTTCGGTTTGCAACACACCGCCGACTCGATCATTGGCTTCAAGCAAAATGACCGAAGCATCCGGCAGCGACGATTGAGCTTGAAAAGCAGCAGCCAAGCCACTGACACCGCCTCCAATAATTACAATGGTTTTTGAGTGACTCATTGGTTCCTATTCGACCAATCGTTTGGATTCTAGACTTTAAACAAATCGCGACGCTGAAAAATGCGAAGGGTCGATGTGTGGTTCTTCGCCAAGCATCAGTTCTTTGATGAGTCGACCGGTCCCCGTCGCCATACTTAACCCAAGCATGTTATGCCCGGCAGCAATCCATGTATTCTTCATGGCAGGACTTTGGTCAATGATGGGTTTCCCGTCCCAAGTCATCGGCCGCCAACCATACCACTCTTCTTCGACTGGATCGCAGTGCGGCTCGTAAAGGTACTTTTCCGCAGCCGACTTCAGGATAGATAATCTGCGAGGATGAATTGATTTGTCGTAGCCCACGAATTCCATCGTCGAGCCAATTCTGTATTTTGATTTCATCGGTGTAATTGCAACATGACTATCCTCAAAAATAATCGGTATCTTAGGCATGCGGGCTGGTGTGGGCATCGTGATTGAGTAGCCCTTGCCCGGCTCAATCGGGACATTCACACCAAGGTGCTGATTCAAGAAGGGCGTCATTGCACCGGTCGCCACGACAAAATGATCGGCCTCAATTGACTGGCCATTTCCGAGCACGGATTTTGCCATTCCTTTCTCACGAACAAACTGGAGGACAGGAAAATCCTCGACGATGCTGACACCCCGTTCTTCCAGTTTATTCCGCATTTGAGACATCAACTTGTCTGGACGCATATGGCAGTCGCCCTCGTAATGCCAAGCTCCACCAAAACCGGGTTTGATTGCAGGCTCCAGCTCAATGAGTTGCTTTCCATCATAAGGCGTCGCGGAAACACCAAAGTTTTCTCGGATGATTGATTCGGTTTTACCAAATAAAGAAAATGATTTCTCATCGTCATAAACAAAAAGCAGTCCAACTTCTTGCCATTCACACTCGATATTTTCTGACGCAATCAGTTCCTGATAAAGCTGTTTTGAAGATTGCAAGATCGCATGTCGACCATGCCCAGCGGCCATCATGTCGTGATGGTTACACTTGCGAGAAAAATTCCAAAACCAACTAAAAAAGCTCGACTCCATTCTCAACCGAACCGCGAAAGGAGAATTCGGTTTCATCATCGCCTTGAGTGTTTTAGAAATGGCTCCAGGCTGGCACAAAGGAAAAACATGACTCGGAGAAATGTAGCCGCAATTGCCATGCGAACAAGCTGCACCAAACTTTTCGCGATCGACGATGGTTACTGAAAATCCAGCATTGACCAGGTTCCAGGCGCACATGGTGCCGATCACACCACCACCAATCACAACGACCCGATCCCCCGACTTCACTGATGAACTCATTTCCTTATCCCCATGCAAAACTGATCGGCCGGGTCCATCATCAGTTTCGACTCCCCACATATGAAAGCTTCGCCAATAATCGTCGGGCAAATTTGCGGAATTCCATCGGTAGTTTTTCCCATGGGCTGGTAAGAGCATTCAAATACGCTTCCCACTATGCTCTCCTGCCGCCAAATTTCCCCCGGGTCAAGTTTGCCATCAGCGGCCAAACAAGCCAACTTCGCACTAGTTCCAGTTCCGCAAGGCGATCGGTCGTAAGCCCCGCCGGGACACAACACAAAATTGCGGCTTTGGTTGTTCGGATCTACGGGCGAATCAAAAAGTTCAATATGATCGATCACAGCCCCTTGTCCTGTAATGTTTTGGTCTTCAAGCGCACATCGAATTTGCTTGGTGAAATGTGTTAGTTGCTCAACACGTGATACCCTTAATTGCTCGGAGGAATTTTTGACCAGAAAAAACCAGTTCCCCCCCCAAGCCACATCGCCGATCACCGCACCGTAACCCGGCACATCAACCTCGACGTTAGCGTGCAAACAAAAACTGGCAACATTTTGGACAACAACTCGGCTGCCCAAAAGTTCAGCACCAACTACCCCAACAGGGGTCTCGATCACGTGAGGCCCGTCTTTGATTCGGCCAAGATGCTTGAGTGTTACCATCAATCCGATGGTCCCGTGACCGCACATCCCGAGATAACCGGTATTGTTAAAAAAAATAATTCCAGTTGTATACTCAGGTTTTGTCGGCTCCACAAGCAAGCCCCCCACGACGACTTCGGATCCGCGTGGCTCGTTGACGACGGCACTTCGGATTTCGTCAAATCCCGCTCGAAAACGTTCAACTCGGTCTGATAACGAACCCAGCCCTAAATCGGGGCCACCCTCAACGATGATCCGCGTTGGTTCACCGCCCGTATGAGAGTCAATAACGTCAATGGTTTTCATATATGGATGACTTGAAAACGGTAAATGGTTACGTTGGCTGCGATAGGATGATAGACAATTTAAGATGAACTGCGTACATTTGGAACGAATTCAGCAATGAATTACGCCCTCCATTTATACCAAACAAATACATCGTTAAGAGAATAACCCAAGATGGCAACTCACCAAGTCCTAATTAATGGTCAATGGCGCGATTCTGATTCAACGGGCACTTTCCAGGCAAATGACCCGCGCGCAGCGACTGCAATCCCTGAGGATTATCCAATCAGCAGCTGGGCTGAATGCGAAGCAGCCTTGGACTCGGCAGTGGTTGCTTTTGAAAAGCTACGGCAGATGCCACGGGAGAACATCGCTGATTTCCTCGAGAAATATGCCGACCGAATTGACGCTCGTTCAGAAGAAATAAGAACGCTGGCTCACCAAGAGACCGCGCTTCCACTTGACACTCGACTTGTCGGTGAACTCGGTCGCACCAGCGGTCAGCTTCGACAAGCGGCGGCCGCCACCCGCTCAGCAAGCTGGTGTATGCCGGTCATTGACTCTGCAACTAACATTCGCTCTTGCTACGCAGCTATCGGCCCGGTCGCTGTGTTCGGCCCCAATAATTTCCCTTTGGCATTTGGCAGTATTTCAGGTGGTGATTTTGCTGCAGCTATTGCCGCTGGAAACCCCGTAATTGGAAAAGCCAACTCGATGCATCCAGGGACAACCCGTCTGCTGGCCGAAGAAGCTCAAATCGCAGCGGACGAAACAAAAATGCCAGCCGGCACCGTCCAGATGATCTATCGCATTGCCCACGCCGATGGTGAAAAACTGGCGCGAGACCCAAGGCTCGCTGCAATCGGATACACCGGAAGCCGACATGCAGGCTTGGTTTTGAAACAGGCGGCTGACTCAGTTGGAAAACCAATTTATTTGGAGCTTTCTTCGGTGAATCCAATTGTCGTTCTACCCGGTGCGCTGGATGAACGTTGCGAAGAAATTGCTGATGAGTTGACCGGGAGCTGCTTGATGGGGTCGGGACAATTCTGCACCAACCCAGGCATGATCGTTGTTCAAGCCGGTGAAAAGGCTGACCAATTCATTGCCTCGATTGCTTCCCGATTCAGCGGAGCCCCTGTTGGCACATTGTTTTCCCAATCCGGGCAAACAGGTTTAGAAAATGCAGTCGACCAACTCAAATCAGCAGGCGCTGAACAAGTCTGCGGTGGAACACCGGGTGGTGGTGAGGGCTACAGTTATGCCAATACGGTTTTAAAAGTCAGCGGCGACGCTTTCGTTACCAACCCGGAGCAACTTCAAACTGAGGCTTTCGGAGCATCAACCCTTGTCGTTGTTGCCGATTCAATTGGACAAATCAACGAGGTCTTGGGCCAACTTGAGGGCAATCTGACCGGCTGCATCTATTCTGCTCAAGACGGCAGTGACGACCCCCATTACGACGAGATTGTTCCAAATCTGCGTCAACGAGTGGGAAGACTGCTGAACGATAAAATGCCAACGGGTGTCGCTGTATCGCCAGCCATGAATCATGGTGGGCCGTTCCCGGCCACGGGACATCCCGGCTTTACTGCCGTTGGCGCCCCTGGTTCTTTGCTGCGGTTTTCAATGCTTCAGTGCTTTGATGATATTCGCCCACACCGCCTTCCAGATTTGCTTAAAAACAAAAACCCCGGTAACGTCTGGCGAAATATCGACGGCCAGTGGACTCAGGCAGATGTCGAGGCCCCTGTTAAGGACTAACGCATCGTCCAATGAAATAGCAGGAGTTTGCGGTTCCCTCATGGCCCACCCGTTACTCCTGCTGCGTTGATAATCGGACAGGTTGTTGTATTTCCACGAGTGTCACTTCGCGAGGAGAGTTCCGGTTTCGATTCCGGCCTACATTAACCATGCTAGATATGGCTTCTCGGCGTGATTCAAGACAATCTCAGATTGGAGAGGTCCGTTGCGTCATGCGCTGCAAGTCTCTTTGGGCGATCAAAGGATGGCATTTTATCTCGACTGCCGGCCGAACAAATCAGGTAGACTGACGTGTCAACACATGCCTCTTGCAGGAACTCAAACATGCCGATCCAAGCAGCCGCCTATCGATTCTTTGTTGCAAGCACCTTAACGCTTTCAATTTTTTCGACACCTGCCATTTCTCAGGAGAGTCAGGCAAAACCTTTCGCCAACATGTCTCTTCCCGCTTTATTCAACAAGAAGATCCAAGCCGAATTGGAGCTTGCTGAAAACCAAAAAGGCCAATTAGAAGGATTATTGGAGGGGCTTCAAAAACAAAGAAATCAATTAGCAAACGAGCTTAAAGCATTCCAGCAATCAGGCGTTGATCAAGCCAAAATTGAGGCTAGACGAATCGAGTGGGTCAATGAGCTTGAAACTGAAAAACAAATTGTGTTGATGAAAGCCATGGACGTCTTGCTTCCGCATCAGAATAAACGTTTGGAGCAGGCGACGGTTCAATACATGATGCGGGAAACCGCCAAAAAGAAAAACTTGCCCACCGGCATCCTTGCCCCCGAAATTCGCAAATATCTGGATATCGACGATTCGCAAGCCGCCAAGATCAAAGAACGAAGTTTTCAAATCAAAGCGGAGCTAATGAAAAAAATCAAAAAACTGAGCGAGCAAGCACAGGCCCAGTTATTAAATGAACTTTCGAAAGACCAAAAATCAAAACTTGATGAATTGATCGGCGAACGAATCGACTAGCACTCAGCGGTCCGCGCAAAATACACGCCTCTTGAAACCAGCTCTCAAGTACTCTTGGTCAATTGAGAGAGAAATCGTCATCCGCCCCGTTGAGGGCCAATGTGCCAAGGCAATTCACATTAAACGCCATATGCTTTCCCAGGCCAGCTTGCCCACCATTTCTTGAACAAGTCGTATTGCGACTCAACAAAATGTTTTTGACTCGCACTCAAGCCGTCTGTTTCGTTGAAATGCAATTGGTACTCGGGTTCGCCGTTTAGCACCAAAAGATATTTATAAAACAGCACGAGATCCGGTCCCTCGTCATAAGTTGACAAAACAAAAAGCGCGTCATTAAGTTCTTTTGCCAGTCGCCGCGCTTCGAAATCTCCTGATGCGGCGAGCTCACAAAGATTCACGAACTGCAACACAACTTTGGGAATTGCATTTCCGATTCCTGTGATTGCACCCCCGGCACCGCAGTTGACATAGCCATGAAAGACCTGAGTATCAACGCCAACCATCAGTGTCAAAGATTCATCAGCACCGGTAATGTGCTCAGCGGCATAACTTAGAGACGGCCCGCCACCAAATTCTTTGAAGCCGACAAGATTTGGAAATTCATTGCGGAGATCAAAAAACAACTCGGCTTTTGTTTCGTAACCGTAGTATGGGCTGTTGTAAATTACCGCTGGTACATTTGGCGCTGCGGCCAAAATAGCAGCAAAGTGATTTCGTTGGGCCGAGGCTGAGGTACCACGTGAAAGCACTCGTGGAATGACCATTAGGCCCTTGGCTCCAACCGCAGCCGCGTGTGCTGTGTGATCAACCGCCGAGCTTGTATTCACGGCGCCGGTTCCAACCACCACAGGTACACCAGCCTCGCAAAGTGCTGCCACACCTTCTTTTCGTTGATCATCGGTTAGCAATGGCCAATCGCCCATCGAACCACAGTAAACGACGCCATTCATTCCGGCTTCCATCATTTCTTTCCCCTTTTTGACTAAACCTCCAAAATGGGGAGTCCGGTCGGAATTACAGGGGGTCATCAACGCGGGAATACAACCGCTAAAGATACTTGTGTCCATTTTCTATCGCCATGAGTGGTTTACAGGGAAGGCGACATTGTAGTCGAGCAAGCGATTGGCTCAAGCGTCGACGCTCTCAAGATTTCCCGGTTTCTCGATCAGGACCCCTCCATTCAACCAACCATTCCACCGAGATAACTCTCGCACAGTGAATGTACGCGACCCGCACAAAAGAATAGATAACCTCAATTTGATACTGCTGAGTTACAAACTTCCATAAACTTCCATTCCACGTAGTCGGACTCTGGTCCCAGATAGAAACCATACGCATCGCCGCCCATGCCAAGTAGCAATCCGCAGCCTAATACGATTGAAAACCCAACGGCAATCTGTCGGTATGCATGTGACCGGCTTTGGGCCGGGGACCAGCCTTCTCGCCAGAAACCACGCGTTCACCCTCCCCACCCACCAAGTCGCCAGGAGGCAAATCCTTGCGAGGCAGAGACCAGATGACACTCAAGTTAACGACCTCCGCCACTGCGACTCTTAGGGAAAATAGCGAGGTGTTGCTTGAACGCTTCTTCGGTCAGCTCCGCTTTTTCAACTTGCTTTCGAAGAGGGTAAATCAGTGCGGATCTCCAGATTGAGTCTTCACGTGATCGCTTGTCTTTTCCCATTTTCCACGTTGGAATCGACTAGGCGGTCAAGGTCACATCCTCTCAGGGCATAGTGAATGAGATCGACCGGTTGGTAGGAATACCAATATCGATTGCATTTGAACTTGATTTCCAAATCATGAACTTGTCGTTGTCGCTATTGGCATCGGCGGTGATCTTCGCGGTATCGCCTGGCGCTAGTGCTTCAGAGATTGCGGTGCCTCCCATGGCGGGTAGTTTACGAGAAGCACCTTAAACTGCTGAAATTCAAACACGTGATCCACGGCGCAATGCAACACCCAAACTGCCGTTCCAAGAGTCTTGCCGTACTTGCGAGGCTTCCCCCGCTTCACCTCATTCCAACCTCAGGCACTCATCGACGTTTTCAAGATTTATTAGGGTCCGTGTTACGCCAAATTCATCGCCAAAACTACTCATAAAAAACAGGGCAAAAGAGATTAGCCGGGGTGATGGCATTGAGGTGTTAACTTTCGGATCGCAGGCAAATATTGAATTTAGTTTTACTCAAACGATATTTTGGATGTTTAAAACTTGATAGTCAAAAAAAGCAAGATTGACGAGTGCCCGATGCAGCGAGTTGGTAGTGACCAATTGGCCCGCACCTCAGCAATTTGCGTTTGCGTTTACTCGCCCCGTTCTTGATTTCCTTTTGTCTTCACGACGCTTTCTCGGAGTAGCTTGGCGATTCGAGGACGCTCCCTTTTGATTTGCTCAAGATCCAATTCAAGCCCGACAACACTTGCGATCGAGCGATAAGATTTCTCGAGACCCTTACTCCAGGGCAACGAAACTACATCAATCGGTGTTTCACCGCGTCGATTTTTTGTCAGGGCGGAACTACCGTTTTTCAAGAGTAAAGTCACCACCGCCGTACGGCCAAAAAAGGCAGCCGTGTGTAATGGCGTGCTGCCGTCGCGGTTGGTCGCCTCCACATTCGCTCGATGCTTAAGTAAATATTCGATGATTTTGATGCGATTGTGTCGAGCCGCGATACTCAACGGTGTTGAACTGCCGCCTCGACGTAGAGCGTCGAGCGGTGCTCCTCGGCGACGAAGATTTTTCGTTTCCTGCAAATCGCCACTCGATATTGCACGCGCCAATGCAGTTCTCCAATCAACGTGTGCTCGATCCAATCGTCGCTTAAGTTCACCAGCAGCCGCTTCATCCTCAGTCACGTGAAAAATAAAGTCGTTGCTGAACAGTCCATTGGGATTCTGCAACTGCAACAAATGCATGCCAATAGACGGCAATGACGCAAGTTCAATAACCACTTGTTCCTCATCTTTCAAGCTTACGCTGCCCGCCACCCGCCTTCCGTCTACCACCACATTGGCATCCTCAAGAATATGCCGGCCACTAATCGTCATGGTTTGGTTGTCTGAATGTAAAATCGGAAACTTCTGGCGTCCGCGTTGCTTCTCGATCGGCCCCAGTGTCCAAAGCGCTGGTTGGGGATGATCCACGTCGGAGTGTTCGCCGTGACGCGCAGTAAACTGGCCTACGAACCTGTCTGCCGCAGCGAGTGCAGAAAGTTCTTTTCGAGAAAAGGCCTGCCTGCCACCGTTTACTTCCACGTAGGCACCACCCCTGAAGTCGCAATCGTATTGCAACACGATCTTCTTCGTGTTCTCTTCGTCAATGAGCACACCTTCACACTGAAGCACGATGCCGTCTTCGCTGTCAGAAAGTTCGAGTGCGTCCAAGAGATCGTTGGTCAAATCATCATCTACCGACGTCGAATTGACGGTAACCTGCCTAGCAAAAGATCCAGAGAATCCCGTACTTCCCTCGAGCACCATGTTCCAAACCGGGTCGAAACGGCGGCGTCCCCCCCATGAAAATTTCCAAATATTTTGCTCAGGAATACCGCGCTCGGCCACCCGTTTATAAAAATCGAAATCAATGATGTTCAGCCGTCCTTGTGGCAGTATCAGCCAACGATCATAAGCGCCTCGCCAAGTAGGCGCGTCCATTCCAGTGCCGGGCGTATTGGTGCTAACCAAGAATGGCATTCGATGACAGTTTCCGCAAACGTTGGGCTTTGGTTTTCGTTCCAAGTCACCCTTGATATGGAACAACTCGAAGCCATCTTTCGCAGCATCGGAGAGCTCATTGGTGTAGGCACGGCGTTGGGCAGGTGGATAGGTCACGCCTAATAGAAATTTTGCCATGTCGTCGCGTTGGGCACCTGTCAAAGCGCCCGCCATTCCTTCATCATTTTCCGACGAGTCCCCCTCCAAGCTCATTGTCGATGCCAGGGCGCCGTCTACCAAATGCCGTGTGCTACTTTCTGGTTTATCGATTTGACTATTCGGTTTAACATGGCCACCGATATTGGCACTGTTGTTTCCACCGTAGGGATCTCCCGGTATGCCATCCCAATGAAACGGTGCTGTATCACGGAGACCGCGAACTGGCATCGTCGAGCGTGGCATGATCTGGTCGCCGCGCGTGACGACTGGGGTCTTCAGAACCCAAAGTAATTGGTCGGTATGGCCATCAGGATGACAGCTCGCACAAGAAAAAGTACCAGTGGTCGACGCCAAAGCACTATTAAAAGCAATCCGACCACGCTTGAAAGCTGCATGGGACGGGTCCTCAAGTGGAATCGTCACTACGAGTGTAGGGTCGGCCGGCACCGAGACATCGACCAGTGACACCGAGTTGTCAACAGCATTGAGAACCCAAGCTTTTGAAGACTCTCCATTGGCAGCTGACTCCAATGCGATCCCGCGCGGGACAGCCCCGACGTCTGCACGACCTAGCACATCTCCACTGACGGCATCCATAGTAAAAATTTTATTGGATCCTGCTGCAGAGACGACTAGCATCGAATCGTCTTTACTTATTTGAATTGCGAACGGCGTTGCCAAGGCATCGCTTGGCTGGGGCTGTTGAGGTGGAAGCGGTTCGAGGTCAATGAATGCGGTCCTACCTTCATCACCAAAATCCACCGTTGATACTTGATTCAGAAAAGCCCGGTTTTCCAATTCTGCCAACCCATGACTTTTCGTTCCGGCGCGTCCGTTGGCATCGTTTCGAGCATCAGTTTGAGCAATAAAAACTTTTCCATGCGAATCGACCGCCAGCCCATAAAGTAAAGTTCCTAGCGTATCAACGGACTGAATGAGTTTGTCTGTCTTGGTGTCAAATACAAACAAATCTCGATCGGGAACCAACGGATGTTTGACGATGTCCACAACGTGCCCCAGCGACAACACGTTGTTATTGGCGATCGAATGGTCCCACGCATCAAACGTCACAAGATCACCGTCGATGTCTTTCTTGGATCCTCCAGAAAGCTGCGTTTTATTGTTAGATTCAAAAGGGATCACGTACAGGCGGTCATCACGCACGACGATAGCACGAGGATCTTGCGAGGGGATGTTGAGGTGTTTCTTGATCGCGCGGCTCGCGACATCAATCACTGCAATTCTGTTCTCTGACGAAAGTGCAACATACGCTTTTTCATCACTGGCAAACGCAATCCCCACCGGTTCATCAAATTGAGTCGCCTTTGTGCTCAAATCAAAATCTTGGACGGTCGCGATGACTTGGAGGTAGGTCAAACTTTCTTGATCCGTATCGATGATACTGACCGAATCCGAAACATGATTGGAAACCCAGAGTTCTTTGCCATCGGGACGAACGGCAATCCCCACCGGGTCAATCCCAACACTAATACGTGCCTCAATCTGGTGAGTCTGCGAATTGATCACATCAACGGTATCTGATGGTGTATTGACTGCGAAAACATACTCTCCACTGACAGCGATTGGTGAAGCGTGGGGGCTCATCAATGAGGGATACCCAATTTTGGCAGGTGGTTTGGGGACACCCGTTTCTTCCATTGCCCTTAAAGCTGACGTCCTTTCCAAAGTTGTCTCTTCGGAATCAAAGTTTCTCGATCCGATTATCAAACCGATCATGCAGGATACAAATACGAGTGCAATTTTTATCATGCCAAAGGTCCCTCGTTTGCGTGGCTAAGTGCTGGCTCAATTGAGATTATGAATCGATTCGCCCTTAAAACATACCCAAGAAAAAATTGATTCGTGGACAATTGAATCGCGATTGAGCAAGTCAATTGCTGACTTTAATATGTTTTTATATATATTTTCATGTGCGCCAGCCCAACTGAGAACGACGGCACCGGAGACAACCAAGTTGGCCTGTTGCGAGCCGATCAACACGACCAAATTCGACGCATTCCAAGGAAACCACTCCCCTTGAGCAAGCCCTTTAGAGTGATCGTTAACGGTTTCTGTTATTTGGCAATAAAAAGTTCGTTGGCAGTAATAAAAATTGCCATACATAAAAGAAACCAACCAAACAGCGTCTTAAGTTTTTCGCCATCGACTTTGTTGGAAATGACGGTGCCAATCAACACACCAAGAATCATCACAGCTCCAAAACCAAAAAGAAATTGGTACTCGAGAACCAGGCCAAGCTTGATTAAGTCTCCGCAAAATCCAAAAAATGATTTGCAAACGACAATTGCCAACGTGGTCCCGACCACTGTCTTGATTGGTAAACCAAAAAAGATAACCAGCAATGGCACAATCAAGACCCCACCTCCTGCCCCCGCCAGAGCAGGACCAACCCCCATCAACAGGCCACAGAACGTTAACGTCAGGTAATAGGCGAGCGGATTTTCATATTTCAAGTTTGCCTTGGATTTGATGTTCTTGCCAATCAAGCCGACCATCGTAGCCCAGGAGAGAAGCAACAAGACGGCAATCACCAAGAGCACAAAACTCTTTTTAGAAATGCCAATAACCGGAATCATGTCGGGGATAGCATGGATCAACCAGACCCTCGTCAGCAAGGTGCTAATTGAAACTGGAATTCCGAGGGCAAGTACTGTGGGCCAATCAACCAGTTTCATGCGAATTCTGGGCATTAAGGCAAACAATGCGCTGACACCAACGAGAATGGTAACGTAAGCCGACCCGGTAACGGCTGACTTGTCGAAAATCAGCAACATTGGGACGGCCAACAGGGAGCCGCCGCCACCAAGCAGTCCAAGCACAACGCCCACAATCAAGCCAACGAGATATCCGAGAAAGTCAATCATGATCGTTGAGAAAAGAGGATTTACTGCCTATAAAACGGTTCGCTGAGATTTCGTCTATTTGTATCGGCAAGCTTGTTTAACGCAATCAACCTGAATGCGGTGTCGCACTCGAGATCAAAGGGAAAACCACAACTTTGCGATCTAGATTATCCGCTTTGACTGGCAAGCAATCACGATGCAAGTTATTTTAGCTACCAATGTCGGAAACCGTCACCCAATCCTTTTTTTGCTCACCTCATCATGAAAAAACCGCCTCAAACATCTATTCGGATCGCATGTTGGGCCATCCTGATTGGCATCTTTTCGTACGCAATCGGAAACAATGAGCTTGATGCTCAGCAAAAACCCCGTCGTTATAAGCAAGGAGCTGATTCACAGCGAAACGAGGACATCCCCAAGGGCAGGGTTACCGAACACACTTGGCTGGAGAGTAAAGTCTTCCCCGGCACCAAACGGCGCTATTACGTTTACGTTCCTGCGCAATATAACGAAAACACGCCAGCTGCTTTGATGGTTTTTCAAGATGGTTTTAAATATGTTAACGAAAAGGGTGAGTACCGCGCTCCAATCGTGCTTGACAATCTGATTCATCGGAAAGAGCTTCCCGTGACGATCGGTGTGTTTATTGCCCCTGGACACAAAACAAAATTACTCCCTGAAAAACTTGTCCGGCAACCCAAACCGGCAAATCGCAGCCTAGAGTACGATTCGCTCAACGCTGACTATTCAAAATTCCTACTCGAAGAAATTTTACCGGAAGTCAAAAAGAAATATAAAATCACGGACGATCCGAATAGCCGAGCAATTTGCGGTGCGAGCAGCGGAGGTATCTGTGCCTTTACCGTGGCTTGGGAACGGCCCGATCAGTTCGGCAAAGTCCTCAGTCACATCGGCAGCTTCACTAACATCCGCCACGGCGACACTTACCCGGGCATCATTCGAAAGACGGACAAAAAACCCATCCGTATTTACCTACAAGATGGCGAAAATGATCTGGACAACGAACACGGAAACTGGCCCCTTGCGAACAAGCAAATGTTTGCCGCACTTAAGTACAAGGGCTACGACGTACGACTTGATTGGGGCGAGGGCGGCCATGACGGAAATCATGCCGGTTCTCTTTTCCCTGACGCCATGCGTTGGCTGTGGCGGGACCACGAAGATGTTGAGCCAATTCTTGCCATAGGGTCTGAAATCCAAACCGCTCCATGGGCCGTCAGCTGGTGGATGCCGCGACACGAAGAGAAACTTGCTCAACGCAAGCTGATGAAACAAGTCGAATTACTAATGGTTGGCGACTCAATCACCCACAGTTGGGAAAATGGGGGCCAGCAAGTCTGGGACAAATACTATGCCAACCGAAAAGCATTAAACATTGGCTTCAGTGGCGATCGAACTGAACACGTCATTTGGCGTTTCCAGAACGGCGCAATTGACGACATCAATCCTAAACTTGCTGTCGTCATGATCGGCACCAACAACACCGGACATCGCAAAGAAAAACCCGAACATACTGCGCTTGGCATTAAGCGAATCATCGACGAGTTGGCTTTGCGGCTTCCCAAGACCAAAGTGCTCCTCCTTGGAATCTTTCCACGCGGCAACGACAACAATGACGAGCTGCGAAAAATCAATTTGGCGATCAACGAAATTATCAAAGGATATGCTGACGACAAAAATGTCTGGTACCTCGACATAAGCAACAAATTTTTGGAAAAGGGCAATATTCTTCCCAAATCAATCATGCCTGATCTTCTACACCCTAATCAAAAGGGATACCAAATCTGGGCCGACGCGATGGAACCGATGATTGTAAAGTTAATGGGCGAGTAGCAGCCAAAAAATGACGCCCCAGGATCGCCGAGCCAGTTCTGAGCAGAGTGTTACCCAATATGAGAGCAAATACTTCAGGCTAGATTGGTACAGCACAACCTTCGCCAACCATACCACCAGGCGTTAACCACGGCTTCGATGAATTGATGAGAGACTTGTCCTTCAAAGTGAGATTGGAATCCATTCCAACAAACACAGCATCCAAACGGACCCTTGGTATTCCCCTTGAAACATACAATCGTTTGCGGAGTCTAAATACAAAACGGACACTCGATCGAACGTGATTGTTTCAGCTCCAATTGAATGGATGACTCGGAACTGAACACAACATCGTTAATCATCATCGACCGCTCGTTTCACTGCAACAACGTATGAGCTACAATAAGTGCTGTCCGTTGGAAGCCCTTAAATCGGAAAGATTTACTTTCTCACATGTGCTCTTATCCTACGGCGTCCTCTAGTTTTTGGCCCACACTTCGTGCTAAAACTCCTGAGGTCCGTTTCCACGTGAACGCCTCATAAAACAAAATCAAACACAACACCCGGACAGGGATTCAAATGAAAACCGCCAACCCAACTCTACGACGCTTGCTACTGATTCTGCTGATTGTTGTGACGGTCCATTCCAGCCTGAACAGCACAGCTAATTCGACCGAGCCAAAGAACGACAATCCGGCAGCGAATTCAAATGCAGATCAAGAATACTATGAAATTCGAGTCTACAAGATTTACGACTTTGATAAGCAACAGGCAGCTGAATCTTATCTTGAGAACGCGTTGGTTCCAGCACTTAATCGCATGGGTCTCGACCGCATCGGTGTCTTCACCAATCTTGGTGATGAAAATGACCACTCCATGTACATGCTGATTCCCTACCCGTCGGTGGAAAAGTTTACCGCGATGAATGAAACATTAGCGGCGGACAAGGAATATCAGGCAGCGTCCGCAAATTACTTTGCACGAAAGTTAAAGGATCCGGTATTTGATCGAATCGAGAGCCGATTTTTGAAAGCTTTTTCCGGCATGCCAGTGATCGAAACCCCCGCCGTTTCAAAAGAAAAAAAAGAACGCATCTTCGAGCTCAGACTTTACCAAAGCCACACAGAAGATCACGCACGTCGAAAAGTAAAAATGTTCAATGAAGGTGAAATTCAAATCATGCGTGACACCGAATTGGGTCCCGTCTTTTTTGGTGAAACCCTCATTGGCCCTGACGTGCCTAACCTCGTTTACATGCTTTCGAGTAGCGATGAAGAATCCCACAAACAGCACTGGAAAAGTTTCTTAGGCCACCCGGAATGGAAACGGATCAAAGACCTCGAAGAATATAAAGGAACAGTTTCCAAAATCCAAAAGTGGTTCCTTCAACCGACCAAGTATTCTCAACTTTAGATCACACACCCATCGCGCTGCTGGCGAGCACCGAAGTTAAGTATTATCAGCTCCTCCGTCCCCAAAGTTTACTGTTGTGACCGAAGAAGCCCGAACATCCATACCTGCGGCTTGCCGAAAGATCATGGTCGTTGACGACAACGAAGAGGTCCGCGCCGTATTTAGCATTGGTCTGGAAATCCAAAACCATGAGGTCATCCAATGCGCTAATGGCCATGAGGCAATTGAACTTTTCCAAAAGGAAATGCCCGAAATCGTCATCCTCGATCAATCACTTCCCGACACCCAAGGAATCGATGTCGGTAAACAAATCCGGAATCTCAAAAACGGACAGAATACTGTTGTAGCACTCATCACCGGCACACACGATGCAACACTGCGTCAAGCAACCGAGGACGCTGGATTGGATGACTTTTTGCTTAAACCGCTCAGTATTAAGGAACTTGCGTGCTGGGTAAACAAAGTCAGCCTAGATCCAAATTCACGACTTAACCGAAATTGATTGACATGCCAAATTCTTTGACGGTTGCAAAATACTCAAACGATGGCGATTTGCTGGAAACTTGCGAAACCCAAATGGGCGACCTGAACTCACAGCACATCGAGTACTTCAAAAACAAGTTCACACACCTGACTGGTGATCTGGAACTGCCCTACGAATCAGTCCTGCCAGGGGACAACCCCTTTTTGGAGTTTCGAATTGGTTCTGATTTGCATGGCGCCTACGTACTTTACTATTTTCACGATGAAATCATTTTCTCTTCGTTACTCCTGAGTGGAACGAATGAAGAAAGCGAAAGAGATTTGATGGATATTATCAAGTTTCTCCTTTTAGATTCGGAAGATAACGAAGATCCTACGGAAGAAGAAATTGACGCAGCGCTGGCTAGTCACAAATTCCAATTTGAGAAAATTGAAAGTCGACCTGCGGTGCACGAAATACCAAACGCCAATGGCCCCGAAGAAGCGAGCCAGTGCGAAGTCATCGAGCAGATGAACCAATGTCTAGCCGCTGCATTTTTCGCCATCCAGCGCGAGTCATCCTGAAATGACCATCTGCAGCAGATATTCACCAGAAGACGCCGCAACTTTTGGATTAGCCGCCCAGAATCCAACAACCCGCCTAATGTGAGTTAACGCTGAGCGTTATTTACAAACTGCTTAAGAACTGTTTTGGGGATCACATAGCTTCGGACCCGACTGGACCTCGCAATATTGACACCTAAGAATTGCCCGTTCAGATCAAATACCGGCCCTCCGCAGTCTTCAGGCTTTAAATCAGCATCATGAGCGATGGCTAAACTAAAACCATCGCGACGAAGACTCTTTCCACCAATCAAGTTGTCAGCGACATGGCCGGTCATATCCGGGCGATTCCCCAAAACGATTGTCTTTTCAATCTGTTCTCCATTACGCTCGAGCAGAGCCGTAATCGTGCTGTTCGGGTCTTTGGTGCGAAGGAAATTCCGCACATCACCCTGTCTTCTGATTTCAACATCGTCCATACGAAGCACGATATCGCCCGACTCAACCCCTGCTGCCTTGGCGGCACCATCTCTGACTCGCGCAAATACAACTCGACCAGCGTTGGGCTGAACCGCCATTTCCACACCTAAAAAGCCCCCGCTCATCAGGGTCCGATTAACTGCAAAATACTTTGAACCCCAAACGCTAATTTCACCACCATCTTTCGAACTCGGTGTGATCAAGAGTTTGCCAGGTTTTTCTTCGACGTCTCCATAAACTCGTCTCAGATCAATCCCGGTTGTGCCAGGTAGATTTGCACGGAGTAAGACCAGATCGTTCTTCGAGTCCCGCGAAACAATGTCTGCGGAAACGAATCCACCCGTGGATAATTCAACTCTGGGATTCGTTCCAATTCTTGAACTTTTGCTGATCAGGTTTCCACGGCCATCAATTTTGACACGAGTTCCGCAGACCGTGACAGATTTTTTTCCGATCTGACTCCGAATCACGAACATGTTGTCATCTAACTTCGACTCAAGCTTGGCAAACTTGGACACCAACTCGGGAAGTTCAGGATAGGCGGTCGGCGTCGGAAACTGATCATCCATCAATTTAAATCGAATGGACATCTTCTTGTCGCCACGGTTAACGTTAACAAAACACTCGTCGACTCCGTCGGACCGCAATTTAAATAAGCGACTATATATCTGGCTTGCCCTTTTAACGCCCAACCCGCCCACGCTTGTCACAAAGTCGTTTGGCTGTAGACCGAACTGTTCCGCCTGCCCGCCCTCATAGACCTTGAGCACTTTAACTCCCAGGTCGTCTCCGGTACCCCGGAAGCCCAACTTCGGCAAACTTGGATAGCCGTTGACGAAGAACTCTTTGGGAGTCAGTAAATCATTCCAGTGTTTCCGAAACGAATCGACCGGGACGTCGTAGTTGGACTTTTCATCTCGCCTAATGTTACTGTGAATCCCGATAACTTTGCCATCAAGATCGACCAACGGTCCTCCCGAATCACCCGGTTCCATCTTCGCAGTAGATTTAATCATCCCTTCGTTGGACGTGACCGGTTGTAAGATGTGGCCAAATCTAACAATCGGACCACGGTTAGCATCATAAAGCCCAGGGTGACTGACACCGACACACGGTTGATTCCTAACAACGACCGAAGAGTGTCCCATCTCAGCAAACGGCAAATCTTGGTCTGACGAAATCTTCAGCATCGCCATGTCGACCCGTTTGTTGGATCCAAGACCCTTTGTCCGAAATCGGCGACCATCGGCAAGCATCACGGTGTAGACGCGTTTAGGACTAACAGCGTGTCCGGCGGTGAGCACATGGCCTTCTTTGGAGACGATGACACCGCTGAAAATTGCCCCGCGGTCGCTGATGGCGACAACTGCTGGCATAACTTTATCGACCGCAGAAAAAATCTGAGACTGTAAACGGTTGATGTCGAGTTCTTCGGAATTGACTCGACATGGAAGCCCGACCAAGACCACGCAAAAAACAATCGTGAGAAGGTAAGATGAATTCTTGAGGCAGTAGAGTGATCGCATAAGAAATCGCTTCTGTAAAGTAAGTCTGTCACTTATGAAAATAGTCCAATGCACGCCAAAATTCAAATTTTATGTCCTTCACCCTTTACGAATTGACATTTGGCGTAGCCTACGTTTAACCGAAATCACACGAGAAAACTAACTCCGGTCACTCAAAACTCTTGAAAACTCACATTTCCAACCACGACGACACTTATTTCTTACCCAGGCAGTAAAGCCACTGATGATCACTTCCAGTACTGCTGTCTCCCACTCTCGTATAAATCTGATTGTCACAAAACGCGGGTGTGGCAAAAGCCTTATCACCCAGTTTGTTTCGAGCGACCTCTTTAAATTCTTTCGGGTCAAGTTTGACGACAACCGTTTCCCCATTCTCCGCCGTGAAGTAAATATTTCCATTCGCTAATACAGGCGACACGCTGACCGGATTCTTCCTCGAACCAAACCGATTCTTCCACATCTCTTGCCCATCTGCAGCACGCCAACAATACAGCACCCCGCTGTCGCTATGCGCGTAGATATAACCATTTACTGCCAGTAGAGATTGCTCATACGATTTGACATTGTTTTCCCAAACGAGTTTTCCGTCAGATGCGTTCAGTGCGAGCGTTTGCTGAGCCGGATAACCACCGCTGATAAAAACCATATTTTCATCCCAAACCATCGTTCCACAACTGACTTTCCAGTCCGTAGGTGTTTCCCAATTTTGGGCACCGGTCTTGGGGTCGTAACTTTTTACTTTACTGCCGCCGCTGATTAGCAATTGCTCTTTACCAGAAACCTTGGCCACCACCGGTGTTGAATAACTGCTAACTCCATTTCGATCAATCTTCCAAATTTGACTGCCTGTTTTAAGATCGAATGCATAGATTCCAGAGTCAACTTTACTTTCGGTCGTCACAATTATTTTCCCATTGTGGATAATCGGACTGGCACCAAAACCAAATTTATAAAACGGGTCGTAATTCCCAACTTTTTTCTTCCAGACAATCTCGCCATCAAAACCAAGCTTCGTCAAATCGACAGCACCGTGGTGGTTGAACACAGCGAACACGTGGTTTCCATCGGTCGCCACAGTCGATGAGGCATGAGTATTCTTAGGATAGATTTTTTTCGGGAACTCACCGTTGTTAACTTCTGTTTGCCAAAGTTGGCTTCCTGATTGACGATCAAAGCAAACCACAGACTGACTTTGACTCTTAAGCTCCGCCGTCGCAAGAAAAATTTTATCAGCAAAAATAATTGGAGAAGCGTGTCCGGTGCCGGGCACCTTGGACTTCCAAATGACGCTTTCCGTTGCACTCCAACTTGTGGGGGGTTTTTGATCCGCTGAAGCAATGGCGTTACCGGTCGGACCTCGCCAACGTGCCCAATCTTTCGAGTTAGACTGAGCCTCTTGAGCGAAAGAAAAATGAGGAAAGACAATTGTGGCGATTGCAAAACAAAAACAAGCGACAGTGCGGTTCATAGTATTCCAGTTTGAAAGTACGTTTAAGCCACGCCAATATTGGACGACATGACAACTGCAAGGATATACGATTTCCTCTTCAAGCAATACATGAACTGCTCCTCATGAGAGCCTGAAGAGAGGAAACTTTCCTGTCCAACGTATCGTCATTTACAAACAAGAGATGGCATTCGAAAATCTGATCAACAAATCAAAGTCAACCAAACCTGACCGGAGTGACGACACCTCAGAAATCAAATCGCAGACGCCGAGACACAAGTTCTTTCGTTGGCAAACGAACCTCCAGCGGACGGAGGATCCAAAACAGGTGGAAACGTTCGGGAACCGCCCGCTCTTTGGTGAACAACAAATGTACCCTCGCGAAAATCACGCGGGCAAAAGCGACGTGACGATCGGCGGTTGTCCGCGGGCGCTAAACGACCCCTTGCCCACAACAATGGCATCACTTCTTTTTCTTTTGCTCGTCAAGCATCGCTTCGCGACGCTTTTTAAAATCTTGACTAATCGAAACAGCCTTGGCACGGTCAACTGCATCGTAATCCCAAAACTCCTGAACGATTTTCTCACACTCCGAATGATGGCTACCGTCATCACCAATGTTTTTTCGCAGCTTCGCGAACTGAATTTTCAACGAATCTCGAATCAGGGCATACTCCGGATCGTCGTAAACATTGACAAGCTCATGAGGATCTTTTTTCAAGTCGTAAAGTTCCCAAGCGGCGGGCGTTTGATCTTTGCCTTTGTAGTTGCATCCGTAAAAGTAGATCAATTTGTGAGTCTTGGTACGGATCGCCATTTCCCCTGGATTGTCATGGTGAGCCATATGCATCCAATAGCGATAGTAGACAGCTTTTTTCCAACCAGACGGTTCGGTTCCAGTTTCACAGATGCTTCGAAATGACTTGCCCTGCATTGTTTCAGGAATTTTTGCGCCCGCAAAATCCAGCATCATCGCTGGGTAATCGACGTTTTCAATCATTGCGTCGCTTCGGACGCCTGCCTTGACGGCTTTGGGGTACCGAACAATAAACGGCATTCGCTGAGACTCATCGTACGCCCAGCGCTTGTCCTGATAATCTTTTTCACCCAGCCAGAAACCCTGATCGCCGGTATAGATAATCAGCGTATTATCGTACAGGCCTTCGGCCTTAAGGTAGTCGAACAACCGCTTCAAATTATCATCGACCCCCTTCACACAGCGAAGATATTTTTTCAGATACGCTTGATAGGCCAAACGTTTGATTTCAACATCAGACAAGTTGGGATCATTGTAGTCCCACTTAAACTCCTGAGGAAATTTCCTGGGCAAATCACGTGCGTACGACCGACGTGGATTGCGTCGGCCAATGGAAGTGCCGATGTGTGGTTCCAGTTCGTTTTTGTAACCCTTGGTCGCCAACGAACCAAACGTATCAGGCACTTCCCACAGCGTCTCCGGTTCTGGAATATCTATATCGGCAAGGTAACTGTCGTACCGTGGAGCACTTTCAAAATAATCGTGCGGAGCCTTGTATTGGTGACACAGAAAAAAAGGCTTGTTGGGATCGCGTTTATTCTTGAACCAATCCAAAGTCGAATCAGTTATCGCATCCGAAGAATGTGAACCGTCATGCGCAACTTTATTTCTGGGCCAAGGCTTGTCACCCTGAATTCGAAATTCGGTATTAAAGTATTTACCCTGGCCTGGGAGCACTTTGTAGTAATCAAAATTCGGCTCAGCTTTTAAATGCCATTTACCTACGATCGCAGTTTGATAACCTGCTTCACGCATCGCGATTGGCAAGGCCTGTTTTGCAGGAAGAATCTTGCCACCCAAGTCGAATACACCATTCACGTGGTTGTACTGGCCAGTAATGATACAGGCTCTCGAAGGTGTACAAATTCCGTTGGTGCAAAACGCGTTATCAAAAACTATCCCTTCTTTCGCAAGTGTGTCTATCGTTGGCGTTGGATCGAGTTCTTTTAAAAGCGTCGCATAGGCTCCGACTGCCTGGGCCGTATGATCATCCGACATGATGAAGAGAATGTTCGGTTGATCCCCACGTATCGGAGACACAAAACAAACAACAGCAAGCAGGGCCAAAAGTATTTTTTGCATTATCACAAGTGTGGGCTGGGTGAGTTTTCATTCGCTTCAAATTATACATTCAAATTATACACAAACTCAGCACCAAACTTGTCGGCCTTTTCCCTACCATTCAACCTAAAAAAGAAGGGAGCCAACATAAGCCCCCTTCCTTGATCGATAGTTTTGGACAGCTTGCAGCATCTTCGCAATCTGTCGCCATGAACCGGTTAAATCCCCGACGATCTGCTTAAGCTTCCAATTCAGCATCCCAGTATGTGTCACTGATAAACTTGGACCAGCTTTCGTATCGAGCTGAATGCTGGGAATAAATTGGATTCCAAGTTGGCTGCTTGGGAACGTTCAACAATTTCATACCGGCGCGATCCGGGGTCCGATCCGCTTTACCATGGTTACAGGAGATACAAGCTAAAACGCAGTTTTCCCAAGTCGATCCGCCGCCGTGCGATCGCGGCGTAACATGATCAATCGTTAGCTCATCACCCTTCAACCGGCGCCCACAGTACTGGCACGACATTCGGTCACGTTTGAAAATATTACGTCGACTAAAGGAAACTGTCGTTGAGGGAAGTCGGTTGAAGTCGTTAAGGGTGATGACTTCAGGAACACGAATTCGCTGAGAGACCGCCTGAACGAACGCTTCGTCGCCGGTTGGGTCGAGTCGAGCCCAATCATCCCAGTCGTACAACTGGTAGTTTGCGGGATCCACAACACGGGCAGTGTCACTCCAGATCATCACCAAAGCACGTGAAACTGTCGCGACGTTGACAGGTTGCCAACTTCGGTTCAGTACCAGCGTTGGTCGTTGGAGAACCTGAGAAACCATGTTGCAAACTCCTTTGCTTACGATGTCGAAACGAACAATCACATTGGAGGGTGACCGACCGGAATCGAACCGGCATGAACTTGGCTCACAACCAAGCGCTTTACCCTTAAGCTACGGACACCACCATTATGATTGAATTGAATTTTTTGAAAACCTGAACAGCGAACCAGTTTTGCGGTTTGTGCGTGAAATCAACAAAAGCTTCAAAACTTTTTTGCGTTGGACACCATTTTTCATACCTTTAGAGGCCATTTCAGTAGAGATGTTCACAAAAATCTTAATCCCATATTTGGTTCAGCTTTTTAAGACTCACTTCAAATACGGCTTCGAAGAGCAAATCGCAACACCTCGAAACGAGGCGAATTCCCAAGGCGTTCATCTCGTTAAAGCATTAAGAATCACCTTTGCACAGAGATTCCTAATGAACAGCTTCTAAATCAAGCCGGTTCCAATTCGTTTTCGCAAACAGCTGCAGACTTCGGAATTGAACCGAACCAATCGGCCATATAAAAGCCAACTGAGCTCCGGCTCGTCTGCAAAAAATGAATAGCTAGAGACTCGACCTCTTCTCTGGTTGCCTCCCAATGCTGAGACTGAGTAAAACCCGTTAGTTCAAGGTGGTCCTAAACAGGTTCACACCGTCGATTTGATGCTTATCAAACAGCATCCCCAAGTCACGGGAGCGGGAACCGTTCGATTGACGCCACACGATTTCCGACTTCGCCCAACTGCCCCAAGCCAGGCATGCATTGATTACCTTGCAGCGACAAATATTTCACTCACGTTCTAATTCAGCTTCACGTCTGAAAATTCTTACTACTTGGTTTCACGGGATTGACCTCAATTAAATCAGTCATGGCAGCGACTTGGACCGCAGAGCTATTGTGCGATACGGGACCTCACAACGCCGAAGCACCAAAGATTCATGATCAGAATCCTGGTTAAATTGGACACGTGTGAGTCAGTTTATGTCGACAAGGAATGTTCTTGAGAAAATTAATCGCCAGTCTCATCCCAACAGCGTATCGGTCCAAAACTTTGCATCAAGTTTGGTGGACTGGTGTATTTGGATAGACAAACCACCTGATTTTTAGCAAATGTCAATCAACAACTTTGAGATTCTTTTCCAGAATTGTTGATCATTTCATCTCTACCATTAACATAGGTAAATTAATGCGTAGAAGTTCTTTGCCCCAAGTCCACCCCTGCTCGGAATTCATCCATGTCTAGCGCCGGAAAAATCGGTTTTTGGATGCTCCTGATTGGAGTCGTTCTGGCTAGCAGCTTGTGGATCCTTGGGGGCAAACGGCATGAACACTCAACTGGGCTTGAGATTAGCGCCAGCCCCAGTTCCGTATTCGAATTTCTGATTGACTCCGAAAACCAAAAGAAATGGAATACCGGCCTCACTGAAGTTGGGCAATTTGGTCCCCTCCAAAAAGACGGCAGCAGGACGCGAGTCGTCAAAACCCCAAGGGTCGTGACACTCGAGGGAGGCAAACAAGTCAAATACGAAGATCAAGTGATCCGATTTGAACCCAACCAAACACTCACAGTTCAGTCAGCCAATCAGCAAGCGGTGATCACCACGATTTTTCAACTCGAAAGTCGAGGTCAGAAAACTTTTCTGACTTTTCGCGTTAAATCAAAAAGCCGTGGACTGGGTCGTTTTCTGGCACCGTTAACTACTGTCGAAACCCAATCGCGAATCGACAACGACATTAAAAAACTGAAAGAATTAGTCGAAAGCTCCCAACCACCCGAGGATCCGATTGCGGACTCTCCCAACGCTGCTCCTCCAATCAATTCTCCCACGTTCAGTTTTCAAGAATAATGTGGCTGTTCGCTTTGCGTTGTTTCGATCTTGTTTGATCCACAAACACCATTGCCGCCGGTTTGGTCAATCCAAGGG